>DASVNH010000285.1:0-48389 GCA_036383955.1 Planctomycetota bacterium | reverse complement strand
TTCTGAACCTGAACCGGTTTCCCCCCCGGGGGGCGGGGGGGGACTTTCTGAACCTACGTGAGCTGGTGGCCGAGATGCGACAGGGTCAGGCGGGCCCGGCCGGACGTCAGCTTCCGCAGCTCCGCGTCGAAGGCGGTGGCTTCCGTCTCCGGGATCGCGCCCTTCACGATGAAGCGGCCGTCCTCGTAGTCGGTGGCGCTGACCTTGCCGCGGCGGGCGGCCAGCCGTCCGAGCACCGCGCCCAGCGCGGCGGCCGGCAGCCAGGCCCGCAGCTCGCTCCACGGCTCCAGCAGCGCCGGCGACGCCTGGCGCACCGCGTCCTTGAAGGCCATCATGCCGGCGAATTGGAAGTCGCGCGCGTGCGAGTCGTTCTTATGGAAGGCGCCGTCGACGACCGTCGCCGACAGGTCGACCAGCGTCGAGCCGCGAATCGGGCCCTTCGCCAGGGCCTCGCGCACGCCCTTCTCGACGGCCGGCATGTACTCCTTCGGCACCCGGCCCTCGACCACGCCGTCGATGAAGCGGAAGCCGCCGCCGCGCTCCAGCGGGCGGACCACGACGTCGACCACGGCATACTGTCCGGGGCCGCCGGTCTGCTTCTTCAGTTTGTAATGCCCTCGCGCCGCGGCGCGGACGGTTTCCAAGAATCTGACCATGAGAGTGTCCTTTCAGGAGTCTAAGAAACGAAGTGACTACGGAGGGGCGGCGGAGCTAAGCCGCCCGGGCGTGAGGTGTGGTGAGACGACTGAACATGGCTGCCAGCTTCAACCGGGACGGCGCGTGAAGGTTCACGCGCTGCTCTGTTTCTTGCCGCTGGTCCACACCGACGCCGGGGATTCGGACCGGGGGATCGACCTCCTCCGCCGCGTCGATCCGGGCCGCGACGCCCTCCGCGGGTCCTGGCGCGTCGAGGGGACGTCGCTCGTCATGGAGCCGATGAGCCGCCTGCAGGTCCCCTGGACCGCTCCCGACGAGTTCGACCTCGTGCTGGACGTCGAGCGCCTCCACAACGTCGGCAAACTCCTCGTCGGCCTGGGCGCCTTCGACGTCGTGATCGACAACTGGCACGCGAACGAACATCGGGCGGGGGCGCACCGGCTCGACGGCCGACACGTGACCGCGTATCCGGCCCGCGTCGGGGCCGTGTTCCGGAACAACGTTCTCCACCGGATCCTGTATTCCGTGCGGAAGGCGTCGGTCGTCGTGAAGGTCGACGGCCTGGAGATCCTCCGCTTCGAGGGCGACCTGGGCCGCCTCTCGCTGGATCCCCGCTACGTCCCGCCGACTCCGCGGGCCTTCTTCGTCGCGAACGAGACCAGCCCGTTCCGGATCCTCCGGATGAGCCTCAGGCCGATGGAGGGGCGGGGGACGTCGATCGCCTCCTGTCCCGCGCCCTTGAACCAGGCGCGCTGGCGCTGCGGGACCTGCGGACGGGTGACGGTGGCGTTCTTCCGGACCGCGCCGATTTGCCACGATGTTCCGATGAAAACCCGCTAAATTATAGGGAAGTGGAATAGAGGAGGCGGTATGAGGCGGACGCTGATGACCTTCGCGGCGCTGGCCGCGCTGGCGTTGCCGGCCCTGGCGGGCGGCGGCGGCAAGATCAAGTTCCGGGAAGGCAAGACCCACGACGCGGCGCTGGCGGAGGCGAAGGCCACCGGCACGCCGCTGATGCTGTACTTCACGGCCGACTTCTGAGGGGCTTGCAAGGTTCTGGACGCGGGCGCGTTCAGCGACGACTCCGTGGTGAAGGCCTCGGAAGGCCTGATCCGGATTCTCGTCGACGGCGACAAGGACGGGGCGCTCTTCGAGAAGTACGGCGTGCAGGCCATGCCCACCCTGCTCTACCTCGACCCCGACGGCAAGCAGGTCGCCAAGATGGGCGACCGCAGCCCGGCCGGTCTGAAGAAGCAGTTCGAGGAGATCGCGACGACCCACAAGCGCGGCCCCAAGGGCCTCGAGTCGGCGACGGCGGCCTTCGACGCCGGCAAGACCGACGGCAAGCCCGTCGTGCTGCTCTTCGTGGACGCCAAGCCCAAGTCGGAGATGTTCAAGAAGGGCCTCGGCGACGCCGCCTTCAAGGGCGTCTTCGACAACGTGGCCTTCTGCGAGGTCGCCTGGGCCAAGGACAACGAGGACGCCAAGAAGTGGAAGGTGACCGAGGTCCCCAAGATGCTCGTCATCGACCCCACCGACGGCGAGGGCAAGGTCCTCAAGACGCTCACGACCAACGCGCCCAAGACCGTCAAGGCGGCGATCGACGAGGCCGTCAAGAAGCTGAAGAAGTAGGTCACGGTCACGGTCAAGGTCAAGGAACGGAAATCCCCCCCCTGCCCCCCCGGGGGGAACGGGGGGGACGACTCCTTGACCTTGACCTGGCTCCTTGACCTTTAACGCTTGGATGGGCGGGGCCTCTGCCGGTTGGGCAGGGGCTCGCCCGTCTTGCGGTCGAACTCGTCGGGCGTGCGGGCGGCCGGCTTGACGTCCTTCGTCGACGCCTCCCACTCCTCCAGCGCGTCCTCGATCTTCCCCAGGATCCGCTGGTAGCGCGAGTCCCCCGCCAGGTTCTCCAGCTCGTGCGGGTCGCTCTCCAGGTCGTAGAGCTCCTCTTCCGGCCGCGGCTTGACGTCCGCCTTCATCGCCTTGTACGTCGGGCTGCGCACGATGTCGGCTGACGGCGTCATCGGCAGGTCGTGATAGTCGTTCCGGATGTACTTGTACTTCAGCGAGCGCGCCGCCCGCGACCGGTCCTCGTAGTCGTGCCAGTTCTTCTCGGCGAAGACGTACTCGCGGATCGACGTCCCCGGGGTGTCGAGCAGCGGCACGAACGAACGGCCCTGCAGCGTCGCCGGAGCCTCGACGGCCGCCAGCGAGAGGATCGTGGGGGCGACATCCACCGTCGACACCAGGCTCGCGCAGACCCCGGGCGCGATCCGTCCCGGCCAGCGGGCGATCAGCGGCGTCCGGATCCCGCTCTCGTAGAGCGTCGTCTTGCAGCGCGGGAACGGCCGGCCGTTGTCCGACAGGAACAGCACCAGCGTGTTCTCCGGCAGTTCCTTCAGGACGTCGCCCACATACCGGTCCAGCCGCTCGATCTCGTCGTAGTAGGCGGCGAAGTCCTTCCGCACCTCGGGAGTTTCCGGCAGGAAGGGGGGGATCACGACGTCCTCCGCCTTGAAGTTCGCGCTCTCGTAGTCGCGATGGGGGTCGATCGACGCCAGCCAGAGGAAGAACGGCTTGTGCTTGGGCCGCTCCTTCAGCGTGCGGACCCAGTCCTCGCAGCCGCTGCCCGCGGACTTGGAGCCCTTGATGAAGCCCGCGGGATCGGCCTCGCGCACGAGGTCGAAGCGGTCCTTCACGGCGTCGCCCAGATGCCACTTCCCCGCCGCGGCGGTCCAGTAGCCCGACTTCCTCAACAGCTCGACGAACGTGACCTGGTCCGGAGGAAGTCGCCAATGCAGCTGCTCGGCGTCGGCCGAATGCGGGTAGCGGCCGGTGATCAGGCTCGCGCGGCTCGGGCTGCACGAGCTGGTCGTGACGTAGGCGCGGTCGAAGCGCAGGCCCTCTCGCGCGAGCCGGTCGATGTTCGGCGTGCGCAGCGTGGGATGTCCGTAGGCCCCCAGGTCGTCCCACGCGAGGTCGTCGGCGATGATCAGCACGATGTTCGGCGGCGCGTCGGACGTCGACGTCCCCGCGCACCCCATCATCAGAGCCAGAAGCAACCCGCGTTTCATCGCGACAGTATACTTAAACAGGATGTCGATTCTCCTCGCCCTCGCCCTCCTGCAGGAACCGATCAACGCGCTCTGCCCGGTGAAGCCCGGCCAGAAGTCTCGGGCGGCGAACATGGTCGTCTACAAGGGCCGGCCGATCGGGCTCTGCTGAGCGAGTTGCATCGGGAAGTTCAACGCGGAGCCCGCGAAGTTCGCGGCCGCGATTCCCGAGTTCGACGCCCCGGTGGGGCCGAAGACGTTCGGGACGCTCGACGACGCGAAATCCGCGAAGAAGGTCCACGCCGTGGTCGTGGTCGCCGACGATGAGCTGCGCAGCTACCTCCTGCTGCGGGCGCTGACGGACCTCGACGTCCCCGCCGTCTTCACGAAGCTCCCTTACGCGAAGGACAACGAGGACCTCAAGCGCTGGAAGGTGACCGCTCCCGGCGCCCTGGTCCTGCTCGACCCGACCGCCGAGCCCCCGAAGCTGATCAAGGTCCTCCGCGCCCCCGCCCCCGCCGCCCTCAAGAAAGAGCTCACGGACGCGGCCAAGGCCGTAGCCGGTAGACCGTAGACGGTAGACCGAAGCCCGAGGGAATCCGGTCCTCTTCTCCGACGTTAGCGAGTCATGTGGCGTCCGTTCAGCGAGAGCATCGACGAGGTCGCGATTCCCGAGGCCGCCGCGCACGCGCCGATCCTGATCATTCATGCGTGGGAGGACTGGAGCGGGGTCAGCCGGCCCCTGGACCACGCGCTGAAAGCCTTGAGCCTGGAATTCCAAGACCGCGTCGCGTTTCGCTCCCTGGACACGGAAGATCCGGAGAACCACGACTTCCTGACGAGGCTGAAGGTGATGAGTCTGCCGGCACTGATCCTCTATGCGCGCGGCAAGGAGCCTCGGCTGATCGCGAGTCGGCGTTCGAACGAACTGCGGAAGCTCCTCCAGTCTCTTGTGTACGACTGGGAGGCCGTCACTCGCGGAGCTGGAGATGCGCGTACACAAATGAGCTAAACTTCGGCCATGCCGAGCCGCAAAGCGCGTCCCTCCTCGAAGAAAGCGCGCCATCCGTTTCGGGAGGCGCATCGGCATTCTCTGGATAATCGCGACGAGATCGAGAAGAGCGACCGCTGCGCTTGCTTCTACTGTCTCGCCGTCTTCAAGCCCGGCGATATCCAGGAGTGGATCTGGGAGGGCAAGGACGGCGTCGCGCGTACGGCGCTCTGTCCCAAATGCGGCATCGACACCGTGATCGGATCCGCGTCGGGGATCGACCTGGACCCGAAGTTTATCGAGAAGATGCGCGACGTTTACTTCAGGACCTAGGGTGCCAACTTGACGCAGATCAGCGACGACTGGTCGCGGACGTAGAGCGAGCCGCCGGTCAGCGCGGGATGGGCCCAGGTGCCGCCGCAGATCTTCGCGCTCGCGAGCTCCTTGTACGCCGCCGGGTCCGGCTCCAGCAGCGCGAGGCCGCCCTTGTCGTCGAGCATCAGCAGCTTGCCGTCGGCCGTCTTCGTCAGCGAGGCGTGGTAGGTCCCCACGTTCGGCCGGCTCCAGAGGATCTTGCCCGTCGCCGCCTCCACGCAGCGCAGCGTCGCCGTCGGCGGGCCCAGGATCGTCCCCGTCACCATGTACACGTGCTCCGGCCCCACCGGCATCGGCGTCGAGATGTAGCAGGTCAGCGCCGGATTCTTCCAGGCCGCCGTCGCCGTCTTCCCCTCCACCTTGATCCCCGCGCTGCCGTACGTCACCGAGCTCGCGATCACCAGCCCGCCCGCCAGGATCGGCGTGATCGAGCTCTCGCTCAGCTTGTCCACCAGCGGGAAGCTCCAGAGCGGCGTGCCGTCGGACGTCGACATCCCCACGACCCCCGCCTGCGTCTGCGCCACGAGCTGCCCGCTCAGCACCACCGGCGACGAGTAGCTCGCCTTGTCGTCGAGCGAGGACCAGACTTTCTTGCCGCTGTCGACGGCGAACGCGACGACCGACGCCCCCTTCCCGCCCACGTTCAGGAAGAGGAGGCCGTCGACGACCAGCGGCGAGCAGGACACGCCGAACGTCAGGTTCTTGGCGCCGAACTCTTTCAGCGTGTCGACCTGCCAGAGCTGCTTTCCTTCGACATCCCACGCCGTGAGCAGGCCGGTCACGCCGAACGTGAAGAGCTTCCCGCCGGACACGATCGGCGTCGCGCGCGGCCCCAGCCCGAACGGGCTCTGGAAGGCCGCGCGGGGATAGGTCTTCGACCAGAGCTCCTTGCCGGTCGCGACGTCGTACGCCGCCACGGTCTCCTCGTCCTTGCCCTTGATCTTGGCGTGAAGATAGACGCGGCCGCCCGCCACGATCGGCGAGCTGTGGCCCTCGCCGACCTCGACCTTCCACAGCGCCGCGGGCGTGTCCTTCCACGGAGCGACGCGCTCGGTCGAGACGCCGTCGCGCGTGGGCCCGAGCCACTGGGGCCAGTCTTGAGCCAGGAGCAAGAGAAGGGCGATCATGGTTAAGATACGGCCATGCGCTGGCTCCCGCTTCTTGCCCTGAGCGTAGTCGAAGGGCTGCTGTTAGGCTGCTCCACGCCGGAAACCCGGGCCGTCGACTTCCTCGCGCGGGAAGTCCCCAAATGGCGCGCCGAAAACGGCTGCTTCTCCTGCCACAACAACGGCGACGCGGCCCGGGCGCTGATCGCGGCGGGGCGGGAGGTCGATCCCGCGACGCTCGCGTTCCTTCGACGTCCCGAGTCCTGGAAGGACAACGGACCGGACAAGGAGTTCAGCGACAAGAAGCTCGCGGCGCTGCAGTTCGCGTTCGCGCTGGCGGAGTCGGGCGAACGGGGCGAGGCGCTGCGCCGCGCGGCCGCGCTGATCCAGCGGGACGCGGACGGATCGTTCGGCGTCGACGCGGGCGGCCTGGCCGGCTCGCCAATCACCTATGGCCGGACGCTGGCGACGGTCGTCGCGCGCCGCGTGCTGTCACTCGCCGGCCAGCCGGTCGAGGTCACGGACGCCTGGCTCAAGGCGCGGAAGCCCGCGACGCCGCTGGACGCGGGCGCCCTGCTCCTGCGGGGCCCGCGCGCGGACTGCGTGGAGCTCCTGCGGACGTCGCAGGCGTCGGACGGCTCCTGGGACGGCGAGGTCTTCGACACGGCGATCGCGCTGCTCGGCCTCGCGAACACGGGCGAGCGCGAGCTGATCCGCCGCGGACGCGACTTCCTGCTGACGCGGCAGTACTCGGACGGCAGCTGGCCGGAGACGACGCGACCGCCCGGCGCCGAGAGCTACGCCCAGCGCATCTCGACCAGCGCCTGGGCCACGCTCGCGCTGCTTGTTACAAAGTAAACTGGTTACTTCGTAACAAATGGGAGGCGCAGCGTCCGCGTCGTGAGGCGGAACTCGGTGGGGCGGATGACGTCGACCTCGAAGGGCCGCTCCAGGTTGTTGCCCGCGAGGTCCTCGAGCACCGTGTCGACGAGCAGCGCGCGCGGACCGGCCGGCCACGGCGCCTCCGGCGTGAAGCGCCAGACCGTCTCCGCCTTCTCGAGAGCCACCACGCCGCGGACGTCCTCCACGCGCACCACGCGCTCCAGCAGCGCCGCGTCGAGCGGCTCCGGGAACGTGAGCGTCAGCGGCTCCCGCGTGCCCGACGTCGGCAGCTCCCACGCCCAGGTCTTCGGATCCGGCCGCGTCTCATCCGGCGGCCCGACCGTGAAGGTCTTGCGGACGTCCTTCCCGAGCGGCCGCTTCCAGACGTCCGGCCAGGCCCCGTCCACCACGAGCGTGTAGCTCTTCCCCCGCTCCAGGGCCGGCCCCTCCTGCTCGCGCGGCGTCAGCCCTCTCTTGACCCGCCCCGGATCGAAGAGCAGCGTCACCCGCCGGTTCTCGGGATCCCAGAGCTCCTCGCCCAGCTCGAGGAACGGGAGCTCCACCTTTCGACGTCCTTCGTACAGCGCCACCCGCCGGTACAGCTCGCCCCGCGGCATGGGCCCCGAGAAGTGCAGGTAGAACTTCAGCTGGTTCTCGGGCAGGACGTCGGCGCTCGGACAGATCCGCGTGAGCCGCGCCGGCGGCGGCGGATCGTCGGGGCGCAGCGTGATGACGCGTTCGACCTCCCCCGCCACCACCCGGTACGGCACGCCCCTCAGGAAGGGATAGCGCGGCCGGAACACGAGCGCCCCGCCCTCGCGCGCGGAGGCCCCAAGCACGGGATCGGCCGCGCCGGCGACGTAGACCTGGAGGGTGTCGACGCCCTCCGCCCGGGCCTGGAGCGGGTCCAGCGAGATCGCCGGACCCGCTCCGCAGCCCGCCAGGGCGAGAATCCACAGCCCGCGCATCAAGGCAGGGCGATGGTGCTCAGGTTGAGGGGGCCGCCTTCCGCGCCCGCGAGGACGACGGCGTGGCCCTTGTTCAGGCGGTCGAGCTGGACGACGCCCTTGAGGGCGTCGATCGTCTCATACGTCTGCCCGGCCTTGTCGTTGATCTTCTCCGTGATGCCCTTGGCGGCCGCGATGCCGTCGGTCGAGATCTTCATCACGCCGCGGCTGCTGTTGGCCATGAGCACGAAGTCCTTGCCGCCCTGCTTGTAGACGATCATGTCGAGCGGGCGGTTGCGGTTGCCCAGCTCGGCGACCGTGGTGCCCTTGATCTTGGCGCCGGGCTTGAGCGACTCCAGCGGAAAGCGCACCAGCGGCGTGCAGGTGTAGGCCGCGAGCACGTGGTCGTTGTAGATCGCGAACGTCCGCACCGGCGACTTCGTCTCGAAGCGGCCGTGCGCGCCGTGGAAGATCTCCACGCCCGCCCCGGCCTCGGCGGTCTTGAACGGATACGGGATCGCCCGCAGATTGGAGGCGAACTCCTCGTTCGAGAGGCCCGCGACGATCACCTTGCCGTCCACGAACGCCAGGTCCGTGATCGCCTCCGCCCGGCCCTTGTCCGTCGGCAGGTTCGGCAGCGCGGCCTTCGTCGTCGCGCCCTTCACTTCGCTCAGCTTGCCCGCGTCGTCGAGCTTCAGGATCACGCCCGCCGCGTCCGGGCCCTTGCCGCGCGACACCGAGAGGAACGCGTTCCCCGTCGCGGGATTGATCGCCAGGTCGTTGATCCGGATGTCGCCGGCCTGCGCGCCCAGCGCCGCCGCGACCTTCGCGTCGAGGCCCTGGACGTCGTGCTTCACCTTCTCCGGGTCGCCCTTGGTGTCGCCCGTCTCGATCGCGTGCACCGCGCCGCCCGCGGCGTCGCCCACGAAGAGCACGCCGTCCGGCCCGAACGCGAGGGGCCCGGCCGACTTCAGGTCCGACTGCAGCAGGGTCGCCAACAGAATGGAAATCATGGTCTTCCTCCGATCTCGATTAAAGAACGACCGCCGACGGCCTAAGATATTCCCAAATGATCGTTCTTCTTCTGCTCCTGACGCAAGACCTTCCCCGCGACGACGGCTACCGCGGCATCTGGTACATGAACCAGCCCTCGAAGGACGAGCACAAATACAAGTACAGCGGCGGCTTCGCCACCTATCCCCAGCAGCACGTCCCCATCGCGATTTACGCGAAGGCCGTCGACCGCACCTTCTTCGTCTACGGCGGCAGCCCCCGGGACCGGAACACGCTGCTCCACATGGTGTCGTACTTCGATCACGCGACGTCCACCGTCCCGCGGCCCGCGATCCTCCTGGACAAGAAGACCGACGACGCCCACGACAATCCCGTGCTCTCCATCGACGACGCGGGCCACCTCTGGATCTTCTCGAACGCGCACGGGACGTCCAGACCCTCCTGGATCCACCGGAGCGTGAAACCTTACGACATCGGCGCGTTCGAGCGCGTGCTCGAGACGAACTTCTCGTACGGCCAGCCCTGGTGGATCCCGGAGAAGGGCTTCTTCTTCCTGCACACGCGCTACAAGGAGGGCCGCGGGCTCTGGTGGATGACGAGCCCCGACGGGCGGACCTGGTCCGCGCCGGCGTCGCTGTCGCACGAGGAGCTCGGCCACTACCAGATCAGCGGCGCGGAGGACGGACGGATCGGGACGGTGTTCGACGTCCACCCCAAGCCGGGCGGCCTGAACGCGCGGACGAACCTCTACTACAAGGAGACGCGCGATTTCGGGACGTCGTGGACCAGCCACGGCGACGTCCTCGTCCACGACTACAAGAAAGAGGGCCTGCTCGTCTACCTGAAGGACCTGCGCTTCGACGAGGGCAAGCCGGTCGTCCTCTACCTGACGTCGAAGGGTTACGAGGCCGGGCCGAAGAACGGGCCGCGGCAGTGGCGGACCACCCGCTGGACCGGGACGGCGTGGGAGACGCGCGAGTTCACGACGTCGGACCACAACTACGACCACGGCTCGCTCTACGTCGAGGGCGGGCGCTGGCGGGTGATCGCGACGACCGAGCCGGGCGCGCGGCCGCACGCGACGGGCGGGGACGTCGCCCTCTGGGAGAGCCCCGACCGCGGGGCCACGTGGTCGAAGGTCCGCGTCCTGACGAAGGGCGCGCTGAACCACGCCTATCCGCGGCGCCCGCTGAACGCCCATCCGGGGTTCTACGCGCTCTGGGCGGACGGCGACCCCCTGGCGCCCTCGGCCTCGTCCCTGTACTTCTGCGACCGCGACGGGAAGGTCTTCCGCTTTCCCGACCGGATCGAGGGCGAGACGGCCCGTCCTGTTAACGATCCGGCGTCGCTGGAACGTTAGCGCCGGAGCTAACGTTCCGGCGACGCTAAAACGTTACACTTGGGGTTCATGGCCTCGGAGAAGCCCTGCCCGCGCTGCGGCGGCCCCGTCGAAGGCGACGACGCGTGCCCCTGGTGCCGGACCCTCGCCATGACTCCGGAGGGCGTCAAGGAGACGCCTCCCCAGACGCCCGCCGCGGCCTGGAAGCGGATGGGCAAGTACTTCCTGACCGAGCGCCTCGGCCAGGGCGGCATGGGAGAGGTCTGGAAGGCGCTCGACAGCGACCTCGGCCGCCACGTCGCCCTCAAGTTCCTCAAGGCCTCCGACGAGGACGAGCTCGCCCGCTTCCGCCGCGAGGCCCAGACCGTCGCCAGCCTCAACCACCCCCACATCGCCTCCATCTTCGAGGTCGGCGAGATCGAGGGCCGCCACTTCATCGCCATGAGCTACGTCCGCGGCCGCACCCTCAGCCGGCTGCCCCGCGACGACCGCAAGCTCTTCCTCCGCTGCGTCCGCGACGCGGCCCGGGCCGTCGACTACGCCAACCGCGAAGGCATCATCCACCGCGACCTCAAGCCCGAGAACATCATGGCGACCGAGGGGCCGTCGGGCTGGACCGTCACGGTCCTCGACTTCGGCCTGGCGCGCCCGATCGAGGCCGGCCAGACACTGTCCCACACCGGCCTGGTGCTCGGCACGCCGGCCTACATGAGCCCGGAGCAGACGCGGGGCGAGAAGCTCGACCGCCGCACCGACGTCTATTCGCTCGGCGCCACGCTCTTCGAGCTGCTCTCCGGCCGCCCGCCGTTCGTCGGCGCGAACCCCTACGAGGTGGCCCGCAAGGTGCTCGCCGACGAGGCCGTCCCGCTCCGCCAGATGAACCCGCGCATCCACCAGGACCTCGAGACGATCGTCCAGAAGTGCCTCGAGAAGGAGCGCGAGCGCCGCTACGCGACGGCCGGCGAGCTCGCCGACGAGCTCGACCGCTTCCTCGAGGGCGAGCCCATCCTCGCGCGCCCGGCCCGCACCTTCCACCGCCTCGCCCGCTACTGCGCCAAGCGCCGCGGCGCCATCGCCGTCGCCGTCCTCGCCGCCCTCCTCGGCGTCGTCGGCGGGCTCTACGCGCTGGACCGGTCGCGGACGACGTCCTACCTCGAGGCGATGCGGCGCGGGCGCGACGCCTGGGAGGACGTCGTCAAGGCGACGACCTCCGGCCGCCAGGACCGCGCCCGGAGCCTGGCCGGCGCCGCGCTGGAGCTCTTCGAAAGCGCGGGGCGGGCGCGCGAGACGGCGGACGCGTGGGTCCTCCAGGGCCGCTGCCTGCAGGTCCTGGGGCGGACCGAGGCGTCGAAGGCCGCCTGGGAACGGGCGCTCGCGCTCGACCCCGGGAACGCCGAGGCGCGCTACCAGTCGGCGAAAGTCCGGCTCCTGGACTATCAGCGCTCCCGCGGCACGCCGCTCTTCCAGCCCTACGCGAGCGGCGCGGAGGCGGACGCGCCGCCGCTCATCCTCGAGGACCTCGCGGCCGAGACGGAGGACCAGGCGCGGCTGCGGCGCGAGGCCGAGGCGCTCCTCGAGGCGGGAGATCTCGGCGCGCCGGAGAAAGGCGTGCTTCTGCGCGGCCTGCTGGCGATGGGGCGGGCGAAGTTCGACGAGGCGGCGGACCTGATCTCCCGCTACACGAACGTCGAGCCCTGGGACGCCGCCGCCATGCGGCTGGAAGCCATCGCGGCGTTCTACGCCGGCGCCTACGAGCGCTCCGGCGAAATCCTCGACCGCGTGCTCGCGGCCGGGCCGGACGCGGACGCCTACCTCTGGCGCGGCATCGTGAACCTGCGCCGGCGGCAGTACGAGGCCGCCTTCGCCGACTCCACCCGCGCCCTCCAGCTCGACGCGACGCTCACCTGGGCCTACCGCAACCGCGCCCGCGCCCACCGCTACCGCGGGGACGTCGACGCCGCCCTCGAAGACCTCTCCAAGGCGCTGGCGCTGGCCCCCGAAGCCTACCTGACCTACGTCGAGCGCGCCTATCTCCGCAACGTCTACCGCGGCGACCTCGAGGGCGCCCTCTCCGACGCCGACCGCGCCGTCCAGCTCGCCCCCGCCTCCGCCTACGCCCTCCAGACCCGGGCTTCGATCAAGACCGCCCTCGGCGACCTCGCCGGCACGGCCGTCGACGCCGCGCGCGCCCTCGAGCTGGAGCCGGGCCGCCACGAAGCCCTCCTCCTGCTCGTCCCCGCCCGCCTGGCCCTGGGGGACGTCGAAGGCGCCCGCGCCGCCGCCGACCGGGCCGTGCTGGAGCGCAGCGGCTCCGACGCCTTCCGCGCCCGGGCGGCCGTCCGGGAGGCGCAGGGGGACGTCGCGGGGGCCCTCGACGACCTGAACCGCTTCGTCGAGCTGGAGCCGAAGTCCTACCGCGGGTATCTGGAGCGCGCGCGGATCCGCGGGGGGGCGGGCGACGTCCGGGGCGCGGCCGCCGACCACGCGCAGGCGCTGATGGAGCTCGACCGCGCCTTCGAGACGCGGCCGCGGGATCCGCGGGGCAGCCTGCGCCGCGGCCAAGTGCGGGAGGCGATGGGCGACCGGACGGCGGCGATCGAGGAGTATTCGCGCGCGATCGAGCTCGACCCGAAGCTGGGCCCGGCCTGGGCGGCCCGGGCGGCGCTGCGGCTGTCGATGGGCGCCTTCGACGCCGCGCTCAAGGACGCGCGCCGGGCGCTGCGGCCGCTGCCGCTCATCACCGGGACGGCCCAGCTGGCCCTCGGCGATTTCGCGGAGGCGGCGGCGGAGCTGACGCGGGCGATCGACCGCGCGGGCGAAGGCCGGGTGGAGCGGGCGCTGGCCTGGCTCAGCCTGGGCGAGGGCCTGAAGGCGGCGGCGGATCTCGAGGCGGCGGGGGCGCGCGACGGCCTGCCCTGGCGCGAGCGGGACCGGATCCAGCTCCTGCTCTGGGTCGCGCGGGCCCGGCGCGGGGACCGACGGGCGGCGGACTCGAACCTCGACGCCTGGTTCAAGGCGCGGACCGACGCCTCGCTCCGCGGCTGGTACCGGCGGGCGGCCGACGTCCTTCTGGGCCGGCTGCCGGAGGGCGACCTGCGGGCGCTGCTGCCGACGTTCGAGCCGCGGGAGTCCGCCGAGCGCGCCTGCGAGGCCGACTATTACGCCGGCATGCGCCGGCTGCTCTCCGGCGACCCGGAAGGCGCCCGGAGCCACTTCGAGCGGGCCGCCCAGACGCCCGGCCGCCGCGACCTCGCCGAGTCCCTGGCCGCCGCCCTCGAGCTCCGCAACCTCGAGCCCCGCAAGTAGAGGAATCGGCCCGCCACTTTTCTCCGCGCGCGGAGAAAAGTGGCGGGCAGATTTCTCCGCGATCTCACCGCCGCGCACCCGACGTGACCGGCCGCGTCCTGGACCTGGACCCGTGTCCTGGACCTGCTACGGGGGGCGCAGGATCACGCGGAAGCCGAGGAAGGCGCCGCTCTTCGAGGGGACGTCCTTCTCGCGCTTCGACGAGCGGCAGTTGAGCGCGCGGTCGTTCCAGCTGCCGCCGCGGACCCAGCGGAGCGCGGGGGCGTCGTCGGCGGTCTTCCCCGCCTCGTCCGCGCACCACTCCGCCACGTTGCCGTGCATGTCGAAGAGGCCCCAGGGATTCGGGCGCTTCTTCGCGACCAGCTGCGGGGCCTTCGTGGCGTTCACCGTGTTCCAGCCGTGGAGGTCGAACTGGCTCTCGTCGTCGCCGAAGGACCAGCGGGTCGACGTCCCCGCGCGGCAGGCGTACTCCCACTCCGCCTCGGTCGGCAGGGCCAGGCGGCGGCCCTTGAGCTGCTCGCGGATCAGGGGGCTCAGCTTCTCGAGGTATTTCTGGACGTCCTCCCAGCTGACGCCCTCGACGGGCAGGAGCGGCACGCTCGCGGCGACCCAGGGCCGCGTGTTCATCACCAGCTCCCACTGGGCCTGGGTCAGCTCCGTCGTCTGCATCCAGAAGTCCTTGGCGATCTCGACGTCCCGCGGCTTCTCGTCGCTGCCGCCCCGCGGATCGCCCATCGTGAACTTGCCGCGCTTGACGAGCACCAGCTCCATCGTGATCCCGGTCGACTCGCTGAGCTTCAGCTGGATCTTCGGCGGGCGGTGCGCGGCCTCCAGCTCCTTCCGGCGCGCGGTGGAGGCGGCGTCGCCGGGCCGGATCCGCAGCGCCCGGTCGTAGGCCTCGATGGCGTCCGCCCACTCCTTCTTGCCTTCCGCGTCGCGCGCGGCCGCCAGGTGGGTCTCGACCCCCTTCGCGTTCCGCGCCGCCGTGACCTTCACCAGCCCCTGGGCGGGCTTGGCGTCCGTCACCTTGAGCGCCTGCGCCTCCTTGAACGCCTTCTCCGCCGCGTCGAACTCGCCGGCCGCCAGCGCCGCGTCGCCGGCCTTCAGCGCCTCCTCGTAGCGGCGCTCCCGCTCCGCCGGATCGACGAACGGCTTCAGGGCGTGCAGGCGGGCGTCGGCTTCCGCGACGTCCTTCGGATCCTCGGCGAGCGGGCGGGCCTTCTGCCAGAGCTCGTACGCCTTCGTCGGCACGCCTTCCGCGCGCGCGGCGTAGGCCGCCTTGTCGAACTCCCCCTTGCGCTTGCGGCGGTCGAGGCCGGTCTTGTAGGCCGTCAGCTCCGCCGGCGGCTCGGGGGCGGCGGCGACGGCCTGCGCGGCGAGGTCGATGGCGGCGTCGAGCTTGCCGGCTTTCTCCTCGTCGCGAGCCTGGCACCAGAGGAGCTGCTGCCGCGCGGAGGCCGCGATCCCGCGGGTGACGCGGGTCTGCTCTTCGCCGGCCGCGAGCTTCTCGGCCTCGGCGGCCAGGTCGACGACCTTCTGCCAGCCGGCCGCGGTGTTCCGGCGGGCCGCGTCGGCCCGCTCCGCTTCGGCTTTCTTGACGCCGCCCTGCCAGGCTTCGAAGCGGGACCGCTTCCCTTCCAGGCGGGTCTTGATCTCGGCCAGCCCGGGGGCGGGCTCCAGCGCCGCCAGCTCCTTGAGGGCGACCAGGGCCTCGTTGAACCTGCCCTTTCCTTCGTACTCCTCGACCTGTTTCTTGAGCTCCGCGATCTTCGCCAGGAGCGCCGGGTCGGGTCCTTTCGGCGCCTCGACCACCTTGGGAGGCGGAGGCGGCGCGGGGCGCGGCCAGAGCACGAAGGCCGCCACGATAAGGAGCAGCGCGCCGCCGCCGATGAGGGCCAGTTTTTTCGTCGGCATGGTGTTCTCCCCGGGCTCGCCCGAGGTCAATGTTAACGTTTACGCGACGCGTAAACGTTAACTTTTGGCGTGGCGGGAGTCGTTGAACGGATCAGGCAGCGAGCGGGGGGCGTCGAACATCCGCACTTGCTTGCGCCGCATGGCGGGGTCGGCGACTTCCCAGCGCGTGAGGGCGACGACGACGTCCTTCATCACCGGCCGCTTCCCGGGATCCTTGTCCAGGAGACCGAGGACCATCTGGTTCAGGTCGGGCGCGAGCCCCGGCACGAGCTCGGTGAGCGGAGGCGGCGGCTGGGTCTGGTGGGCCCGCAGGAAGGCCTCGGGATTCCGTTCGGAGAAGGGCATGCGCTTGCCGAGCAGCTCGTACATGATCAGCCCGAACGCGTAGGCGTCCGTCCGGGCGTCGCAGCGCCCCCCGCGCGCCTGCTCGGGAGCCATGTACATCGGCGTGCCTTCCATGCGTTTGCCGAACTGGAGCCAGCGGTCCCAGCGCGCTTGCGCGAGGGAGAAGTCGATCAGCCGGATCGTGCCCCCCGCGTCGATCAGGACGTTCTCGGGCTTCAGGTCCTTGTGGACGACGCCTTTCTCGTGCACGTGGCTCAGCGCGTCGGCGATCTGCCGGAGGATCTTGAATTCGCGGTGGTTGACGCGATCCGGCAGGCAGTACAGCGCGGTCTTGAGGCCCTCGCTCTCGAAATACTCCATCGTGAAGGCGTCTTGCGGCGGCTTCTCGACGAAGTCGAACACCCGCAGGATCGACTTGTGGTCGAGCCCCTTCTGGAGGTCGAATTCCTTCCGGAACCGCTTCCGCTGCGCGGGGTCCGCGCCCTTTTCGGCGGAGAGCTGCTTGACCGCGAGGAGACTCCCGCCCGGCCCCGCCACGCACCAGATCGTGCCGAGCGAGCCTTCCTTGATCTTGGCCAGGACGTCGAAGCCCGCGACGCAATTTTCCATGCCCGACTACAGTATCGTCCCGCGCCGTCAGAATCCGAAGTGGGCCTTTTCGTCGAAGGGATCGGGGACGGGCCGGGGGGCGTCGAACCTCTTCACCTGCTTGCGGCGCAGGCCGGGATCGGCGATCTCCCATTTCGACAGGGTGGCGGCCGCCGCCTTCAGGTCGGGGCGCCGCGCGGGATCCTTCTCGAGGAGCCCGAGGACCAGCGCCTCGAGGTCGGGGGCGACGTCCGGGAGGTGGTCGCTGAGCGGGGGCGGCGCCTGGCGGAGGTGGGCGCGCAGGTAGGCGTCGTGGTCCTTCCCCGCGAACGGGAGCCGCTTGGCGAGCAGCTCGTACGCGATCAGGCCGAACGCGTAGGCGTCCGTCCGAGCGTCGCAGCGCTCCCCGCGGATCTGCTCCGGGGGCATGTAGATCGGCGTGCCGTCGACGCGCTTGCCGAAGCGCAGCCAGCGGTCCCAGCGGGTCTCCGCGAGCGAGAAGTCGATCAGCCGGACCGCCCCGTCCGGGCCGATCAGCACGTTCTCGGGCTTCAGGTCCTTGTGGATGATCCCCTTTCCGTGCACGTGCCGCAGCGCTTCGGCGAGCTGCCGCAGGATCCGGAACTCGCGGAGGTTCACACGATCGGGCAGGGCGTACTCGGCGAGCTTGAGGCTTTCGCTCTCGAAGTACTCCATCGTGAAGCCGTCCCGCGGCGGATCCTCGATGTAGTCGAACACGCGCAGGATCGCCGGGTGCTCGAGGGACTTCTGGACGTCGAATTCCTTCCGGAACCGCTTCCGCTGCGCGGGGTCGCCGCCCTTCTCGGCGGAAATCTGCTTGAGCGCGAGGGGGCGCCCGCCCGGCCCCTTCACCCGCCAGATCGTGCCGACGGAGCCGTCTTTGATCCGGCCCAGGACGTCGAAGCCCCCCACCCGCTTTTCCATGCCCGAAGTTTACGGCATAAACATCCGTCTTCGGGGAGGTCCGCGTTCAGGGCCGCCCCTGGCGATTTCGCCGGTGAAATTTTTTACGCTCCAGGGATCTCGCGCTATACTCCCGAGGAGGAGTTTCGATTCTTATGTCGGAAGAGCGACATCGCGACCGGATCCCGGCGGACTTCACCAAGGAAGAGAAGCGGCCCGCCCACGAGCGGCGGCGGGCGCGGCGGATCCGCGCGGACAACACGTTTTTCATCGGCTGCAAGGCCCTCGGCGCCGACGCCAACGAGGCCGATCCGAACCTCGCGGTCAAGCTCATCGACGTCAGCTCCCGCGGCGCCTGCTTCGTCAGCCGGAGCCGCGTCCGCGCCGGCCTGCGCGTCCAGGTCCTGATCGTCCGCCCGGGCGCCGGCACCCGCTCCTCCGTCGACGGCACCGTGCGCTGGTCCGAAAGCCTCAAGTCCGACGGTCGCACCGCGCACGTGACCGGCGTCGAGTTCGACAAGGGCATCACCGGCCTGGGCCTGCCCGAAGAGCCCGTTCACCCCGCCAAGAAGTCGCAGAAGATCCCCAAGGCCGTCGATCCCCGGCGCCACCATCGCCGCTTCAAGCCCGAAAAGACGTCGGTCGTCGCCATCCCCCGCGACGGCTTCTGGCGCAAGCTGGGCTTCAAGCCCAACTCCGCCCACAGCCTCCTCGACCTGAGCATGGGCGGCGCCCAGATCGTCAGCACCAAGAAGCTCAAGCCCGGCCTCGTCCTCGACGTGGAGATCGTGCTCAGCGACGGCAAGACGACCATCGCCACCGAAGGCTTCGTCTGCTGGTGCCGGCGCGACACCCTCTCGCTCAAGCCGAAGTGGAACGTCGGCGTCCGCTTCGGCAAGCTCGACGAGGATGCCAAGCGGAGCCTCACCGAGGTCCAGCAGATTCACGTCCGCTGAACGCGACGAAAGCTTCGCGCGGGACGTCGAATCCCCTATCATCCCCCCGGGAGGAACACCGCATGGGCACGCTCGACGAAAAACGCGAGATCAAGAAGGCCACCGACGAGTGGCTTCCCGCCAAGAACAAGGAGCTGGCCGAGCTGTCGGGCGGCGGCGGCATGACCTTCGACGTCGACTGGGCCACGTTCGCCGGCGACCTCCAGGGCCTGAACTGGCTGGAGTTCAACGGGCCGCAGCAGGTCGTCAACGCCTTCCGCATGATCGGCACCGACGACCTGGGCAAGGAAGCGCTGCGCGGCGCGGTCAAGAAGATCGTCGTCAAGAACGTCCCGGACGAGAAGTCCAAGGCCCTGGCGATGGACGCGGGCGTCTTCACGCTCACCTGCGCCTTCGCGAAGAGCCCCGGCGGCCGGTTCACGCACGACGCCATCCGCGACTTCCTGATGACGAAGCTCTAGGCTACCACTTCACGGCGGCGACGCCCTGCGCCACGTACATCGTCCGCGCCGGCGAGGCGAATTCGATCAGCTCCTCGTGGAAGCGGCGGACGACCGCGAGGTTGACCGCTTCCTGCACGTCCATGTACACCGCGTAGGAGGCGTCGCGGACGTAGTAGACCCCCTCGAAGCTGAGGCAGCTGCCGACTTCCTTCAAGTGCGCCCGCTCGAAGCGGGCCCGCGGCTGCGCTTCGACGGCCTCCCTCAGCAGCGTGGGAATCAGCTCGACTTTCTCGGGCGGCGTCGCGATCGACGCGCCGATCACGAGCTCCACCCGCCGCTCCTGGATCCGGCGCAAGTTGCGGATGCGGCTGCGGAGGAGGTCGCCGTTCGAAAAGATCAGGCTCTCCCCGGTCGGGCAGCGCAGGAGGGTGCTCTTCACGCCGATGTGCTCGACGGTGCCCATGGCGTCGCCGACGATGATGAAGTCGCCGACGCGGAAGGGCTGGTCGAGCATGATGGACAGGGACGCGAACAGGTCCGACAGGACGGTCTGGGCGGCCATGGCGATGGCGATGCCACCGATGCCGAGGCCGGCGACGAGCGCGGTGATGTTCACGCCCAGGTTGTCGAGGACCACCAGCGTCACCAGGACCAGCACCGCCGCGTTGGCGACGAACTGGATGAAGCCGAGGGTGGTGGCGGCGCCCGGATCCTCCTCCACCTTCCGGCGGCGGTAGGAGCCGAGGAGCTGGGCGATCAGGACGCGGACCCAGACGCTGCCCTGCGCCAGCAGCGCGATGATGGCGGCCGTCCGGGCGGCCTGGGCGGCCTTGGCCGGCAGCTCCAGCATCAGGGATCCCGCCCAGACGGCGGCGATCAGCGCGAAGGGCAGGCGGATCCCGCGGACCAGGTCGAACAGGAGCGCCGTCACGGCCCGCTCGGGGGCGTCGGAGGTCGCCCCCCGCAGGAGCAGCCTCCGCAGGCCGACGACCGCGAGGAAGCCGAAGATCGCGGCGGCCAGCGCCAGCGCCCACGACACGGCCGGGTTGCCCCAGAGCTCGAGGCGGAGGAAGTCGCGAAGATCGATCTTCATCGGGTCACAAGTGAGAGGATCCTCGCGCTCCCTCTTTCGTTACGGCGGGGGAATGCCGACATATCCTGGGTGAAGACGTTCCGCCGGGAAACGGATCTGGCCCGCGCCGTGGTCGACCTCCTCCGCGCGCAGCGCTGGGAAATCTATCCGGAGGTGCAGCCGAAGGGCTTCAAGTGCTGCGCCGACATCGTGGCCGTGCAGGGGCGCGCGGTGTGGGTCGTCGAGACCAAGCTCTCCTTCGGCCTCTCGGTGATCGAGCAGGCGCACGACTGGCGCAAATACGCCCACTTCGTCTCCGTCGCGGTGCCCTGGAGCGGCAAGACCCGCATGGCCGAGATCATCTGCCGGCGGCTGGGCATCGGCGTGCTCCGCGTGGGCGCGACGATCGACGAGCGCTGCCTCCCCGCGTTCAACCGCCAGGCCCTGGCGGCGCGGATCACCGACGGCCTGACCGAGAAGCACAAGACCTACGCGGCGCCGGGGAACGCCGACGGCCGCCGCTACACCCCCTTCCGCCGCACCTGCGAGGCGGTGGCCGCCGCCGTGGCCGCGCGCCCCGGGCTGCCGCTGGCGGAGCTGCTCGACCTCGTCCAGACGCACTACCTCAACCGCGCCTCGGCGCGGACCTGCCTGCCCCGCTGGATCCGCGAGGGGATCGTCCCCGGGGTGCGCCTCGAGCGCGACGGCCGCGCCCTGCGGCTGTACCCGGCCGGCAAGACCGGCTAGAATCCCCCCGCCTTCATGGCCTACCTCCTGCCCCTCGCGAGCTCGCTGCTCTACGTCCTGGCGGTCCTCTTCCTCAAGCAGGCGAACGACCGCGGCGTGGGGCTCTGGCGGACCACCGTCGTCACGAACCTCCTCGTCGCCCTCCTCTTCAGCGGCCTGACCGTCCTCGGCGGCCAGGTCCATCCCGCGCTCTGGTATCAGCCGGCGCTGGTGGGCCTCATCTTCCTCGTGGGGCAGATCCTCGGCTTCCTCGCCATCCAGCGCGGCGACGTCTCGGTCGCCACCCCCGTCATGGGCATCAAGGTCGTGCTCGTGGCCCTCGGCGTGACCCTCCTCCTCGGCGAGCGCGTCCCGGCGGCGCTCTGGGCGGCCGCGCTGCTCAGCAGCGCCGGCCTCCTCTTCCTCAACCGCGGCGACCCGTCGCCGCGCGCGGGCCGCGCCGGCCCGGCCATCGGCTTCGGCATCCTCGCGGCGGCGGCGTTCGCCCTCTTCGACGTCCTGACGCAGAAATGGTCGCCCGCGTGGGGCGCCGGCCGCTTCCTGCCGCTCATGATGGGCTGCGTGGCCCTGTATACGGTCCTCTACGTCGCGATCTTCCGCGTCCCGCTCGGCCATGTGTCCCGGGAGGCCCGACGTCCCCTCTTCCTCGGCGGCCTCTTCATGGCCGTGCAGGCCGTCTCCCTGATCGCCGCGATCGCGGTTTTCCGGAAGGCGACGACCATCAACGTCGTCTACAGCGCCCGCGGCCTCTGGAGCGTCCTGGCCGTCTGGGTCGTCGGCCACTGGTTCGCCAACCGCGAGCGCGACCAGGGGAGCTCCGTCTTCCGCGCTAGACTCATCGGCGCCGGACTCCTGCTCGCGGCGGTCACCCTGGCTGTTTTGGCCCGCTAGCCCGGCGAAGACGGCATATACTATGCGCGACCGATGTCCGACACCTTGCTGCTTCCCTGGCGCGACGAACCCGCCCTGGCGGCCTACGCGCCGCACCTCGAACGCTCCGGCCCCCGCGTCGAGGGCCGCTACGAGAACTACAAGATCCGCAGCGCCTTCCAGCCCATCTTCAGCTTCGCCCACGGCCGCGCCGTCGGCTTCGAAGGCCTCGCCCGCGCCTGGAACGCCGGCGGACAGCCCGTGCCGCCCCCCACCCTCCTCGCCTCCGCCCCCGACGGCGACGGCGTGGTGTTCCTCGACCGCCTCCTCCGCGCGCTGCACACGGCCAACTTCTCCACCTACGACTTTCCCGACGCCTGGCTCTTCCTCAACGTGAGCCCGGAGGTCGTCGTCAACGGCCGCTCGCGCGGACCCTTCTTCCAGGAAATGCTGCGCGCGATCGGCATGCCGGCCCATCGCGTCGTCGTCGAGATCACGGAAAGCGAGACCGCCGACGAAGGCCAGCTGGAGCAGGCCGCCCACTACTACAAGAAGATCGGCTGCCTGCTCGCGATCGACGACTTCGGCGCCGGCCACTCCAACTTCCAGCGCATCTGGAGGCTGAAGCCCGACATCATCAAGCTCGACCGCCTCATGATCACCCAGGCCGCCCGCGAGCCGTCCGCCCGGCGCGCCCTCGTCGGCGTCGCCGCCCTGCTGCACGAGATCGGCGCCCTGGTGCTGGCCGAGGGCATCGAGACCGAAGCGGAGGCCGTCGCCGCCCTCCAGGCGGAGGTCGACCTCCTCCAGGGCTACCTCTTCCAGCGTCCGTTCGTGGGCGACGCGCCCTGCCTGGACGGGAAGACGCGTTTCGAGGGCCTCCGCGAGACTCTGCTGCGCCAGGCCCGCGAGGAGGAGAGCGGCTTCGGGGCGGTGCTGCAGCCCTACCTCGAGGCGTTTTCCGGCGCGGCCGAGCGGATGTCGAAGGGCGAAGACCCCGAGACGGCGGTCGGCAAGCTGCTCGACATGCCGCGCGTGCTGCGCGCCTATTTCCTGGACGCGAGCGGCAAGCAGGTCGGCGGCAACCTGTCGGGCTCCGGCTCGGTGCGGATCGATCCGCGCTACCGGCCGCTCGCGGATGTCAGCGGCGCCAGCTGGATGCACCGGCACTACTTCCGGCGCGCGATCGCCAACCCGTCCCGGACCCAGCTGAGCCGGCCCTACCTCTCGCTCACCGATCCCGGGCTCTGCCTCACGCTGTCGCGCGCCCTGACCGACGGGGACGGCACCCGCGTCCTCTGCTGCGACCTCATCTCCCCGTCTTAACGAGCCAGGCGCGCGCCTGTTCGCGCGTCGCCTCCCACCCCCGCGGCCGCACGGGCGATCCGGACCGCATCCCGGGCTCCTCTCCCGGCGTCCAGTCGATCAGCGCGCCCCGGCGGTCGAACACGTACACCGGCGGCTCGGCGTGCGGCACGATCGTCCGCGGTTTCGGCGCGATCCAGTAGAGCCGGGCGTCGTCGACCCGAAAGGCCCCCTCCCGCGCGAAGCTCTCGAAGGTCGCGTCCGCCGGCGGTCGCAGGGCCCGGAGCTGATAGACGTCCCACGCGACCGCCCCCAGGCCAAGGGCCAGCAGGACGAACACGGCCTTCACGACCTTCCGCACCCCCGCATTCTACCCGAGCGTAGCCCCACGAAGCGATTCCTACCTCCGGGTAGGTTCTCCGGGCTCGGCCCTCTGTAACTTCCTGGCCCCGAACTTGCTCAGAAGCGAGACGAAGGAGGTCGACGATGCGACGCCTAGTGATGGCGCTCACGGCTCTCTATCGCCGCTGGAAGTTCGTGGAGGAAGTCGACGCCCCCCGCGGCGCCTCGGTCCCCGTGGGCGGCGAGGCGCAGCGCCTGCGCCGGGCGATCGAACAGGACGAGCGGCTGAGCGCCGACTACCGCCGCAACGGCTGCCTGAGCCTCGCCCGGGATCGCGAAGCCTCCGCCCGCGCGCTGCGCAGCCGCCTGTCGATGCTGGGCTAGGCGAGCCGGCCGAAGGCCTCGCCTTCGCTGTCGATGTAGCGGGCGCGGGAGGCCATGAGCGGCGCCGTCGCGTCCAGGAGCAGGAACGCGCGCGTCGCCCGTTCGAGCGCCGCCTTCCGGCGCCAGGGCAGCCAGAGCTCCCGCGCGGCCAGCGCCTCCCCGACGATCCCCGCGTGCGACTTCGCCCCGAACGCGAGGAGCGCCTCCCGCGCGTCGAGGGCCAGCGGCGCGTAGCGGCCGTCGAAGAACCCCTCGAACCCCGCCTCCGCCACCTCCGCCTCCAGGCGGCGCGCCGCGAAGATCCGCCGGTGCGGCAAAGGCAGCGCGTCGAAGGCCTGGCGCGCCGGAGCGGGCGACTCCCGCAGCCGCTTCCGCACCCACTCGAGGATGTGCCCCTCGAGCCGGTGCTGCCCGGGCGGCGCGTCCCAGCGCTTCAGCGCCAACGGCGCCACCGGGGACGTCGCTCAGCCGCCTTCCGACGTCCGCCGCCGCAGCAGCGCGACCACCACCGCCGCCGCGATCCCGAGCAGGAACCAGTTCATGCTCGGGAAAGTATACCTCAGGGTTTTTCCGGGGCGAACGCCGCGTGTTATAGTCAGCGCATGCCCGCGATCCAGGTCAACGAGCGCGTGTCGATTCCGGAGAGCGCCGTCGAGACGAAGGCCTCCCGCGCTTCGGGACCGGGCGGCCAGAACGTCAACAAGCTGGCCACCCGGATCCAGATGTGGGTCGATCTCGCCCAGGTCGTCGGGCTCTCCTTCGACGACGCCGCCCGCGTCCGCGAGTTCTTGAAGTCGCGCCTCGACGCCGACGGCCGGCTCTACGTCGTGAGCCAGGAGACCCGCGAACAGGCGCGCAACCGCGACGACTGCCAGCGGAAGGTCGTCGAGCTGATCCGCGCGGGCCTCCACCGCCCCAAGGTCCGCCGCCGCTCGAAGCCCACCTACTCCTCCAAGCTGAAGCGGATCGAAGGCAAGCGCCACCAGTCCGAGCGCCTCCGCGACCGCCGCGTCGACGACTAAGTGTTAACGTTGGAATCGGATTCGGACGTTAACACTTCACGACGACGGGGGCGCGCTCGAAGCCGGCGGCGGCGATCAGGGGGGCGGGCTTCATCGCGCCGAGCGCCGCCAGGAAGCGGTCGGGCACCCGCTCGAGGCGGGTGTTGTAGAACGTCGCGATGTCGTTGAAGTACGACCGCGCCAGCGCGAGCCGCTGCTCCGTTTCCGTGAGCCCCTCCTGGAGCGCCTGGAACGCCTCCTGGGCCCGCAGTTCCGGATAGCGTTCCACGACGGCCCGCAGCCCGGGCAGCAGCGCCCGCGGATCCGGGCCCGACACCCCCGGCCGCGTCGCCCCCGCCTGCGCGCGCAGCTCCGCCACTTCCTCCTGCGTCTCCCGCTCGTGGCCCCGCAGGCCTTCCACCGCCGCGACCAGGTTGGGAATCAGGTCGGCCCGGCGCTTGAGCTCGACGTCCACCAGCGACGCCGCCTGCCGCGTGCGCTGCCGCAAGTTGACCAGCGAGTTGTACGCGGTCCAGATCCACCCGACGACCCACGCCGCGAGCGCGCCCGCCGCGCCTCCCGCGATCGCCCAGGGCGCCGCGTCCGGGTTGTCCGAGGCGGACATCAGGGCCCCGCCCGCCGCCAGGAGGATCGCCAGGATGCCCAGGAACCAGGCCCAGCCGGTCATCCCCGAGCCGACCTCCGCCTCCGTGCGGGTCGAGATGAGGAACATCGGGGCGTCGGGCGACGCCGCGATCTCCGGCGCGACCACGTCGTCCCGCTCGCGCGCCTGCCCCACCACGTAGAGCGCCGTGCCCAGCGGGATCCCCTCCTCGTGGAAGCGGCGCTCGTGGGTGGAGTACATGACGGCCTCCGCGGGCCCCTTCGCGTAGTACAGGGGGTCGCCGGGCCGGCAGGTCTCCGAGAAGATCTCGAGAACCTCCATCTTCGCGCCGGCCGGATCGACCCGGACCGCGCCGGTCTCGTCGGCGACGTAGAACGCGATCATCTCCCCGTCCCCGGCGAGCGTCTTCCAGCCGCTGTCGGTCTTCAGCCGCGTCTTCGTCTTCCCGTCGCTGTCGGTGTACGTCTCCGTGTAAGTGTGGGACCAGTGCTCCTCCACGCTCCACGCGTAGTGGACGCAGGCCTCCTCCGCCAGATGGCTCGTCAGCGGGCTCCCGGACTCCGCCGTCCCCTTGAGCTCGACGAAGCCGATGAAAACGCCCTCCGCCTTGGACGTCGGGATGTCCGCGATCAGCCGCCGGCGCCGGAGGAAACGGAGGCTGCCCCAGATCGCCAGGAGGGCGAGCGCGGCGCCGACGGCCGCCGGCGCCGCCCAGACCAGCCCGTTCATGCCGGGAGTATACCGGGACGCTGGACGTCGCATCGTCCGCGCGGTACGTTGTGCCCCATGCCGCGACGTATGACGGGCCGCGAGTTCTTTTCGTTCCTGGAGAAGCGCCGGCCCGCGGAGGGCGTCGCGCTCGACGGCCTGCTCGACCGCCGCTGCGGCGAAGACCTGGCGATCCTGGTCAGCGATTCGGCGGGCTTCACCCGGCGCACCCACGAGGAGGGCATCCTGCCCGCCCTGGCGGCCGTCCGCCGCGCCTACCTCCGGATCGAGCCGTTCATCCGCAAGCACAAGGGCAGCGTCCTCTCGCAGAAGGTCGACAACCTGGTCGCGCTGTTTCCCGACCCCCTCCGCGCGGTGCGGGCGGCCGTCGACATCCGCCGCGCCACGCGGAACCAGCCGATCCGCCTCTGCCTCGGCATCGACTGCGGCCGGGTGCTGCGCCTGGCGGACGACGTCTTCGGCGCGGCCGTGAACGTGGCCTCGAAGCTCGGCGAGGACCTGGCCGGGCGCGACGAGATCCTGATCACGTCGGAGGTGGCCCGCCGGGTGCGCGGGCGGGTCCGCGTCAGCTACTCACGCTCCACGGAGATCGGCGGCCGGGAATTCGAGCTCTACAAGGTCCGATGAAGACGCTGGCCGTCGTCGAGGACAACAAGGACAACCGCCTGCTCCTCCAGGCGTTCCTGGGCGACCGCTACGCGATCGTCGAGTACGACAACGGCCCGGCGGCGCTCCAGGGCTTCCAGAGCGCGCGCCCCGACCTCGTGCTCCTGGACATCTCGCTGCCCGGGATGGACGGCCTGGAGATCCTGAAGCGGATCCGGAGCGACGACGCCCTCCGCGGCCTGCCGGTGGTGGCCCTCACGGCCCACGCGATGACGGGCGACCGCGAGCGCTTCCTGGCGGCGGGCTTCAACGACTACATCGCCAAGCCGATCGTGGACGAGACCCTCCTGCACGCCACCGTCGAAAGGCTGCTGCCTTGAGCCGCGTCGAAAGGCTGCTGACGTGAGCCCGCGCGCGCCGGCCGCGTTCCTGCGGCCCGCCGTCGCGACCATGAACCGGCTGTCGTACCCGAAGAAGTTCCTCCTCATCAGCCTCTGCTTCGCCGCGCCGCTGGCCGTGACGCTCGTCTTCCTGCTGTCCGAGCTGGGCGACCGCATCGAGTTCACCCGGATGGAGGGGGTGGGCACCCGCTATCTCCGCCCCCTCATGACGCTGTTCCGGCATGCCGGCGACGCCCGCCTGACCGTCCGGGCCGGCGGCCCCGAGCTCAAGCGCGCCCTGGCCCGCCTCGGCGAGGACGTCCGCGCGATCGAGGAGGTGGATCGCGAGGAAGGCGCCATTCTCAAGACCGCCTCCCGCATGGCCGCCCTCCGCGAGCAGCTGGAGGCCGCTCAGAAAGCAGGGTCCGACGCCGCGCTCGGCGAGCTCCTCACCCGGATCCGCGCCCTCTACTCCCACGTCGGCGACACCTCCAACCTCATCCTCGACCCCGACCTCGACACGTACTACCTCATGGACGCCATCCTCCTGAAGCTTCCGGAGATCCAGTCCCTGCTCCTCGACGCCGGCCTCCGCGGCGGCGCCGTCGCCGCGCGCAAGGCGATCACCCCCGAGGAGCGGGCCGGGCTCCTCGTCCTCTCCGGCCTCCTCCGGACGACGCTCGACGAGGCCCGCGCGGACGCCGAGCGCTCGATGCTCAACAACCCCTCCCGCACCGTCCGTCCCCGCCTCCAGAAGCCCTACGACGAAGCCGCGGAGAAGGTGCGGCTCTACGTCGACGCCTTCCGCCGCGACCTCGTCGACTCGCCGGTCCCGACCCTCGCGCCCGAGGAGCTGGCGAAGTCGACGGCCTGGTCGCTGGACGCGATCCACGACCTCTGGGAGCGGGCGGCGGCCGAGCTCGACTTCCTGATGGGCCGGCGGATCGCGCTCTTCGAAGGACGTCGGCGCATCGCCTGGATCACCACGGCGACGCTGCTGGCGGTGGTCGGCTATCTCTGGACCGGCTTCTATCTCTCGGTCATGGGGACCGTGTCGGGCCTCGAGACCGCGACGCAGCGCATGCTCCGGGAGGATCCGTCGGCCCAGGTGACGCTCGAGGCGCGGGACGAGCTCGGCCGCGTCACGGAAGCGTTCAACGCGATCGCCCAGCGGCTGCGGCGGGAGTGGAAGCAGGCCCACGACGAGAACGCCCGCGCCCGCGCGGCCGAGCAGGGCCTCATGAAGAGCGAGGAGGAGCTGCGGGCCGCCAAGGAGGTCGCCGAGAAGGCGAACCAGGCCAAGAGCGAATTCCTCGCGAGCATGAGCCACGAGCTCCGCACCCCGCTCAATTCCGTCATCGGCTTCTCCACCGTCCTGCTCAAGGGCAAGGGCAAGCACCTGACCGAGCAGGACGTCGTCTACCTCGACCGCATCCTCGCCAACGGCAAGCATCTCCTGGGGCTGATCAACACCATCCTCGACCTCTCCAAGATCGAGGCCCGGAAGACCGAGGTCAAGCGCGTGCCGACGGCCCTCGACGTCCTGATCCGCGAGACGCTCGCCCAGCTCGAAGGACGGGTCGTCGACCGCGGCATCGCGCTCGCGGCGGACGTCGCCCCCGGCCTCGCCCCCATCGCCACCGATCCGGACAAGCTCAAGCAGGTGCTCATCAACCTCGTCGGCAACGCGATCAAGTTCACGGACAAGGGCAGCGTGACGGTGCGGGTCGCGACCGACGCGGAGGGCCTGCCCGCGCGGATCGACGTCGTCGACACGGGCACGGGCATCCCGGAGGAGGCGCGGGAGCGCATCTTCGAGGCCTTCCAGCAGGCGGACCAGGGGATGTCGAGGCGCTACGAAGGCACCGGCCTGGGCCTCACGATCTCCCGCTCGCTCTGCGAGCTGCTCGGCTACCGGATCGTGGTGGAGAGCGAGGTCGGCAAGGGCTCGACGTTCAGCGTGCACCTCGACGCCAAGAAGGACCGGACCACGCTCCGGCCCGCCCCGCCGGCCGTCCGCCCGGCCGCGACCGCCGACCTGGTCAACCGGCTGATCCTGGTGATCGACGACGAGGCCGACTCGCGCCTGCTCATGCGCCAGTACCTCGGCGACTGCGGCTGCCGCGTGGTGGAGGCGCCCACGGGAGCGGAAGGGCTCCAGTTCGCCCGGCAGCTGCGGCCCGACCTGATCACCCTCGACCTCATGATGCCCGACATGAACGGCTGGGAGATCCTCCGGCGCCTCAAGGCCGAGCCCGAGCTGCGCGACATCCCCGTCGTCGTCGTCAGCATCGTCGGCAGGGAGAACCGGGGGACCGTGTTCGGGGCGGCCGACCTCCTCAGCAAGCCCGTGTCGCGCGAGGACCTCGCGGAGGTGCTCCGCCGGAACCTCGGCTCGGGCTCCAAGCGCCTGCTGGTGGTCGACGACGACCCCTCGGCCCAGCGGCTCATCATGGAGCACCTCAAGGGGGAGCCGATCGTGGTGGCCGTCGCCGAGAACGGCCTGGAAGCGTTCCGGCGCCTGGAGTCGTTCCGGCCGGACCTCATCATCCTGGACCTGATGATGCCGGTCATGGACGGGATGACCTTCCTGGGGACGCTGCGCCGCGACCCCAAACACGCGGCGACGAAGGTCGTCGTCGTCACCGCCAAGGAGCTCACGGTGCAGGAGATGCGCCAGCTCGAGGCGAACAGCGCCGCCGTGTTCCGGAAGGGCGAGGAGCTCCGGGCCGACCTGGCCGGCGTGGTGCGCGGCCTGCTCCAGCCCGAGGCGGAAACGGACAGCGCGCGGATCCAGGTGAAGGTCCGCCGCTCGCTCTCCGGGCTCGTGCCGGAGTTCCTGGAGACGCGGAAGAAGGACGTCGACACCCTCCTCGCCAGCCTCGAGAGCGGCCAGTTCGACGCGATCCGGACGCTGGGCCATAATATGAAGGGCGTGGGCAGCGCGTACGGGTTCGTCCCGATCACCGACATCGGCCGCAAGCTCGAGGAGGCGGCGGGCAAGCGGGACGTCGAGGAGATCCGCCGCCAGACGCGGGCGCTGGGCGACTACCTGGCGCGGGTGGAGACGGTGCCCGAATGATCGACGAGACCGGGACGATCCTCCGGAAGCCGGCGGCGCCGCCGATCCTCATCGTCGACGACGACGTCTGGAGCGCGAAGCTCGTGATGACGCTGCTGGAGGCGGCGGGCTACGCGGCCGAGCACGCGGAGAGCCCGCTGCAGGCGATTCCGCTGCTGCGGCGGGAGAGCTACTCGCTGGTGCTGCTCGACCAGAACATGCCCGGCATGGACGGCCTGACGCTCCTGCAGGAGATCCGCAAGGAGAGCAACGTCCCGGTGGTGATGCTGACCGCGTCGGACCGCTCGGACCTGGCGGTGCGCGCGCTGCGGCTGGGGGCGTTCGACTACCTGACCAAGCCGCTGGACGAGGGCCGGCTGCTGGCCACCGTGGGGCAGGTCCTGAGCTCCGGGGTGGTGGAAGGCGACCGGATCGCGCACTACGAGCTCGACCGCGAGGTGGGCCGGGGCGGCATGGGCGTGATCTACATGGCGCGGGATCCGCGGCTGAGCCGGAAGGTGGCGCTCAAGGTGCTGCGCCCGGAATTCGCGACCGATCCCGACTACGAGAAGCGCTTCCTGGAGGAGGCGCGGCACGCCGCGCGCTTCTCCCACCCGAACATCGTGACCGTGTACGACGCCGGGCGCTGGCAGGGCCGCCTCTTCATCGCGATGGAGCTCGTCGAGGGCGAGACGCTCGAGACCTGGGTCGACGCCCGGATCATCGTCCCCGTCCCGAAGGCGATCGAGATCGCGCTGCAGGCCGCCTCGGCCCTCGAGGCCCTCCACAAGGGCGGGATCGTCCACCGCGACCTCAAGCCGGGCAACATGATGATCACGCCCCAGGGCACCCTGAAGATCCTCGACTTCGGCCTCGTCCGCCCGCCCTCCAGCGGCGACGAGGAGTCCCGCCGCTCCTGCTCGGGCACCCTCTCGTACTCGCCGCCCGAGCTGCTCACCGCCGGACGCACCGACCCCCGCGGCGACATCTACTCCCTCGGCGTCGTCCTCTACGAGCTCCTCACCGGCATCCGGGCGTTCTCCTCCAACTCGCTCATCGACGTCATGTTCCGCATCACCGAGGGCAAGATGGCGAAGCCGCTCTCGGAGCTGAAGGAGATCCCGCCGAAGCTCGCCGACGTCCTCCTTCGCATGATGGCGACCCGCCCCGAAGAGCGTTTCACGACCATCGGCGACGCCCGCGACGCCCTCGCCGCCTGCCTCGCGTAGCCTCACCACGAAGGCACGAAGAACACGAAGACGATCTTTGTGTCCTTGGTGTCTTTGTGGTGAGCGTCTAGAGCTTGCCGAAGTGGGTGAGCCCGATCCCGAGCTTCTTCAGCAGCGGCTTGATCCGGGGATCCGTGAGGGCCTGGACTTCCAGCTCGCGTTCCGGACCCTCGAAGCCCGACTCGGCGGCCTTCGAGCCCGGGTGGACCATCAACTCGGTGAGCCCCACGGGCAGATGCTCCAGCGTCTCGATCAGCAGCTCCGGCGTGAGGAAGCCGCTGATCAGCGCGCCGCCGAAATTCTCGGTCGACCGCAGGCGCGCGGCCGCGTAGACCGCGATGGAGTTGAGGGCCGACTGGTGGTACTCCTCCACCGCCACGACCCGCTCTCCTTCCAGCTTGAGCGACGGCGGCTTCACGCGGTCGGCGGGACAGCGGAAGCAGCGGACCCCGTAGCGCTTCGCCAGGCCCGCCAGCGCCTTCGCCATCGCCCCCCGGATGTGGACGTGGTCCACCGAGCTCAGGTGCGTCATCCTCACCCCGGCGCTCTTGAGGGTGTCGAACTGCGCGTCCGCCTCCTTCTCGACTTCCCGGAGGTCGAACTCGCCGTCCCTGATCCGCCGGCGGGTCTCCTGGCGCCCCCAGAACACGCCGTCGGAGTTCACCAGGGTCTTGTGGCCGAGCACGAGCGGCTCGCCCTCGCTCAAGTTGAGGTGCAGCCCGACGTCGAGCTTGGGCAGCGCCTTGACGATCTTGACCGCCTCGCGGAACGCCGGGCCGTAGGCCAGCATGGCCGCGGAGGTCACGATGCCCTTGCAATGGGCGTCGATGATGCCCTGATTCCGCTTCGAGCTGTGTCCCAGCTCATCCGCGGTGACGATCAGCCATTTCATAGGCTGATCGAGTGTACACGGTAATCAGGGTTTCTTGAACAACGCTCGGAGGGCGTCCGATTCCGCCGCCGGCAGCCCCCGCAGCAGGGACTCGGCGGGGTTCCCGACGGCCATCTCGTAGAAGGCGGCGAGGGCGACGTCCTCCGCGGGCTTCGCCGGACGCACGCGCGCCAGCGCGAGGTTCCGCTTGTCCTTCAAGCTGAGGTCGGCCCAGAGGAAGTCGAACGAGCTCCCGCCGCTCGCCATCTTCACGGCCCCGCCCTTCGGATCGAGCGAGACGATTTCGGCCGACGTCCCGATGACGGAGACGACGAAGGGCGTCTTGCGCCCGGCCTTGAGGTCCGCCTCCACGAGCGCGCGCAGCTTCTGGTCGCGCTCCCGGAGGAGGTCGGGGGCGAGGACCGCCTTCGATTCGACCGCGGGGGCCGCCAGGATCGACGGCGCCTCGCTCCGGATCTTGGGCGCGGGCTTGTCGTACTGGTCCTCGATGAGGAACGCCACGGCGAGCGGCGACGGCGGCTCCTGGAAGCGGAAGTTCACGCTGGTGGAGCCGCTGCGCGTGCCGACGGCCAGCAGCTCGAAGAGGCGGAAGCGGTTCGCGCCCGCGTCCCAGACGGCCTTGCCGTGCAGCTTGGCGTCGAAGCCGCGGCCGCCCTCCTGGGCCTTGAACTCGCCGGTGTAGCGCAGGCCGCCGGGCGCGGGCTCGACGACCAGCTGGGCCTTCTGGATCGCGGCGTCGGACCAGGGCGGGGTCTGGCCGCGGACGAAGTCGAGCAGCGCATCCTTCGCCAGCTTGCGGAACAGGGCGTCGGGCACGACGGTGCGGCCGCCGCCCTTGGGCAGGAGGTCCTGCGTCTCCTGGGCGGTCAGGTCCAGCCAGGTCTGGTTGAACGCGCCCTTGAAGGAGGCGGGGCCGGGCTGGCGCTCGCCCTTGAAGGGCAGGTCGCGGACGACGACCTGCAGGATGGTCGCGGCCTTCGCGCCGGCGTCGCCGCCCGCGTTCCGGGCCAGGCCGTCGGCGCCCCAGGTCCGGTTCAAGGCCTTCGACGGGATCGGCTTGGGCTTGTAGCTGTTCTTCGCGGCGATCTCGGTCCAGCGCTTGAGGGCGTCGCGCATCAGCTGCAGGGTCTCGGCCTTCTCGTGCCGCGCGAAGTGGCCGGCGAGAAATTCGCCGTCGGGGGTCATCGCGTAGACGCCCTGCTTGGTGCTGCCGCCGAACTCGATCTTGCCGGCGGCGTTCTTGACGAAGGTTTTCCAGAGCTTGGAGCCGGGGGAGTCGACGTTGTCGAGGAACCAGATCTCGTCGCCCACGCAGAGGAAATTCTTCGCGAGCGCCTGCACGTCGTCGTCGGCCCAGACACGCCGGCCGAGCACGCCGTTGTTTCAGGTCAGCCCGCAGGGGTGGCCGTTCATGGCCCAGAGCAGGACCGGCCGCTGCAGCGCCTTCGCCTCCGCGGCCGCCGAGGCCAGCTCGACGCGCCAGCCCAGCCGCTCCCAGGCGGCGTCTTCCGCCGAGGGCACGACGAACTCCATCCACTGCTTGAGGTTCTTGTCGTCGAGGACGGGAGGCCCGTCCTGAAGAAGTAGCGAGGCGAGGAACAGCAGCATAGATTCCGCTCCGTACACTTTCCCCCTTTATGGGGTCAAGAGCGGAGTGTGACGTCGCGAAAAAATACTCGCCGGCGTCACGCGCGGCGTGACGACGGGGTAAGGTTCATCTTCGGAGGAACCGCCCATGCTTTTCGCCCTGGCGTCCGTTCTGGCCGCCTTCCCGACAGCCCAGGACCGGGAGATCAAGGAGATCCTGGTGACTCTCGGCGAAGCCATGGCGGCCGGGAATAAAGAGAAGATCAGTGAGCTCTTCGCGTTCTCCCGCATGATCAAGGAAATCGAGGCCAAAAGCGCGGTCAACCTCTTCAGCGACGCCGCGGCCCGCGCCAAGGCGGCCGGGCGCCTTCACGCGGCGGTTCACGGGTTCGCCGCTGGAACGGCCGCCGTGGGCATGCCCTGGAAAACCGTGCGGCCCCTGTCGGTCCGCGTCGCCGGCGCGGACGCCGAGGCGCTATGCCGGGTCCTCATCGGAGACGAGAAAGGCCGTTTCCGTTTCTGGCTGACCCGGGACGGGGACGCGTGGAAGGTCTACGATTTCGAATATCTGGAAGGGGGCATGCGCGTCTCGATCCTGCTGGCCTCCCAGCTGGCGACCACGCTGGCGTCGGACGACGAGGGCCGCCGCTTCCAAAAGGGATTGCTCCATCTCCGGGACGCCATGCTCCAACTGGTCGCCGGAGAGACGGAGGCGGCCGTCGCGCACATCGCCAAGGCGCGGGCCGCGAAGTTCACGGGCGAGCTCGGCGCCTGGGTCGAGCTCATGGACGCCACCGCCCGTCTCGCGGAGGGCGAGTCCGAGGAGGCCCTCGCGTCCGCCGACAAGGCTCTCGGAATCCACAAGGAGCTCGCCTTGGCCCACGGGATCCGCGCGTCCGCGCTGTCCTCCCTCGAGCGCTACGAGGAATCGATCGCGGCCTCGAAGGAGTTTCTCCGGATCGTGGGCGACGACGCCGAAACCTGGCATTCGATCGGAGAGTGCTGGGAAGAGCTGGAGAACGTCCGGGAGGCCCTCGCCGCCTACCGCAAAGGCGCCGGCGCCGACGACGAGGAGCATGAGAACCGCCTCGCCCTGGGCCGCCTCCTCTGCGACGACGGCAAGGCGGCGGACGCCGCGCCGCTCCTCCTCGCCGCCGCGAAGAACGCGCCAGCCGACGAAGGCGTGTTCGAGGAGGCGGCAGAGCTGCTCTGGGACGCCGGCCTCAGCCGCGAGGTGCTGGACATGGCCCTGGCGCACGCGCCGCGCGCTCCCGAGGACGGCTCCCCCTTGCTCTGGCAGGGCCGCGCGCTCCGGAAACTCGGCCGCTTCGACGAAAGCGAACGCGCTCTCCGCAAGGCGATGGCCCTAAGTGAAGAGGATACCGAAGTCCTCGCCGAGCTCGCGCGCGCGATGGCCCAGGCGGGCAAGGACGCGGCCGCGCTGGACGTCGCCGCCACCCTGGCGAAGCTGGATTCCTCCGAGGGCTGCTTCGTCCGCGCCTTCATCCATGCCGTCGGAGGCCGCGCGGAGAAGGCGGTCGAGGAGCTCCGGGCCGGGCTCAAGGAAGACCCCGACCGGGCCGACGAGGTCGAGAAGGAGAGCGTATACACGGCGATCCTCGCGACGGAGGTGGGAAAGACAGCCCTGGCCGCCGCCCGCGCCAAGATCGCGTATCGGACATCAGCGGAAGACCTCTGGGAAGCGGGCGACATGGCGGGCCTCCTCAAGCTCGCCCTGGAACGGGCCGCCGCGGCGCCCGACGACCTCGACGCCCGCTTCGACCAGGGCAACGCCCTGCGCCGGCTCGGCCGCGCGGTCGAAGCCGAGATTCCCCTGCGCGCCGTCCTCAAGGAGAAATGGTATTCCCGGAGGGCGCTCTGCCGCGACTCCCTGGGTCGCGCGCTCGCGGCGCAAGGCAAGGTCGAGGAGGCCCTGGAACAAGCCGCCGCTCTCCTCAAGGAGGACATCGAGGAGCTGGGTCTGACCCTGCGGGCGGCCGCCTACGCGCTCGCGAAGAAGCCCGACGAAGCGCTGAAAGCCCTTCGAGAGCTGTTCAAGGCGCGGCCGGACGCGGTCAGCCGCGTCGAGGACGACGACGCCTTCGAAAGCCTGCGCGAGCTTCCCGCGTACATCAAGATCCTGAAGGAAGCCCGGGAGAGCGAGTAGCCGATTCTCGTAAGATCCGGCCGGCCGCGGGCCATTAGAGAGCCATAATGATCGCCCTCCTGCTGACACTCACGGCGCAGGACGCCCGCGAGGCCCTCCTGCGCGCGACCGACTACTTCCAGAAGCAGGCGAAGCACGGCGGCTACGTGTGGTTTCATTCCGCCGACGGCCTGCAGCGCTTCGGCGAGGGCCGCGCCGCGCCCGAGCAGATCTGGGTGCAGCCGCCCGGCACGCCGGCCGTCGGGCTCGCCTTCCTCCGCGCCTACGAGGCCGTCCCGGAGCCCCGGCTCCTCCAGGCCGCCGTCGACGCCGGCCGCGCCCTCGTCCGGGGCCGCCTCAAGTCCGGAGGCTGGACCTACTCGATCGACTTCGATCCCAAGAGCAAGCCGCCCCGGAACTACACCACCTTCGACGACGACACCACCCAGTGCGCCCTCCGCTTCCTCGCCGAGCTCGACCGCGCCCTCGCGTTCAAGGACGCGCCGATCCATGAGGCCGTCGAGGGCGCCGTGGACGCCCTGATGAAAGCCCAGTTCCCCAACGGCGCCTTCCCGCAGGGCTTCGACCGGGCCGTCGACCCGCGGCCCGTCAAGCCCGCCGCCTTCCCCGCCGGCGACTGGCGCGAGCTGCCCCGCGTGAAGGAGTACTGGAGCCACTACACGCTCAACGACGGCCTCGCCGGACGGATGGTCGACACCCTCCTCGTCCTCCATCGCGTCTACGGACGCAAGGACGCGCTGGCCGCCCTCGAGAAGCTCGGCGACTTCCTCCTCCTCGCCCGCTGCCCCGAGCCGCAGCCCGCCTGGGCGCAGCAGTACGACGTCGAGATGCGCCCCGCCTGGGCCCGCAAGTTCGAGCCCCCCGCCGTCACCGGCTGGGAGTCGCAGGACGTCTGCGAAGCCCTGATGGCGATCCACGAGGCGACGAAGAACCCGAAGTACCTCGAGCCCGTCGCGCCGGCGATCGCGTATCTCCGTAAGTCGCTGCTGCCCGACGGCCGCCTCGCCCGCTTCTACGAGCTGAAGACCAACCGGCCGCTGTACCTCAACCGCGAGTACCAGGTGGTGTACACGGACGACGACCTCCCGGCGCACTACGGGTTCCAGCAGGCGTCGCGGCTCGACGTCCTGGAGCGCGAGCTCGCGCGGGTCAAGGCCGGGACGCCGCGGAAGGCGGCGGCGCCCGACGTCCGCCGCGTCCTCGAGACCCTGGACGCGGAAGGCCGCTGGATCGAGGAGGAGTCGCCCCGCCGCGGCGTGCCGCCGGGCCGCTGGATCCGCTCCGACACGTTCGCGAAGAACATCCACGCGCTCAGCGACGTCCTCCGGCGCAAATAGGTACGATGGGGGCGTGAGGGTCCTCGTCACCGGCGGCGCCGGCTACATCGGGTCCGTGACGGCCGACGTCCTGCGTCGCGCCGGGCACGAGGTGACGGTCGTCGACCGCCGTGCCTCCCCCGCGGTCGACCTGCTGGACGCGGGGGCGACCCGGGAAGTCTTCGCGAGGGCCCGGCCGGAGGCGGTCCTGCATTTCGCCGCCCACAGCCAGGTGGGCGAGTCGATGCGCGATCCCCAGAAGTACCTGGGGGAGAACGTGACGGTCGGCCGGAACACGATGCGCGCGGCGCTGGAGGTCGGCACGCGCCGCTTCGTGCTGTCCTCGACGGCCAATCTCTACGGCGCCCCGGCCCGCGTGCCCATCGATGAAACGGAGGCGATCCGGCCGGGGAGCCCGTACGGGGAGTCGAAGGCGATCCTCGAGCGGGAGATCGCGGCGGCCTTCGGCGCGGGGGCCGTCGCGCTCCGCTACTTCAACGCGGCGGGCGCGACCGAGGGGCGCGGCGAGGACCACGACCCGGAGACCCATCTGATTCCGCTCGTCCTGCGGGTCGCCCAGGGCCGCCTGCCCCAGGTGTCGATCTTCGGCCGCGACTGGGATACGCCGGACGGGACCTGCGTGCGCGACTACATCCACGTGAGCGACCTCGCCGACGCGCACGTCCTCGCCCTCGACGCGGGGACCGGCGCCTACAACCTCGGCACCGGCCGCGGCTTCAGCGTGAAGGAGGTCGTCGAGGCCGCCCGCAGGATCACCGGCCACGCGATTCCCGCGGTCGACGCCCCTCGCCGCCCCGGCGACCTGGCGACGCTCGTCGCGGACGCCTCGAAAATCCGCCGAGAGCTGGGCTGGTCGCCGAAGATCCCGCGCCTGGACGACATCGTGGCGAGCGCCTGGCGCTGGATGAGCCGCTAGCTTCGCGTCAGGAGGGCGCGGCGGCGGCGATCTCGGCGTTGAGCTCGCGGATCTCGACGATGACCTTCATCCAGCCGTCCGGCGCGGGGCCGCGATCGACGATGGACTGGCCCAGCATGCGCACGGCTTCGATCCGCCGGCGCTCGGCCCAGAGGATCGTGGCGGCGTCGCCGCCGAGGCGCGCCTCTTCCTGCCTGCGCTCGGCGAGGCGCACCGGCAGGACCGCGTTCGCGTCCGGATTCGCCGCCAGGAAGGCCGTCGCCAGCTTCTCCAGCAGGGCGTCGCGCCGCTCGAGCGTGTGGTCCCGGCGGTGCCGGGGCGTCGACAGCAGCCGGTGGGCGGTCTCGTCGGCGGCGGAGGCCGCCTTCCGGATGAGCGACGCCATGCCGCGCGCGACCCGGGCCGCGTCCCGGCCCAGGCGGGTGACGATGGTCGTCTGGCCGCCCCCGATGCCGCCGCCGGTCACGTAGCGCAGCACCGTGGAGCCGATCTGCACGCGGTCGCCCGGCTGAAGAGGCCGCGGGCGGAGCAGCTGCGCGCCGTTCACGAACGTCCCGTTCCGGCTGTCGAGGTCCCGGATGACGTGCCCCAGCAGCGCGGCCACGTACTCGATGACCGCGTGATCGCGCGAGGCGGCCATGTCCGGGACCGGGACGTCCTGCTCCGGCAGGCGGCCGAGCACCGACTTGGGGCCCAGCGGAAAGAGGTGGCCCAGGTCGTCGCCGGTCTCCTGGATCAGCCAGCCCTGCGGCTCGGGCCGCTCGCCGGGCGCCGGGCCCGGCTCCGCGGCCACCGGCAGCAGGCGCGTCTCGTAGTCCAGCTCCCCGCCGTCCCCGATGCCCCGCAGGCGGCGCTGGGCCATCAGCAGCGCCCCGCACTGCTGGATCTCGAGCGCGCCCATCCCCATCAGGATCTCCCCGAGGGGGCGCGTCGACGGCTCCCCGCGCTGGGCTTCCAGCGCGAGATACACCTCGTCGGGGGACACGAAGCCGTTTTCGAGGGCGAGCGTGCCCAGGACGGTCTCGTTGGGATCGACGGCCCCCCCGCGCTGGAGGTCGAGCAGATACCGGATCTGCCGCGCGGTCAGGAGGCCGCGCCGGCGGGCGAGCTCGCCCATCGGCGTGCCGGGGTCCGCCTCCTGCGCGTCGAGCAGCAGGCGGAGTTGCTCTGGCTTCAGGATGTCGTGCCGGAGCGCCAGGCTCCCGAAGAGCTGCAACGGCGCGTGGCCCATCTCCCGTTCCTCTCGAACTCGCGCGGAGCTCGACCCCGGCTCAATTATAGGATACGCCGCTCACTTTGTCCTTCCGTTCACGCGCGCGTCCCCGACACCATGAAGATCATCCCGCCGTGGCAGGTCGTGACCTCGAGGTCGCGCAGGCGCGGGCGCAGGGCGCGGACCGTCGCGCGGCGGAGGTCGGGCCAGCCGCGGCGGAAGAGGTTGGCGAACATGAAGCGCGGCCCCATGAACCAGCCCGGTGGCAGGCGGTCGTCGACGATGACGACCCGCCCGCCGGGGCGCACGGCGTCGACGAGGGGATCGACGACCCCTTCGTCCAGCAGCGTGCTGATCAGGTAGGTCGAGAGGGCGGCGTCGAAGGCGCCCGGCCGGAAGATCGCCCGCGAGGCGCGGGCCTGCACCCGGCGCGCGCGGACGTCCCGGGCGTGGCGCAGCATGCCCAGCGAGAGGTCCGTTCCCACCACGAGGCCCGCGGGCCCCACCGCGTCGGCGAGCAGCGGGAAGTTGAGGCCGGTGCCGCAGCCGACGTCCAGCACGCGCTGCCCCGGGCGCAGCCGGAGGGCCTCGACGGCCCGGCGCCGGTACTTCCCGTCGGCCCCGAGCGCCAGGACGCGCACGACGACGTCGTACCAGCGCCCCCAGGCGTCGTAAGTCCGGCGGACGGGATCCACGCCCCCAGCATATACTTCAAGAAGTGAAAGAGATTTACAGAACCACGTCGCTCGAGGAAGCGCAGGTGTTCTGCTCGCTGCTGCGCGAGCACGAGCTGGAGCCGCTGCTCGACGGCGAGCACTCCGGGCCCGTCGCCCTCGGGCTCTACACGACGGCCGCGCCGCTCATCGTCCAGGTCCCCGACGAGCATGAGGCGGCGGCGAAGGAGATCCTGGACGCGCTCGTCCGGGAGCGCGGAGGCGAGGTCGTCTTCGAGAGCTCGGCCGAGCTCCCGACGTCCACTCCCGAAGAGGACGCGCGCTTCCGGGAGGACGTCGGCCGCGCCCGGGCGAGCCAACGGCGTCGCTGGCTCATCGTCGGGATCCTCATCCTTCCGGCGCCCCTCCTCCTGGGCCTGGCGCTGGTCGCCTTTGTCAGCGGGGAGACGGAGGGCGCGAGAGACGCGCTCCTGATGGCGATCGCGTATGGAGCCGTCCCGCTCTTGATCCACCTGTTCGCGCGCCCCGCCAAACGCGCGTAGGCCCAGGCGCCAGTCCCGTTCCCCGTTCCCCGTTCCCCGGTACCTGGTACCTGGTACCTGGTACCTGGTACCTACTTGATCGGCGAGTAGTCCGTCGGCGTCATGAACGTCTGGACCGCCTTCGCGACCAGCGGCCCGTCCTTTTCGCTGTCGGCCTTCGCCTTGACCCAGTCGGGATCCTTCTGGAAGGCGTCCCACGACTTTTCGCGCGCTTCCTTGTCCGGATACGCGAGCACGAACACGAGCTTCTGGCCGGCCTGGTCGCCCGAGGCGACCACCCAGTAGCCCACCAGCTCCATCCCGTGCTTCACGAACAGCTTGTTCGTGTGGTCCTTGAAGCGCTTGTGCAGCGCCTCCATCTTCCCCGGGTTCGCGTAGTACTCGCGCATCTCGAAGAAGCGCTCCTTCGGGGGGTCGGGGCACAGCAGGAGCAGGGCCGCCGTGAGGAGTTCCATGCCGCTTTTCCTTTCCCTTTAAGGTGCCTCATCCTATCAGATAGACCTCCTATGCTTACCCTTCTGCTCCTCGCCCAGGAGCTTCAGGCCGTCGACGACCTCGGCCTCCGCGTCGCCCGCGGCTTCAAGGTGTCGATGATCTCCACGCCCGAGGTCGCCAACGATCTGTACTGCATGACCCTCGACCCCCGGGGCCGCCCCGTCGTCTCCAGCGCCGGCTGGATCAAGACCCTGCACGACGACGACGGCGACGGGAAGATGGACCGCGCGACGACCTTCGCCGAGACCCGGACCGGCGCGATGGGCCTGCACTTCGAGGGCAACGACCTCTACGCGTCCTGCGACGGCCACGTCATGCTCTTCCGGGACCAGGACGCGGACGGGAAGGCCGACGGCCCGGGCGAGCCGCTCTTCAAGCTGCTCTTCGGCGAGCACGGCGCCCACGCGATCCGCAAGGGCCCCGACGGCAAGCTCTACGTGATGGGCGGCAACGACGCCGGAATCACGAAGAACCACGTGACGAGCGCGTCGTCGCCCGTGAAGGACCCGCAGGCCGGCGCCCTCATCCGCTTCTCGCCCGACGGAAAGGAGCGCGAGGTGATCGCCCACGGCTTCCGCAATCCCTACGACTTCGACTTCAACGCGAAGGGCGACATTTTCACCTACGACAGCGACTGCGAGCGCGACTACCTCCTCCCCTGGTACACCCCGACCCGCGTCTACCACGTCCAGCCCGGCATGCACCACGGCTGGCGCCTCAACGGCTGGACCCGCAGCTTCGCCCGCCGCGACTATGGGATCGACACCGTCGAGATGCTCGTCCCCGTCGGCCGCGGCTCCCCTACCGGCGCGCTGGTCTACAAGCACGAGGCCTTCCCCGAGCGCTACCGCGGCGGCTTCTTCTACGCCGACTGGACCTTCGGCAAGGTCTACTTCACCCCGCTCATCCCCCAAGGCTCGACCTACGCGCCGGGCCTGATCGAAACCTTCCTCGAACCCAGCGGCAGCGACGGCTTCGCCCCCACCGACCTCGTCGTCGCCCCCGACGGCGCCCTCCTCGTCTCCATCGGCGGACGTCGCACCCGCGGCGCCCTCTTCCGCGTCGCCTGGGCCGGCGGCACAAAACAGACGGTCTCTTTTGTGACGGGGCCGGCCGTCGACCGCCGACCCCTGCGCGAGGCCGCGCTCCGGGGCGAGGGCGCGCTCGGGAAGATCTGGCGGGGGGAGGAGGCCGTCGACGACGTCCTCCGCGACTTCAAGGGCCTGGAGGCCGTCCGGCTCCTGCAGCTGGCGCTCGGCGACTGCGACATCCTGAACCCGCCGGTCGAGGTCCAGTCGATGTTCTGCCTGCCGAAAGCGCCGGCGGCGGACGTCCGCGGGAAGATCCTGGCCGCCGTCCGGCCGCTGTTCCCGGGACCCGACGACCTCCTGAACCTCGAGGCGTCGCGGCTGCTGGCGATGCTCGAGGACGACGAGCTCGGGACGCTGGCGAAGACGGCCGCGCGGATCACGGCCGCGAGCCATCCGACCTCCGACGTGCACTACCTGATCGTCCTCTCGCGATTGAAGGCGGAATGGCCGGAGGGCCTCGCGGAGAAGGCGGCGGACGCGCTGCTCTCGCTGAGCGGCAAGCTCGCGGGCCAGGAGATGCGCTCGAAGCAGACCTGGGGCGAGCGCTTGGCCGAGCTCGCGAAGCTCTACGCGGCGCGCGACCCCCGCTTCGCGAAGGCGCTGACCTCCCATCGCGCCTACGTCACGCCGGCGCACGTCGACATCGCGGCCGCCGTGGGCGGCGTCGACGCCGCGCGCCTCTACCTCAAAGCGTCGTCGGAGCCCGCCTTCGTCTGGTCCGAGCGCCTGCTCACGCTCCTCGCCCAGCTGCCGCCCGCGGAGCTCCACCCCGCCCTCCGCGCGCAATGGTCCAACTTCGCCCTCCGCGACGCGATCGTCCTGCATCTGGCGACGATGCCGGACGTCGCCGACCGCGACAAATACCTCGCCGCCCTCGAGTCCGCGAATCCCCAGGTCGTCGGGAAGGCCGTCGACGTCCTCGCCGCGCTGCCGCCGGGCGACCTGATCCCGGCCCTCAAAGTCCTCCGACGCCTGACCCTCGAGCCGAAGCAGGGCGCCCTTCGGGCCCGCCTCGCCGCCCTCGCCGGCCGCGCCGACTTGAAGGAGGTCGAGACCACGCCCACCGCGCTTCGCGCCCTCTACAAGCCGCTGTTCGACGGCCATCGCCTCGAGGACGAAGATCCCGCCGCGCTGCGCAAGGCGCTGGAGGGCGTCGCGTGGGACGCCGGGGAGGTCGCCCGCGGCGCCGAGGTCTTCCGCGCGCGGGGATGTCAGACCTGCCACGCCGCCCAGGGCGCGCTCGGGCCGAACCTGGCGGGGGCGTCGAGCCGCTTCTCGCGCGACGATCTCTTCGAGGCCATCGGCAACCCGAGCCGGGACGTCGCGCCGCCCTATCGCACGACGGCCTTCCAGACGAAGGACGGCGGCGTGCACACGGGGATGGTCGCGTTCATGTCGGCGGACGGCTACATCGTGCAGACGGGCGCGACGACCACCGTGCGGCTGGCGACGTCCGACATCGCGGCGATGAAGCCCGGGACGCGCTCGCTGATGCCCGACGGCCTGCTGACCGGCCTCAAGCCGGGCGAGATTGCCGACCTCTACGCGTACCTGCGGACCCTGAAGTAGTAACGAAACGGACAGTCCGTTTCGTTACCGGGCTTACTTGACGCGCTTGATGATGTGCCACCCGAACGGGCTCGCCTTCGGGTCGTGGACCGAGAAGCCGACCTCGCCGACGCCGAGCTGGAAACCCGTGTCGCCGAACGCCGGGACCATGCCCTTGCGCGGGAATTCCTTCTGGGGGTCGCCCGGCGTGACGCCGTTGTTCGCCATGCCGTACTCCCCGGGCCCGGGATCGTCGGAGTAGCGCTTCATCAGCTCTTCGAAGCTCTCGCCCTTCTTCACGCGCTCCAGCAGCTCCTTGGCCAGCGTCTCCGCCTCGGCCCGCGAGCGCGTCTGCTTCGTCTTCGGCGCGCCCGCAAAGGAGATCAGGATGTGCTGCACCACGATCCGCTCCGGCTCCGCTTTCAGCGGCGCGGCGGGCATCGGGGCCGCCCCGGGAGGAGGCGGCGGAGGCGGCGGCGCGGGCGGAGGCGGCGCGGCCACGTCGCAGCCCAGGCCGAAGATCAGGAGCGCGGCGAGCTTTTTCATAGGGCTCCCGTTTTATCCGAAGACGCGGAGCAGCGCAACCGTTCCGGCGGCGACGACCCCCAGCGCCGCCGCCCCCCACGGCGGCCACGCGCCCGGGAGGCCCGACTTCCAGGGCCGCGCCAGCGAAACCGCCCCCGCCAGCAGGCCCGCGGCATAGAAGGCGATCGGCCCGGCCGGCGACGGCAGGCGGTGCGCCACGTCCTCCGGCTTCACCACGACCGGCGCCGCCGGGGACGTCGTTCTCCGCTCGACCTCCTTCGCGACCTCCCGCTCCAGCCTCCACTGGCGCGTGGACCCCTCGATCTTGGCGTCGCGCAGCGCCAGCCACAGCCCCCCGTAAGCCGCGCCCGCGACCCCGAGCGTGACCAGCGTCCAGCCGATCCGCCCCGCCCGCCCCTTCGGCGTCACGAGAGTCGACAGGACGTCGCTCCAATGCCCCGCCGCGATCCAGGCGACGGCCGCCCCCGCCGGCGGCCCCAGCAGCCAGAGCGGCCGCAGCGCGGCGATGTCGAGGGTCCGAGGCGCGAACCCCGTCGGATCGCCCGAGCCGTAGTAGAGCCCGTTGGAGAGGTAGACCAGCGCCCCGCCGACCGAGCCGACGCCGAAGATCAGGAGGCCCAGGTGGACGAGGCCGCGGGACGACATCCTCCGCGCGAGGATCCAGGCGACGAGGCCCGTGGCCAGGTTGACGGCGATGCCGCCGAGCTTGATGAGGGCGATCTGGGCCGGGCTCGGCGACGCGAGACGGTACTTCACGTAACCGCCGCCGAGGGGGGACAGCTTCAGCTCGACGTCCGAGGCGCCGCACGCGAGGGCCGGCAGCGCGTGCCCGCCGCCTTCGTGCGCGACGAGGGCCAGCCGGCTCGCGAGGATGAGGATCGCCAGCAGCGCGAGGTCGAAGAGGAGCAGCTTCCGCGCGGGCATGCGAGTCCGAAGCTAACGTTTGCCCCGCGTTTTCGCTAGCGCTCGTTCTCGCCGGTGGTGACGATCACCTCGAAGTCGCTGCCCTTGAGGCGTCGCAGCGCTTCCAGTCCGGTCAGCCGCGGGTCGGGCGGGACCGAGATCCGCCAGTCGCTGCCGTTGTCCGCGACCAGCATGCCATGCTTCTTGAGCGCCTGGGCGATCGCCCGCGCGTGCTTCGGGAAGCCCGCGAGGTCGACGCCCGCCTTCAGCCGGAAGCGCTGCCCCATGGCGGGCGACGCGGGCGACATGTTCGCCCCCGCCTGGTGCTGGGCCGGCCAGATCATCTCCCGCCGGGTCGGGCTGAACGTCACGCGCAGCGCGTGCCGGACCTCCCCGCGCTCGCACTCGTCGTAGCGCGGCAGGGCGGGAAAGATCGGCAGGCCGGCCGCGTCCGCCGACGACCAGCCCCGGGGCCGCGTCTTGTTCGACTTGAGATCGAACGTCGCCGCGATCGCCACCTCCCAGCCGCCGCCGCGGCGGAACGCGTGGAAGAACTCGTAGAGCATGCCGTTGGCCGGATCGACCACGATCACGTGGCGGTCGCCCTCGCCTCCGCGCTGCGCCTCCTCGAGCGTCCCGCCGGACCGCGGCCAGTTTTCGAGGGGCGCGACGTCCGGCACCGGATACGGCCCCTTGTCGGATTCGTCGGACGACTCCACCTTGACGTCGACCCGCGGCTGGTTCGGCGGCACGAGGACGAAGCTCATGTCCCAGTTCCACTGGAGCGGCGCGTCCTTCCCGCACTGGGCGATGATCGCGTCGGAGTCCGGATGGACGGGCCGCCTGGAGACGTCCTCGTTCCAGGGATTGTTCTTCGGGAAGACCTGCAGGTTCCGCAGGATCTCGTCCGCCTCGGGCGTGTGGAAGAGGACCGGCTTCGCGATCTTCGGAAGCTTCGGCTTCTCCTCGCGCGGCGGCGCCGACCCGAAGAGCCCCCGGGTGTACGTGAAGGTCGCCTTGGAGCCGTGCGCGCTGAGGGTGTACTCGACGCCCTCCGCGAGCGGCGAGACGGCGAGGGTCACGGTCCTCGGATCGAAGCCGCGCGCGGCGGAGAGCACCTTGACGCCGGGCTCGACGCGGAAGGCGGCGGCCTCCGCCTCGACGGGGGCCGAGAACACGACCGTCACCCGCGAGGCGTCGCCCCGCGCCGCGACCGACACGATGTCGAGGAGTGAGACGAGAAGAAGCGCCATGCCCGACCCCGCTCCAATAACCCGCGCTACTTCTTGCGGGCGTCCGTGGACGCCACGTCGATCAGCGGCCGCGTCGCGCGCCGCAGGAAGAGGATCGCGAAGCACGTGTCCCAGATCTCGTGGTCCGATTTCGCCGCCATCCACGAGCCGTCGGGCTTCTGCTCGCCGAGCAGGTACTTCGCGCCCTCCGGATACCACTCGTGCGCGCCGAACCGCTCGGTCCCGTAGAAAATCCCCGCCCGCTCGAGCGCGTAGAGGTAGTAGTACTGCCAGCCTTCCGCGCTCGCCGGATTCTCCGTCAGCGTGAAGTTCTTCGACATCCACTCCATGCCCGTCACGACTTCCTTGTCCCTCATCCAGGGCTTGTTCTGCATGAAGAGATAGATCGTCAGGGCCCCCACCGCCCCCGCCGTCATCGAGCCGTACCCCGCGTCCGAGCTCTTCAGGTAGCCCCAGCCGCCGCCCTCGTGGATCGACTCCCGCCACCACGCCTCGGCTTTCGCCAGGACGTCGGGCGGAAACACGATCCCCGCGTCGAAGCAGGCCCGCATCCCGAGCGAGGCGTACTGCGAGTTGGAGTTGTCGCCCCGGGGCGGCCCCTTCCGCTTCTGGAGGATCGGCAGCTTCTTCACGACCTGGGTCTTGCGGGACGTCGCCGGACGTCCTCCGCCGCTGGCCACCGCCTTCGATCCGGTGGGGACGTCCTTCAGGAAGGGGGTGGGCTCGCCGTAGTTCCACTGGCCGTTCTCGCACTGGTTGTCGACGAGGAACTGCGCGCACTGGGCGATCCGGGGCTGGAAGCGGACGCGGTCGATCTCCTCGAGGATGAGCGCCTGCAGCGAGACGTTGTAGGTGAACTGGAGGTCCGTCTCGAGGACGGTCTTGAGCAGGGCCTGGACGTCGGGATCCGCCTCGGTCAGCCCGGAGTGGATGAGGGTCCAGAGGATGAGCTCCTCGCTGCGGCGGCGGTTGAGCGAGCCGTACTTGCCGATGCGGCCCTTGAGGTAGGTGACGCCCTTCTGGATCGCGCGGTCGACGGCGACCTGGTCGACCTTGGGCTTGGCCTGCGGCAGCGCGAGAGCCAGAAGCAGCGCGATTTGCATTTCCGACCTCCTACAGGGCGTTCTTTCACAGAGAGGCGGTTTCGGGGTATCCTGCGGCGGAATTCGGAATTCGGTCGCAGAGCCGGGGCGAAACCCCTCCTATGCATGGATGATGAATCGCTGGTCCGGGCCGCCCGCGGGGGCGACCGCGCCGCCTTCGGGCGGCTGGTCGACCGCTGGTCGGCGGGCGTCCACGCCCGCCAGCTGGCCTGCGTCCGCGAGCGCTCCGCCGCCGAGGACCTCGCCCAGGAGACCTTCCTGCGCGCCTGGCAGCGGCTCGCCCAGCTCCAGGATCCCCGCGCGTTCGGCGCGTGGGTGCTGGCCATCGCCTCGTCCGTCTGCCGCGAGTGCCTGCGGCGCCGCAAGACCGGCGACCGCGTCATGGAGGAGATCCTCCCCGCCGCCGAGCCCCGGCCCCCGCGCGAGATCGACCTCCCGCTGGCCGAAGCCGTGGCCCAGCTCCCGGACGAGCTCCAGCATCTCCTCATCCTGCGCCACGACCACGGCCTGTCCTGCGACGAGATCGCCCGGCAGCTCGGCAAACCGCTGGGCACCGTCACGAAAACCCTGTCCCGCGCGTACGAGCAGTTGCGCGAACGCCTGGTGAAACGATGAGCGACGACCTGGAGCGGAGACTCGACGACCTCTACCGGCAGGCCCGCGAGGACGCCGAGCCGATCCGCGAGCGCTGGAAGCTGGAGCCGAGACTCGACGACCTCTACCGGCAAGCCCGTGAAGAGGCCGCCCCGATCCGCGCGCGCTGGAAGGCTCGTCGCGTCCGCCCGCTGCTCTGGGCGTCCGTCGCGGCCGCCGCCGCCCTCGCCCTGTTCCTGCCGCTCCTGCTCCGCAAGAGCCCGCCGGTCCGGCCTCACCCCGCCCAGGATCCCGTCGTGACGGCCCCGCCCGCGCCGGCCCCGGCGCCGACGCC
>DASVNH010000284.1:0-10501 GCA_036383955.1 Planctomycetota bacterium | reverse complement strand
TTTCTTGTAGGGCATGGGGGTGACGACGTCCGGCTCCCGGCCGTGGATCGCGGTCACCAGCAGGCTTTTCTCGGGGTGGCCGGGGACGATCGAGGGGCCGGTGTCGCCGCCGGCGAGGAGGGCCTCGATCGAGTCCATGCGGAGGCCGCCCTTCACTTTCTTGGCGGAGTGGCACTCGAGGCAGTGCTTTTCGAAGAGGGCTTTGACGGGCGCGTCTTGTCCCGCCAGGAGCAGAAGCAGCGATAGCACGGAGGAAGAATAGCTCGAGCCTCCGAGGGAAAACAAGTCAAATATCATATTTGATATTTCAAATATCGTGCTATAGTACGTCCATGATCACGACGGAGCTTCAACGGCCGCGGCTGGCGGACCAAGTGTACGAGCGGCTGGTCGGCGCGGTGGTCTCGGGCGCGCTGCCGAGCGGTTCGCCGCTGAACGTGGGCGACCTGGCGCGGGAGCTGCGCGTCAGCCCGAGCCCGATCCGCGACGCCCTGCAGCGGATGGCGTCGGAAGGCCTGGTCACGTCGAACACCAACCGCCGCACGACCGTCCGCCTGTTCAGCCGGCGGGAGGTCGAGGAGATGCTGCAGGTCCGCGAGCTGCTGGAGGTCGGGGCGGCCCGCCTCGCCGCGACGCGGGTCACGCCGAAAGAGCTGAAGGAGATGCGTTCGGCCGCCGAACGCTGCGCGCAGCTGTTCGGGGATCCGTCGAAGAAGCGGCAGATGCTGGAGCTCGACGGCCAGTTCCACCGGAAGGTCGCCGAGGCCAGCGGCAACCAGACGCTCGCCGACGAGATCACGCGCTGCCACCGCCAGGTGCAGGTCATGCAGTGCGTGCTGCTCGACCCCGCGAAGATGAAGTCCGGCTACTCGGAGCACCTGGAGATCGTCGAGGCCCTCGAGACGCGCGACCCCGACGTCGCCGAGAAGGCGATGCGCGGCCACGTGAAGCAGGCGCTCGCGCTGATGGGGATGGGGGACTGACGTGTTGACGTTCTGACGCGGTCATTTCGTCAACACGTGTTCGGGCACGGAGATTGCTTAGAATAGGGCGTGAGCGAACCGTCACTTTCCGCGCGAGCGGCTGGGAAAGGATTTGCTCGGGGAGCGCAAAGGGAAGCGACCGCCACCCTGTCGGACGGGCTTTTCCTGCTGTGCGCCGCGTTTTGCTCCGTCGTCGGCGGCGTCATGCTGGCGGCGAGGGAGGAGCTCCTGGTCCTCATTCTCCACGTGATCCTGGGCATGCCGCTCTCGCTCGGCGGGGGAGCCGCCTGGCTGGGTTCGGCGATGCGCAAGCCTTCCGATCCCCTGTCCCCCTTCCTTCGATGGCCGGGCGCCGCGGCCCTGGCGCTGCCCTGGGGAGTCTGGGTGCTGAACAGCGCGGCCACCGTGATCTAGCGATGGATGGCGCATGAGCAACATCCCGGCTGCCGCGCGACCGCCTGGTAGCTGGCGTGAGCCGCGACCTCAACAGGTCGTCTTCGCGACGCTCTCAGACAGACTCTTTCTGGTGTGCGCCACGATGTGCGCCCTGGTCGCCGGCGTCATGCTGATCGATGCCGCGGGGAAGGCGAACGCGGAGTTCCTCACCCACCTCCTCCAGGCCTTCCTGGGCCTCCCGTTCTCGCTGGGCGGCGGAGTCGCCTGGCTGATCTCGCGGCTCCGCAAGCCTTCCGATCCCCTTTCCCCCCGCCTTCGATGGGCGGGGGCCGCGATGCTGGCGCTGCCCTGGGCGGTCTGGTCGCTGTCGGAGCTCCATGTCTTCTCTTGAAGACGAAGGTTCCGCGGTACGGAAGTTGCGCTTAGAGCGCCATGGTCGAAAGGGCCGCGCCTGGACGTCGAGGTGTGAAGCAGGCTGCGCACTGGCTCTTCCTCATCCTGGCCGCCCTGAGCGGACTGAGCGGCAGCCTGGGGCTGTGGACGTCGGCGGACCCTTCCGGCTGGGGCGTCTTGCCGGCCATCGCCTTGGCCAGGATCGGCCTCCCGCTCAGCCTCGCCGGCCTGGGCTGCTGGGCGGTCTTTTCGCGGAAGCTCGACGTCCCGTCCTGGCTCGGCCTGGCGCTCCTGGCCGTCCCCTGGATCCTGCTCTGGAGGCTGACTCAGGCGCAGTAGCCGCCGTCGACGACCAGCGCGGTGCCCGTGGCGAACGCGGCCTCGTCGCAGGCGAGGTAGAGGATGCCCGCGGCCATTTCTTCCGACGTCCCCAGCCGCCCCATCGGCTGCCGGTTCACCAGCGCGGCGAGCGCGGCCTTCGGGTCCGGCGCTTCTTTCAGGCGCTTGTCGATCCAGGGCGTCATCGTGGTGCCGGGGCAGAGGCAGTTGACGCGGATGCCGTCTTTGACGTGATCGACGGCCAGCGCGCGCGTGAGCCCGACGACGGCGTGCTTGGAGATCGTGTAGGCGGTGCGGTCGAAGATCCCGCGGAGCCCGGCGGTGGAGGCGGTGTTGACGATGACGCCCGCCTTGCGCGGCACCATGCGCTTGAGCGCCGCTTTTGAGAGCAGCCAGGTGCCCTTCACGTTGACGCGCATGATGTCGTCGAACTTCTCGTCGGGCGTGGTGAGGATGTTGCCGGCGGTGCCGATGCCGGCGTTGTTGACGAGGATGTCGAGGGGCCCGAGCGACTTCTCGACGACGGCGACCATGCGCTCGCAGTCGGACGTCGAGCTGATGTCGCCGAGCACGGGCAGGGCCTTGCCTTTTTCCTTCTTGATGAGGCGGCAGGTCTCGCCGGCGGCGTCCTTGGAGACGTCGTTGACGGCGACGCGCGCGCCTTCCTTGGCGAAGGCGAGGGCGGCGGCCTGCCCGATGCCGGAGCCGGCCCCCGTGACCAGCACGACCTTGTTTTTGAATCGCATGGGCGAAGATCCTAGCACGTGATGACGCCGCCTGGCTACTTCATCACGTCTCCCTTCGGACCGGGGGTCACGCGATCGCTTCGGTCACGCGGGGGTCCTCGAGAAGGTTGCGGAGCCGCGGGATCAGGGGATCGTCGGGGGACACGAGCCCCAGATCCTTATGTTTGCTCATGCCCGAATCCCGCGTTTCCGCCCAGCCCAGGGCCGCGGCCGCGTTTCGGCCCGCCTTCAGCCAGTCCCCTTTCTCGAAAGCGACGACGGCGCGAGCCGCGTGGAGAACGAATTTGTCTCCGGGCAGGGCGGCTTCGCTTTCGTGATCGGCCAAGGCGTCGAGCAGCTCGGGGTAGAGGTCGCTCCGTTTCCGCAGGATCACCGCCCGGGCCAGGCCCGGCCAGGCGCCCGAGCTGCGCGTCGTCTTTTCGAGCTTGAGGGCGCGCAGGTAACTCTGGATCGCGGAGTCCATCTCCCCCAGCGCGTCGTGGCCCTGCCCCAGAAGCGCGTGGCAGTTCGCCCGTTCCACGTGAGCGGGAAACTCCGTCAGGGCCCTCTCCAGGAGAGCCATCGCGCCCCGGATCCGGAGGGGATCGCGCGAAGCGATCAGGTAGACCGCCTTGATCCTCAAGGCTTCCGCCTTGTTGAAGTCGCTCCGCGCGCGTCCCACCCGACGGAGGAAGTCCTTCTCCTCGTCCGGGTCCCAGCGCTCGTTTCGATACCAGTCGTCGCCCTGGCCCATCTCGCGTCCGATCCTAGAACACCGTTGAGCGCACTATCTTAACCCAGCCCAGGCTCTCAAGCTCAGTGAAGATCGGCGCGATCTTGGTGCGCGCGGCGACGTTGATTTCGAACTTCAGGCCCGTGACCAGGGAGAAGAGCATGAAGTCCTTGATCTGGCCCGTCAGCCGCAGCTTGTTGACGTTCTTCACTTCCTGAAGCGTCGTGCCGGTGATCCGGTCCGGAACGCGCCATTTTCCGGGCCTCGTGAGCGAGACGATGCTCCCCCGGCCCGACCGGGCCGTGATTCCCATCAGCCGCTCCGCGTTGAGGCCGTTCTGAACGTTCTGCTTCAAGATGGCGATGGCCTTTTGCGCGGTGTTGTCCGAGTAGAACTCCTCATCGTCTTCCGCCCCGCGGAACTGGGTGTCGGCGCCGTCGTCCCCGCCGAAGAGCGAGGCCAGGAGCAGCACCGTTCCCGCCGCCGCGGAGACCGAGCCCAGGATCTCCTGCATCAGCGACGCCCCCAGCGAGGCGATCTGGCTGATGAGCATGAAGGTCTGCCGGAGAACCATCTCGCGGATGGTGAAGAAGCTCAGGGGGTCGATGCCGGTCGTCGACAGCCGGGACATGAAGTTCGCCATGCGATCCAGGGCCTGGATGCTGGTGAAGGTCTGGTAGCTCGTGATGGCGATCGACGCGATCGTGCCGATGATGCTGACGGCGGAGACGACCTGCATGACGCTGAACTCGCCGGAGGGGTCGGCGTGGTTCACCGGATCGGCCGCCGCGTAGAGGTAGCGGTGGAAGGAGACGGGATCCGACGGCGTCCCCGGGGCGGGATCCCGTGACACGAAGGAGCCGGTGAGCGGATTGAGATAGCGGGCCCGGAGATAGTAGAAGCCCAGGTCCGGATCCAGCTGCTCGCCGCCGTAGCGGTAGAGGTTCGGCGTCGGACCGCCGCCCGGCGTCTCCACGCCGAACGCGTCGTACGCGTAGCTGTCGCTGACCTGCCCGCTCGCGTCGCTCAGCTGCCGCGTCGAGAGCTGGCCGTCGTGGTGATAGAAGGACGTCGCGCCGTTCGCGAAATGCTGGCTGATCAGGTCGTCGCCGTGCGTGTAGGCCCGCAGGAGAGCGCTCGCCCCGTTCCGCTCCTCAAGCACCTGGTGGTAGTCGCGGTTCTTGTCGACGACGAAGCGCGTCAGCGAACCGTTGACGCTCTTGGCGGCTCTCGCGCCCTCCGCGTCGTAGCCGAAGGCGATCGTCTCCGAGGGGCCCGCGGCGGCGCTCAGACGGCCTTCGAAGTCCCAGCCGTACGTGACGACCCCCGACGCGTGGCTCTTCTGGATCGTCTCCCCGTTGAGGTTGTAGGCGTAGGTCGTGATCCCTCCGGGGCCGGTCTCCGCCAGAAGCTCGTCGTTGGCGTTGTAGCTGTAGGTCGTCGTTTCCACGGCCCCCCCGGGCAGGGTGACCCGCTTCTCCTCCCGGTTGCCGACGAGGTCCAGCGCGTAGTCCAGGGAGCGGATCTGTCCCGCGTCCGTGATCTCCTCCCGCGTGAGGCGGCGAAGGGCGTCGTAGCCGTAGCGCACCGAGCGGCCGGACTGCTCGACGACCCGCGTGCGCAGGCCTCGGGGGTCGAGCGTGTAGCTGTAGCTTGAGAAGGGCGTCGCGCCGGAGAGGTTCTGGACCGACAGGAGCTGATTCCGCGGGTTGTAGGTCAGCGATTGCCGCGTTCCGTTGACGAAGTCGAGAGAGGAGCGGTTTCCGACGTCGTCGTAGGCGTAAGTGGCCCAGAGCGCCCCGTCGCGGCGGACCTGGAAGAGCTCGTTCCGATCGGTGTACGAATAGCTCACGATCTGGGACGCGGTTTCGACCTGCGTCCGATTGCCCGCCGCGTCATAGGACCAGAGAACGGTCGAGCCGTCGGGATTCGTCTGGGACAGCAGCCGGTTCCTCGTGTCGTAGGCGAACGTTGTAACGGCGGTCGGCTCGCCGGGGGCCTGGAGGCTGGAGCTCGCGCGCTGGCCTCCGGGGAAATAGGCGAAGGCGTGCGACGACGCGTCCGGGAAAAGCTTGGCCGTGAGCTGATTGAGGGCGTTGTACTGGAAGGTGATCGTCCGGCCCAGGGCGTCCACGCGGCTGGCTCGATTGCCCTGGGCGTCGTAGCTGAACGACTCCGACTGCCCCATGGGACGGACCTGGGTCAGCAGCTCGTCCCTCGTCCCGTAGGTGTAGCGGGTGATCCGCCCCAGGGCGTCGACGTGCTGGGTCTTGCGGCCCACGTCGTCATAGACAAAGCGGGTGATCGTCGTGGGGTTCGCCGGGTTCGCGGGGTCGGGCTGGCGGATCTCGGACAGCTCCCCGGTCGGCAGATAGGCGAAGCGAGTGACGACGCCCGCTTCGTCGGTTTCCGACGTCCGACGGCCCAGGACGTCGTACTCCGTGAGGCGGAACGCGCCGTCGGCCAGGTCGACGCGCGTCTGCCGGCCGGCGAGGTCGTAGGAGAACTCCGTGCGCCGGCCCAGCGCGTCCACGATGGCGGTCTGCTGGCCCGCCTTGTCGATCTCGAAGCGCGTGGTTTTCGAGAGGGGGTCCGTGATCGACGTCCGGCGGCCCAGGCCGTCGTACTCGAAACGGGTCGTGAAGCCCCGCTCATCGGTTTGGGCGGTGACCTGTCCCGCGGCGTCGAACGCGGCGGTCCGGAAGCTGCCGTCCGGATGGACGATCTTCGTCCGACGGTTCAGCCGGTCGTATTCGTAGGACGTCGTGTGGCCGTTCCGGCCCGTGACGCTCGTCCGACGGCCTTCCGCGTCGTATCCGTACGATTCGCTGGGAACGACGTCGCTGCCGTTGAGCTGGATCGCGGGAAAGTCCACGCGCTCCAACTGGCCGAGCGAGTCGTAGACGTAGCGCGAGACATTTCCACGCTTGTCGGTCGCGCTCAGCGGCTGGCCGGCGGCGCTGAACGACGTGAACGCCGAGTGGCCGAGCGGATCCCGCGTCTCGACCGCGCGCCCGTTGGCGTCGTAAACGGTCGTCATCGTCGAGTAGGGAACCCAGGTCCCGCCGGCGTCGCGCGCCCAGGTCGTGGCCGTCAGCTGGCGGCCGGCCGCGTCGTAGGTGAACGTCATCTTGCGGAGCAGAAGCGTGTCCGCTCCCCGCGTGCGCTGCTCGAGGACGTTGCCGATCCCGTCGTAATCGAATTCCGTGCGCGTGCCGAGCGGGTCGACGGTCGCGACGTGCCGACCCCCCGCGTCGTAGACCTTCTGGGTGAGCTGGCCCAGGGGATTCGTGAACGTGAGCAGGTTGCCTCGGGAATCGTAGGTGCTCGTCGCCGTGCGATTCAGCGGGTCGGTCGTGCTCAGGACGCGTCCGGCGCCGTCGTAGGTGAAGCTCGTCGTGACCGCCTGGCCGCCCAGCGTCTGCGTGATGGAGGTGACGTTCTTCCTCGCGTCGTAGGTCGTCGTGAGCGTCCGGCCGAGCGGATCGGTCCTCGACGTCTCGTTGTCGAAGGCGTCGTAGGTCATCGAGGTCCGCCCGCCCAGGGCATCGACGATCTCGAGCACGTTCCCCCGCGCGTCGTACGCGTACACGGTCGGGTTCCCGTTGCGGTCCGTCACGATCTCCTGGCGGGCGCCGGGATCGTGCGCGTACTCGATCCGCTGGTTGTCGGCGTCGATCGTCGCGATCAGGCGGCCGGAGGCGTCGTACTCGTTCCGCGTCGCCCGACGTCCCACGGGATCGATGATGTCGATCAGGTTGCTCCGCGCGTCGTAGGTGTAGGTCGTCGTGTGTCCTTCGCGGTCCTTCGACGACGTCAAGTTGCCCGCCGCGTCGTACCCGTACTCGAGGGTTCGCCCGAGAGGATCCGTGATGCGCGTGATCCGGTTCGCCGCGTCCCGCGTGAAGGGGATCGACATTCCCGCCGAGTGGGTGATCCCGGAGGGCGAGAACGTGACCTCGTTCCCGTTCGCGTCCCGGATCCGCTCCAGTCCGCGTTCCAGGTGCAGGACGTACACCGTCCCGTCCTTGGCCGTCAGGCGGAAATCCTTGGGGTCCCAGACGGCCAGCGAGAAGTCCAGAAGATGGCCCTGGTCCTGGAACAGCTCCGGGTCGCCGCCCAGGGTCTGGAGCGTCGACGTCGTCCCGGGCCGGCCGCGGAGCGTCGGCGTCTCGAAGGGCCCCTGCGGAGTCAGGGCGATGTCCGTTCCGGGCACGAAGTCGAAGGTCTCCGTGCGCCCGTCGCCGAAGGTCACCGTTACGTAGCGCGGCGCCACCCGGTTCAGGCGGAAGCCGAGGAAGCCGGTCGGCACGGCCGCCCAGCCCTCCTCGCCGGGCTTCTTGTTCCGGCGCAGGGCCATCGTCTTCACGTCGAGCGACCAGCCGATGCCGAAGTCCCCCGACGTCTTCACGCGGCTGTCATAGGCGCGGAACACCGTCACGGGAACGCCCGCGACCGGAAGGTGCAGGTCCATGAAGGTGAGCGTGAAGAGGCCCAGCTTCACCTGGCCGTCCACGACGGCCTCGAAGGTCGTCGAGGTCGACTGCCCGAACCCGTCCGTCGCCTTCAGGCGCAGCGTGTAGATGCCGTTGACCAGGACCGAGGGATCGAACGTGCCCAGCGTGCCGCCGCCCGACGGCCCCCCGCTCGCGAAGGGGAAGAAGAGCCCCGAGCCCGCCGGCGAATACTCCAGGATCCAGTCGCTCGTCGACGTCCCCTGGATCGCCGTCGGCTCCGTGATCACGCTGTCGGCCGCGGGAGACGTGATCGACACCGCGGGCGGCGGCGGCAGCGGCTGGACCGAGAGGCCCGTGCCCACCGTCGCGCCCTGGAAGGTCGCCGTGATCCCCGTGCCGCCGTTCGCCTTGCCCGTCGCGAGTCCGGCCGGGGTGATCGTCGCCACCGCCGGGGTCGTGCTCGCCCAGACGGCCTGGGCCGTCAGGTTCTGCGTCGAGCCGTCCGTGTACGTCCCGGTCAGCGTGTACTGGAGCGTCTGATTCACCTGGATCGTCGCGTTCGTCGGCGCGATCGCCAGCGACAGCAGCGCCGCCGGCAGCACCGTCACGGAGCCGCTCCCGCTCTTGCCGTCCTTCGCGGCCGAGATGGCCGCGGTCCCCACGCCCGCCGCCGTCACCAGGCCCGCGGGGGAGACGGTGGCGACCGCGGGGTTCGCCGAGCTCCACGCGACTTCGGCCGTCAGGTCCCGCGTCGAGCCGTCCGTGAAGAGGCCGCTCGCCGTGAACTGGAAGGTCAGGCCCTTCGGCATCTGCACGCCGGGAGGCGCGACCGTGATGGACTGGAGCTCCGGGGCCGTGACGGTCAGGAGGGAGGAGCCGCCGAGACCCTGGAAGGTCGCGGTGATCGCCACGATCCCCTGGACCCGGCCCCTCACGAGGCCCGGCGCGGTCACGAACGCGATCGAGGGATCGGCCGAGGTCCAGGTCGCCAGCGCGGTGACGTCCTGGGTGCTGCTGTCGGCGAAGGTGGCCGTCGCGGTGAACGCGCGCGTCAGGCCCGCGGGGACGGAGGCCGGGGCGGGGGCCACGGTCAGCAGGACCGGGCTCCCGGGGACGACCGAGAGGCTCGCGGTGCCGCTCACGCCGTCGTGCGTGGCCGTGATCGTCACGGGACCGCTCGACAGCGCCGTCGCGAAGCCGCTCGCGCTGATGGACGCGCGCGGGGCCGGCGTGGCGGTCCAGAGCGCCGTCGCCGTGAGGTCCGCGACGGCGCCGTCCGAGTAGTGGCCCTGGGCCGCGTATTGCAGGGTGCCGCCGATATTCAGGGTCGCGGCCGGTGGCGCGACGACGATGGAGGTCAGGACCGCCGGCGTCACGGTGACGCGGGTCGAGCCGCTCACGCCGTCGTGCGTGGCCGTGACGTCGGAGAATCCTTCCGCGAGCGCGGTGACGGCGCCGCCGGCGGCGGCCGCGACCACGAGCGGAGTCGAGCTCGACCAGGCGGCCGTCGCGCGGACGTCGGCCGTCGAGCCGTCCGTGAACGTGGCCCGGGCCGTCAGCTGGAGCTGCAGCCCCTTGGCCAGCGAGGGGTTCACGGGAGTGACGGCGATGGAGACGATCCGCGCCGCGGTCACCGTGAGGACGGTCGAGACGGTGCCGCCCGCGTAGCTCGCCGAGATGAGGGTGCCGCCGACGTCCACCGCGACGGCCAGGCCGGAGGAGCCGATCGTCGCCACGCCGGGCACGGAGCTCGACCAGACGGCGTCGAGGGTGTGATCGCGCGTGGTGCCGTCCGTGTAAGTGCCCGTCAGGCTGAACGGGAGTGTCAGGCCCTTGGCGACCGAGGGCTGGACGGGGGAGATCGCGATGGAGACGAGCGCGGCGGGCAGGACCGTGAGCTGCGCGGTGCCCGCGACGCCCTCCTGCTCGGCCCGGATCGTGACGGCGCCCGGCTGCAGCGCGCGGGCGAGGCCGCCCGGATCGACGGAGGCGATCGCCGGGTCGGAGCTCGACCAGGCGGCCGTCGCGCTGATGTCCTTGATGGAGCCGTCCGTGTACGCGGCCCGCGCGACGAACTGTCCCGTCAGGCCTTTCGGAAGCTGGGCTTGCGGCGGCAGCACCTCGATCGCCGTGATCCGCGCGGGGAGCACGGTCAGCGGGGCGAGCGGCGAAAGGACGCCGCCCTGCTGCGCGCGGATCCGCGCGAGGCCGGGCACGAGGCCCCTCGCCAGGCCGCCGCCCACGCTGGCCACGCCGGGCGCGTCCGACGTCCACACCGACGTGGCCGTCAGGTCGCGCGTGGAGCCGTCCGTGAAGGCGCCGGTCGCGGTGAACTGGACCGTGAGGCCGGCGGCGACTTCCGCCGACGGGGGACTGACGGCCAGCGTGAGCAGCTGGGGAGGCAGCACGTTGAGCCCCGCGACGCCGACGACGCCGTCGCGCGCCGCGCGGATCTGCGCGGCCCCGGCCGCCACG
>DASVNH010000283.1:0-31423 GCA_036383955.1 Planctomycetota bacterium | reverse complement strand
CCCATGAAGTTGAGGCTGCTGACCTACAACGTCCACAAGTGCATCGGCGGGCTCGACCGGCGTTACCGGCCCGAGCGCGTCTGGAGCGTCATCGCGCCCTTCGAGCCCGATTTCGTCCTGCTCCAGGAAGTGGACGACGGGGCGCAGCGCAGCAACGGGGACCGGCAGGTCGACGTCCTGGGCGACCTCCTGGGCCTGCGCCACCGGACGTTTTTCCCCAACGTCCGCGTGTCCGGCGGCGGCCACTACGGGAACGCGATCCTCAGCCGCTTTCCGCTGACCCACACCAGCAACATCGACGTCACCGTGCGCTGGACCAAGCGGCGCAGCGTCCTGCACGCCCGCTTCCGCGTGCGGCGCCACGGCCACGACTCCGCGTTCCGCACGGTGAACGTCTACAACCTCCACCTCGGCCTCTCGCAGTTCCTCCGCGAGAAGCAGCTGAAGATCTTCCTCGCCAGCCAGCCCTTCGCCGGGCACCATCCCCGCACGCCGCTCATCCTGGCCGGCGACTTCAACGACGTCTGGGGCAGCCTGGGCAAGCTCCTCCTCGAACCCGCGGGCTTCCAATGCTCGCCCTCGCTGCGCACCTTCCCCGCCTACGCGCCGATGTACGCCCTCGACGGCGTCTACGTCCGCGGCGACGCGAAGATCCTCCACGTCCGCCGCCCTTCCAACGCCGTGTCCCGCTGGGCCTCGGACCATCTCCCGCTCGTGGCGGACGTCGATATCGGATGAGTCCTCTCGCCTGGGGCATCGTCCTCTTCGTCGCCGGGCTGGTGCTGTCGACCGCCCTCACCCTCGGCGTGCTGCTGTCCCTGCCCGCGGACCACTTCACCCGCGACAAACGCTCCCGCGCGCATCTCGTCCTCGTGATCCTCAAGAACCTGCTCGGCGTCGTGCTCGTCGTGCTGGGGATCGGGCTCTCCGTGCCGGGCGTGCCCGGCCAGGGCTTCCTCACGATCTTCGCCGGCCTGCTGCTGCTCGACATCCCCGGCAAGCGCCGCTTCGAGCTCTCGGTGCTGCGGAGGCCGTCGATCCGCGGCAAAGTCGACGCCCTGCGCCGCCGCTTCCGCCGCCCCCCCCTGCAATTCCCCTGAAGTACGAATCAGACGGTCTGTTTCGTACCTGGCAATTCCCCGCCGGACGCGGACTTTTCCGCGCTCGGTACGAATCAGACGGTCTGATTCGTAACTACGTGACGGCACCCCGCTTGCTGCGTAGCCGACCGGATAAGGAGACGCGGCCATGTTCAAGAAGATCCTGGTCCCGCTGGACGGATCCGAGAACGCCGAGCGGGCGCTGCCCTGGGTGAAGCGCTACGCCGCCCGGGAGAAGGCGCTGGCCGTGCTGACGCGCGTCATCCCGCGCGATCCGGTCGACGACGGGCCGCCGGTGGAAGTGGAGCGCCTGGAAGCCCAGGACTACCTGCTCCGCATGGAGCGCGACCTGAACTACGCCGGCGTCCCCACCAAGATGGTCGTCCGCGAAGGCGCGGCCCCCGCCGCCCTCGTGCGCGAGGCCGACGACGAAGGCTGCGACCTCATCGTGATGACGACCCGGGGGAAGACCAAGATCGGCCGCTGGCGCGTGGGCGGCGTGACCGCCCAGGTCACCCGGCTCTCGCACATCCCCGTGCTGGTGGTGCGCAGCCGGACGTCCCTGGCGAGGCAGGGCCACGTCCGCAAGATCGTGGTGCCGCTCGACGGCTCGGCGACGGCCGAGGCGATCCTGCCCTGGGCCGAGGCGCTGGCGCGGCGGCACAAGGCGTCGCTGCTCTTCCTGCACGTCGCCGCGCGCGACGACGCCCGGGTCGAGGCGCTGCGGCGCCGCTCGGGACGTCTGACCCAGGCGCTCCGGACCCGCGGGACGCGCGCCGTCGTGCGCGTGACCCACGGGGATCCCGCCGAGGAGATCCTGCGGGCGGCGGGCCCCGACGACCTGATCGCCATGACGACCCACGGCTACGGCGGCTTCAAGCGCTGGATCTTCGGCAGCGTGGCCGAGCGGGTCTGCCTGGCGGCCTCCGTCCCGGTCTTCGTGTACCGCGGGCCGTCGCCGGCGGCGAAGCACCGCACGCTCGAGGGCGCGCTGGCATAATTCGCCCGCGGCCTGTAGACTTCCGCCATGGGCATCTTCACCCTCGGCGGCGGCGCGGGCGATCCGCCTTTCAACCGCACGTTCTTCAACGTGACGCTCGGCGACCTCATCGAGCGCCAGAAGGGCGAGAACCGGCTGACCCTCTTCCTGACGGACGGGTCGACGCTGGACGTCTGCTCCATCGACGAGCTGACGGAGCAATACGTCGCGCTGCGCTCGTACGCCAACGGCGAGGACGCCTGCTCGGTCTCGGTGCAGCTCGTCCCCTACGCGCTGATCTACCGAGTCGAGATCACGCCCCGCGGGGAAAACGCCAACCGGGTGGGCTTCCACTGGACCGCCCCGGGCAAACGCCACACCGGCCGGCGCTCTCCTCGCTAGCGCTTCAGCGCGGGCGCCCGGCCGCGCACCCGGGTCACCACTTCCCAGCAGCCGCGCGCCGTGTTGTGGAACGTCGCCAGGCTCCGCGGCACCATCCCGCCCAGGCGATGCCGCAGCGACTCCAGCAGGTCGCTGTCCTCCGGCACGGTGAACACCACCCGCGCGCCCTTCTCCTTCACGCCCAGGAGGTCGCAGAGCGCGCGGAACACGTCCGACTCCGTGATGATCCCGGCCACCCGGCGTTCCGCGTCCAGCACCGGCAGGCCCGAGACCTGCCGCTCCAGCATGATCTTGGCCGCGCTCTCCAGCGTGTCGTCCGGGACCACCGTCAGCGGATCCGACGTCATGACGTCCTCCACCGAGGCGTCCGGCCGCCGGTCCGCGTGCAGGTCGCTCAGGGTCACGATCCCCCGCAAGCCCCACCCCTCCACCACCGGCAGCCGCCGCACCTTCCGGCCCGTCATGACCTCCATCGCCGCCGCCGCGGACGCCGCCGGAGGGATCGTCACCGCGGGGCTCGACATCCAATTCCGCACGTACACGCGACACCTCCCTACGAGTTCCCGCTCCGCCTCACCAGCACCGGACACGGCGCGTTCCGCAGAATCTCCTCGGCGATGCTCCCCAGCAGCGCGCGGCGCAGGCCCGTCCGCCCGTGCGTCGTCAGCGCGAGGAACCCCGCCCCCGACTCCGCCGCGTAGGCCATCAGCGACGACGCCGCGCGTCCCGAAAGCGCCACCGGCTTCGCCTCGATCCTCTTGCACAGTTCCTTCAAGTAGGGCTCCGGATCGTCCACCGGGAAGTACATCGGAAACTCCCCGACGCCCCCCGCCGTGACCGCCGGAAGCGCGACGCTCGCGACCTCCACCGCGCGGCCCGTCGCCTTCGCCAGGCGGGCGACGTCCGGCAGGATCGTCTCCGCGCGCGGAGAGCCGTCCAGCGCCACCACGATCGCCTTGCCGCGCGCGCCCGCCGTGTCCGGCCGGGCGATCAGCAGCGGGACGTCGGCCCGCCGCAGCACCGCCTCGGTCACGCTCCCGAGGCGCAGGCGGTCGAGCCCCCGACGTCCATGGGTCGCCATCGCGAGCAGGAGCGGCGACCGCTCGCGCGCGAAGGCGAGGATTTCGTCGGCGGCCGCGCCCACGCGCAGCTCGACGGAGACCTGGATGTCCTGTTCGCGCAGGCCGGCGGCGATGCCCTCGAGCCAGGGCTTGCGCTCGGGGGGGAGGTCGGGCCGCTCCACCGCGCTCATGAGCGTGATCGAGGCCGGGAACGCGCGGGCGAGGGGAGCGACGGCCTGGAGCACCGTCGCGGAGGTTTCGGTGCCGTCCAGCGCGACGCCAAGCGTGTCCATCGTTCCAAGTTGAGCAAGCGAAATGCCAGCGCGAGGGGGGCCGGAATCGACGGCGCGGCCGGGGATTTGCCGCGGGTACGCGGATTATTCCGCGAGGAGGGTCTCCGCCGCCCCGGCCGCTCGCGTGGCATCCCCGTTGCTCTGAATCCCTCCAGAAACGAGGTGAACGATGCCCGCCAAGATTCTTGTGGCTCTGGACGGAACCCGGACGTCGGAATCGATCCTGCCGTACGTGGAATTCCTGCTGCGATACCAGGACGCGGACCTGACGCTCGCCACGGTGAGCCCGCCCGGCAAGGCGGTCGAGGACGACTACCTGCGGGAGACGGCGGAGCGTCTGAACCGCAAGGGCGCGGTCGTGAGCTATGAGACGCTGTCGGGGCATCCGGCCGACGCCCTGGTCGCTTTCGCCGCGGGCGGCCGCTTCGACCTCCTGGCGCTCTGCTCCCGGAAGGCCGGCCTCAAGCGGCTGCTCTTCGGCAGCGTCGCGGAGGAGATCCTCCGGACGTCGACCGTCCCCGTCTTCGTCGTCCCGCCCGCGGAGAAGCGCGAGGCGCCGCCCGCCCTGAACAAGATCCTGCTGCCGCTCGACGGCTCCCACCGCTCGGCGTCGATCCTGAAGCCGGCGGCGGTCCTGGCGAAGGCCTTCGGCGCGAAGCTCTGCTTCGTGACCGTGGTGGCCCCGACCAAGAAAGACGAGCTGCCGGTCGAGACGGTCGCGCACAACCTCTTCCGCGACCAGAAGGCGCTGCGGGACGAGGGGCTCGACGTGGACGTGGCCGTCCTCTACGGCGATCCGGTCGACCGCGTCCTGGCCTACGCGGAGGAGAACAACGTCGATCTGATCGGCCTGGCCACCCACGGCCGCGGCGGCCTGAACAAGCTCCGCTACGGCAACGTGGCGGAATCGCTCCTGCGCAAGAGCCACCGGGCGATGCTCGTCGTGCGCACGGCCGCGATCCCGAAGACGAAGGCCCGCTCGTCGCGCGCCCTGAAGGCGAAGCATCACGCCCTCGAGACGATGGCGGCGGGCGGCGACATGAAGAAAGGCCCCTACAACCGCTGAAGGAGCCGGCCGGCTACCGCAGGCCCGAAAGGTAGCCGGCCAGCGCTCCCACCTCGCCCTCGGCGAGGTTCGGCTCCGGCATCGCGATCTTGTACTCGGCCAGCAGCCGCCGCGCGTCCGGATCCGTCGCCGCCATGCGCTCCGGGCTCCGCAGCCAGCCCGCCAGCCAGGCCGACGTCCGGCGCGTTCCGACGCCCGCCAGGTCCGGGCCGAGGTGCCGGCCTTTCCCGATCGTGTGGCAGGCCACGCAGCCCTTGCCGAAGAACAGGCGCTCCCCCGCCGGCACGGGCCGGTAGAGCGTCGTCACGAACGCCGCGAGATCCCGCCGGTCGTTCGCCGGCAGCGACGCGAACGACGGCATGGCGCTCCCTTCCAGGCCGGTCGTCAGGACCCGGTACACGTCGGTCACCCGCGCCCCGCCCAGGAACTCGACCTCCCCGCGCCCGAGATCGGGGATCGGCCCGTCGAAGCCGCGCCCGTGGCACGCCGCGCAGCCGTCGCGGTAGAGCCCGGCGCCCCGGAGGACGTCGGGCGTCCCGGCCGGAGCCTCGACGCGGGCGCGCGGCGGGTCGTCGCGGGACAGCGTCCGCACGAACGCCACGACGGCCCAGCGGTCCTCCGGCCCGAGCGGCTCGCGGAAGGCGGGCATGTAGCGGACGGGCAGGCCGGCGGTGATCGTGCGGTACAGGTCGTCGTCGAACGGCCCCTGCCCCGGCGGCGACGTCTTGAGCTTGAACAGCCCGCGGGTGAGGTCGCGCGGCCGCAACCCCAGGCGCGCCGCGTGGGGGCCGTCGCCCTTCCCCTCCGGCCCGTGGCAGGGCAGACAGTGCCAGCCGAAGATCCTCTCGCCGGCCTCGGCCAGGCGCTCCAGCCCGGCCGGCGCCGGCGGCACCTCCACCTCCGACCAGGCCTGGAGCAGCAGGAGGACGAGCGTCACGTCGCGAAGGCCTTCGCGCGCGACATCTTCAGCAGCGCGGTCATGCCGCCGAGCTCGGCGAGCCACGGCTCCGCCGTCCGCACGAACGTCAGCGCCAGCGGCGGACGCGCGAGGGCGTAGGCGACGACTTCCTGCGTCATCGACGCGCCGACGACGTCCCCCTCGCAATAGGGGCAGCGCCCGCGGAGCTCCGGGAAGCGGCCGCCGCAGGCGACGCACGCGACGCCGGGGCGCGGATCGTCCGGATCGAGGAAGACGCGCTCGACCCGCCCGGACGCCAGCGCCTCGAGCACCTCGCGGGGCCCCAGCGCGGCGCGCAGGCCGCGCTCGCGCGCCTCCTTGAACGCCTCCACTTCGGCGGCGACCCGCGCCTCGTACGCGCGCGCGAGGGTCCACGCGACCCCTTCCCGGGCCAGCGGCGCCACGCGGCTCCGGAGGTCGCCGGGCAGATGGTCGACGAACGTGCCCGACGGCTTCGCCAGGAGGATCGCCTCCGCGGGCGCGGCGCGATGCAGCGCCGCCACCCGGGCCGCCGCCTCCCGCGCGAGCGCCTTCGACGCCTCGAGCATCCGCCGCTGCCAGAGGTCGCGCTCCGCGCCGCCGACGGCGTGCTCGACGTTCTCCACCGGCTCGGACGCCCCCAGCTGGACGCTCTTCACGTTCTCGCCGCGGAAGAATTCCTGGATGCTGCCGTCGCGGGCGCCGAGCGCGACGACGTAAGCGCGCGGCGCGCGCCGCGTGGCCTCCATGAGGGGAGGCAGGTACGGCGCGCGGCCGACGACGATCAGGTTCCGCAAAGGGACGCGCAACTCGACCGCTTCCCAGAGCTCCGGCCCGGCGACCAGGAAGAGGCCGTCGGTTTCGGGCCGGACCTCCCGCTCCACGAACCGCTGAATCCGGCGGGAGAGGCGGCGCAGGAACTCGCGGCTCTTCTCCGGCCGCGCTTCGGAGGACAGGTTCTCGTAAACCTGGTCCTTGAGGAACACGCGGGTGGCGTCGGGGATCCGTCCGGACTTGGAGAGGTCGAGGGCGAGCGTGACGATCGTGCCGGCGGGATCCGTGCGGGTAGAAAGGGTCTTGAGGAGGGTTTCCATAAGTCTCTCTCCCGAATCAGGTTGTGGCGTGGCGGGCGGCGCGGCGCTCGCGGAACTGGCCGTCCATCCAGCGGAGGACGTCCATCGTGGTGATCACGCCCTCGATCGCCCCCTTGTCGGAGATGACGAAGAGGCGGTGGATCTTCTGCACCGTCAGGGAGCGCACGATCTCCTCCAGCGTCGCGTCCGGGAAGACCGAGTAGAGCCCGCCCGTCATGAGGTCGCCCACCCGGGTGTCCTCGAAGCCCTCGAAGCCGAAGCCGGAGGGGATCTCCTCCCGCGTCTCGAGCGTGCGCTCGCGCTTGGGATCGATGGTCGGCAGCTTCACCAGGCGGTCCTGCACGTGCCGCGCGAGGTCGCTCAGGCTGAACACGCCCACCCAGCGGCCGTGCTCGTCCTCCACGGGCGCCCCGCTGATGCCCCAGCGCAGCAGGAACGCCGCCGCGTCGCGGGCCGTCGACGACGTCGTGAGCCGCCGCACCGGCCGGGTCATGAGGTTCTTCGCGAGGGTGTCCATCGATGTTCTCCTTCAGGTCACATGGACGACCGGGCCCGCCTCGGGACCGGGAACGACGGCCCCGGCCAGGATCCGGCTGCGCAGCACCAGCAGCGGCCCCGCCGTGTCGTCGCGCAGGATCCGCTCCGCGACGCTGCCGACCAGCGCCCGCGCCGCGCCGGTGCGCCCGTGCGTCGTCAGCGCCACGAGGTCCGCGCCCCACTCGCGCGCCGCTTCCATCGCCTCGGTCGCCGCGGCGCCGTGCCGGACGTCGATCGACGTCGCCACGCCTCCCGCCGAAATCCGGCCGCTCCAGTCGTCGAGCCGCTCCTCCGCCGCCCGCGCGAGCGCCTCGCGGTCGACCGCCGTGAACAGCCGGAGCTCGGCGCCGAGGCGCCGGGCCAGGTCGACGGCCGGCGCGAGGATCTCCTCCGACAGCGGCGAACCGTCGAGGAGCACGAGGACGCGACGGACGTCGACGGGCTCCCGCGACTCCGCCGGGGACAGGGTGCCGTCGGGCGCCTGCATCGGGCGGAACAGGAGCGCCGGAATCGCGGAGCCGCGCAGGACCTTGGCCGCGACGCTGCCGAAGAGGACCCGCGCGAGGCCTGTGCGGCCGTGGGTGGACATGGCGACGAGCCGGTGCCCGCCCTCGCCGATCTCGCGGAGGATGGCCTCCGCGGGATCGCCGAACCGGAGCTCCGCCTGGGCGGACACGCCCTTCCCGATCAGGCGGTCGCGCTGGGCGCCGAGCGCCGCGGCGACCTCGGCGTGGCGGGGGTCGACGCGGAACGCGAGATCCGCGGCGGGCTCTTCCACGACGCCCAGGAGGGTGGCGGTCGCGCCCATGCGCGCCAGGAGGCCCGAGACGCGGTCGAGCGCCCACGCGGACAGCGCGGACCCGTCCAGCGGAATCAGGACGCGGGGGCCGTCGCCGTTCATCTCGCTTCCCATCTGCGGATCCACGAACAGGGGGGAGCAATTCGCGGGCCTTCGAGAAAGGCGCGCCCGGAGGATGGGGTGCGCGGAAAAATCCGGGGGAACCTGGAAATCCGCGGCTACTTCCGGGTCACCTTGGTCGTATCGGCCACCCGCCAGAGGGGCTTGGCCGAGGGATCGCCGCGGACCACCAGCAGCGGGACGCGCGCGTGCCGGAGGACTTCCTCGGTGACGCTGCCGAGCACGAGGCGGGACAGCCCGCTGCGCCCGTGCGTAGACATGACCGCCAGGTCCACGGCCCTCGACTTGCAGGCCTCGAGGATGGTGTCGACGGGATTGCCCGGCTCCACCAGGGTCGTCGCTTCGATGCCTTCGAGGCGGAAGCGGGCGGCGACGTCCGACACCGCCGTCTCGTCGCCGGACGACTTGGCGTGCAGGATCATCACGCGGGCGCCGAAGAGGCGGGCCATTTCGACGGCGTGCGGCAGGACGCAGAGGGAAAGGCCGCCGGAGCCCACGGGGACGAGGATGGTGCGGATCGGCTGGGACTCGAGGCCGCCTTCGGGCTGCAGGTCGTAGGTCCAGAAGGGACGGACGGCGAAGACCGGGACCGGCGTGGCGCGGAGGAGCGTCTCGGCGACGCTGCCCAGGACCAGCCGCTGCGCGCCGGTGCGGCCGTGGGTGGCGACGGCCAGCATGCTCGCGCGGACCTCGGCGGCCAGGCCGAGGACGGTTTCGGCGGCGCCGCCGGCCCGGACCACGACGCGGGCGCGGTAGCCCGACGCCTCCAGCCGCTCCTTGACGCCGTTCAGGTACTCGGTGCCCGTCTGGGCCGCCGCGCGGAAGGCGGATTCCCCGCCGTCGTCGCCCGCGACGGCCACCGCCTGCACGAGGATGATCTCGGAGCCCGTCGGCTTGGCGAGGCGCCGGACGTGCGGAAGAACCGCTTCGGCCGTGATGGAGCCGTCCAACGGCGTCAGGATGCGTTCGATCATCGGTTCCTCCGTCGCGTAACCCACCTTACACCCGGACCCGGGGCCGAGCAAGTCACTTGCGGAGCAGGAGCCAGACCCCCGCCCCGATGAACAATAGGGCGGCGCCGCGGCGCACCCAGGCTTCCGGGACCCACTTCGCCAGCAGCCCTCCCGCGGCCGCGCCGAGGCCGGCCGCCGCGATCAGCGCCAGCGACGCGGCGGCGAAGACGACCCAGGGCTTCCGGGACTCGCCCGCCAGCGCCATCGTGGCCAGCTGCGTCTTGTCCCCCAGCTCCGCCAGGAACACGGCGCCGAACGTCCCGAAGAACAGCTTCCAGTCCATGCGGCCATCCTCGCAAACCGCGGGCCGGTTACGAAACAGACCGTCTGATTCGTAACCGGGCAGGGAATCGCGGAAAGCCCGCGTAACTTTGCGCGGGCCCGGGGATCAATAATCGCCGTCCGGACGGCCCACGCCGGGGACATGGAAGATTGGGGGATTGATGCCGCTCGACGACCTGGCGCCCGACCGTCAGCTGACCCTCTGCCTCAAGGCCGGAGAATTCTGCCTCCGGAGGATCCTGGAGATCGAGCGGAAGTCGGATCCCGCCGACACGGCCCTGCATCGCCTGCTGCGGGAGATCGAGTCGTGGGAGCGCGCCCAGCTCGACCAGGTCGCGGAGATCGGACGCCCGGCCGGCCTCCAGGATCCCGAGACGGCCGTGGACCCCTACTTCCCCTCCGCCCGCGAGCGCCTCGGCGAAGCCCCGCTCAACCGCGACAGCGCGATGTACTACGTCGAGAATCTCAAGGAAGAGGCGTCCCGCTTCTTCCAGGAGATGGCCCGGGCGGCGATGGACGAGCGCTCCCGCGCGATCTTCACCCACATCGCCCTGGGCGGCCTCGGCCAGATCGCCCGCCTCCGCACCGTCCTGCTCTAGGTACGAAACAGACCGTCTGATTCGTACCTAAGCCCGGGCCGGGCGGACGATCAGCATCGGCAGGGTCGCGTGGCGCAGCACCTTCTCGGTGACGCTCCCCAGCATCCAGCGCGTGAGGCCGGTCCAGCCGTGGGTCGCCATGGCGATGAGGTCGGCGCCCGTCTCCGCCGCCGTGTCCAGGATCCGCGCGGCCGGATCGCCCACCGCCGTCAGCGCCCGCGCCTCCACGCCCTTCTCGCGGAACCGCTCGACCGCCCGCGCCGCCTCCTCCCGCGCGCTGTCCCCGGCCGTCGGGGGCGGCGGCGCCTCCACGCCCACGGCGACGGGAACCGGGACGTCGACGCTCAGCACGGCCACCTCCGCCTGGAACAGCGCCGCGAAGGCCGCGGCGGCGGGGATGACCCGCAGCGAGGTCTTGCTGCCGTCGACCGGCACGAGGATCCGCCGGAACGACATTTCGTCCGACGGGGCGGCCTGGAAGGAGCGCACGAGCAGCACGGGCACGGGGGCCCCGCGGATGACTTTCTCGGCCACGCTGCCGAGCAGCCAGCGGGCCAGGCCCGAGCGGCCGTGGGTGCTGAGGGCGATCAGGGTGGCCTTGACGTCCGTCGCGACGCGCAGGATCGCGTCGGCGACGAACCCTTCCGCCGTGATCGCGCGGGCGCGGACACCTCGCGCCTCCAGCGTCTTCGCGGCGGCCTTCAGGTAGGCCTCGGCGTCGGACCGGTCCCGGTCGAGCTTCCCGGCCGCGTCCCGCGGCACCAGCGCGCGCGACGGGTCGAACACGTGCAGGAGCAGCACCTCGGCGTCCTCCCGCCGGAGCAGCCGGGCGACCTGGACCAGGATCCGCTCGGCGCGCGGCGACGCGTCCAGCGGAACGAGAATCCGGTCGGGCATGCGGCCTCCTCCCCGCCGATCCCTTCGCGCGGACGCGCGTCACACTTGCCCCTTGTGCGCCCGCCGCGGACGCGCTACACTTCAGTCGTTCGGGACGTTCACTCCGGAAGCGAAGGCCGAGATCGACCTCCACTCGCCAGGGCGAAACACACCGATTGGTCGATTGTCGTACCCTTTGAGGTCTCCGCGAACCCGGAGCTCCGCACATGCCCGCCCTTTCCCTCTACGCCGATGAATCGGCCGCTCTGCGCGACGTCACCCGCGCGCCCCTGCTCTCCGCCGCCGAAGAGAACCGCGTCGCGATGGAGATCGACGACGCCCGACGCCGCCTCTTCGAGGAGCTTCTGCGCTGTCCGCCGGCGGCGGCCGAGCTGCTCCGCCAGCGCCCCGCGGGCGCCGACCCCCGCCTGCTCGACCTCGCGAAGGCGGTCGAACGGGTCGACGACCCCGAGACGCGGGAGCGCGTCGACGTCCTCCACGCGGCGCTGACGCGGGCCATCGGGCGCCTCGCCCTGCACAACACGCGGCTGGCCCTCTCGATCGCGAAACGCTATCTCCACCGCGGCCTCCCGCTGACGGACCTGGTCCAGGAGGCGTTCCTGGGCCTCCTGAAAGCCGCGCGGCGCTTCGAGCCCCGGCGTGGCTTGAAGTTCTCGACGTCCGCCACGTGGTGGATCCGGCAGTCGGTCGTCCTGGCGCTCCAGGAGCGGGGCCGCCTCGTGCGGATTCCCGCGCGGGCCCTGGAAACGCTGGGCCGGGTGCGGCGCGTTCGCGCGACGCTCGAACAGGCGCTCGGGCGCGAGCCGTCGATCGAGGAGATCGCGGACGGCAGCGGCGTGTCGCCGGTGAAGGCGCGGACGCTGTCCGCCTTCCAGTCGGCTCCGCTCTCGCTGGACCTGCGCTCCGACGACGACGCGACCCTCCTGGAGACGCTGCGTTCCGCGCCGGAGCCGGAGGAGGTCGCGCCCCTCCGCGACGACCTGCGGAAGGCGATGGAGCCGCTGAGCGAGCGCGAACGGATCGTGATGGTCCGGCGCTACGGCATGGACGGCAAGGCGCCGGAGACGCTGGAGCGGATCGGCGCGCGGGTGGGCCTGACGCGCGAGCGGGTCCGCCAGATCGAGCGGAAGGCGTTCGAGAAGCTGCGGTTCCGCATGGGCGACCTCGGCTACGCCGTCCACTTCCCCAGCAGGGCGCCCGCGCCGTAGGCCACCGCGGCGGCCGTCGCCCCGACGGCCAGCATCTCGAGCCCGCAGCGGAACCATCCGCGCGGCGTGACCAGCGCCCGTCCCGCCCCCGCGGCGAACATCGTGATCCCCGTGACCGCCGCGCTGGCCGCGAACGAGGACCCGCCGAGGACGTAGCCCACGAGCGGGATCGCGCCGGCGCCGAAGAAGGCGGCGAACGTGGCTGCCGCGTGCGCCAGCGGCTCGCGCACCCCGCGCGTCACCCCGTCCGCCGAGGCCGACGAGCGGATCGCCAGGTACGCCGACGCGCCCATCGAGAAGCCGTCGGCCAGCAAGTTCGCCACGCCCAGGACCAGGACGATGTGGGGCGCGAGCGAGGCGCCCGCCACGCCGCTGACCACGGCGAAGGTCGTCACCAGGCCGTCGTTCGCGCCGTACACGAGGTCGCCGATGTAATGGCGGACCACGTCCCGAGGCGCGGGCGACGCCGGCTCATGGGCGACCGGAACTTCGTTCATGCCTTGATGAGGTCGAACTTCTCCATCCGGTAGTGGATCTGGTCCCGGGTCATGCCCAGCAGCTCGCCGGCCTTCGTCTGGTTGCCGCCGGTCCGCTCCAGGGCCTGCACCACGAGGTCGCGCTCCAGGTCCTCCAGCTTGATCCCCTTGGCGGGGAGCGAGAGCATCCGCTTGCCCGGCTCGGGCGCGGCCGACATCCGGCCCAGCATGACGTCCTCCGCCGACAGGACCGGGCCGGCGCCCAGCAGCACGGCGCGCTCGATGACGTTGCGCAGCTCGCGGACGTTGCCCGGCCAGTCGTAGCCCTGCAGCTTCGCGAGGGCTTCGCCCGAGACGTCCGTCAGGGGCTTGTGGAACTCCGTCGAGAAGCGCTTCAGGAAGTGCTCGATCAGCGCGGGGACGTCCTCGCGGCGCTCGCGGAGCGATGGGACGTCGACCGTGATGATGTTCAGCCGGTAGTAGAGGTCCTCGCGGAACTTCTTCTCCTCGATCGCCTGCTCCAGCTGGCGGTTGGTGGCGGCGATCACGCGGACGTCGACCTTGATGTCGACCGTCCCGCCGATGCGCCGGAAGGCCTTCTCCTCAAGCACGCGCAGGAGCTTGGCCTGCAGCGTGGGGGACATGTCGCCGATCTCGTCGAGGAACACGGTGCCCTGGTGGGCGAGCTCGAAGAGGCCCTTCTTCTGGGCCTTGGCGTCGGTGAAGGAGCCCTTCTCGTGGCCGAAGAGCTCGCTTTCCAGGAGGGTGTCCTGCAGCGCGGTGCAGGTGATGTTCATGAAGGGCTTCTCGGCGCGGGCGGACTCGAAGTGGATGGCCTTGGCGATGAGGTCCTTGCCGGTGCCGCTCTCGCCGCGGATGAGGACCGTGGAGGCCTGGCTCTGCGAGACCTTCCGGACCAGCCCGGCGATCTCCCGCATCGGCGCGGACTTGCCGATGAGGTTGTGCAGGCCGAAGGCCGCCTTCTGCTCGCGGACGCGGTCGCCGCTCTCCTTTCTCAGGCGCGAGGCTTCGAGCGCGCGCTTCACCGTGATCGCCAGCTCGTCCAGGTTGAACGGCTTGGCCACGTAGTCGTAGGCGCCGAGGCGCATCGCTTCGACGGCCGTCTCGACCGACGAGAAGGCCGTGATCATGATCGCCGGCACCTCCGGCGACTTCTCCTGAAGGTGCCGCAGGATCGCCAGCCCGTCGGTGTCCGGCAGCCGCATGTCCAGCAGCGCCAGGTCCGGCGTCTCGCGCTCGAGGGCCTCCCGCGCCGAGCGGCCGTCCTCGGCCTCGGTGACCGCGTGCCCTTCCCGCGTGAGCCGCTCCCGGAGGGACCAGCGGATCAGCTTCTCGTCGTCGACCACGAGGATATTCATCGAGGCATCTCCACGAAAAAGGTCGTCGTCCCCGCGCTCCCGCGCGCCGCCCAGACCCGGCCGCCGTGCGCCTGCACGATCTTGCGGGTGATGGGCAGGCCGAGCCCCGTCCCCCGCGTCTTGGTCGTGAAAAAGGGCTGGAAGATCCGCTCGATCCGCTCCGGATCGATCCCGCCGCCCGTGTCCGTGACCTCCACCACCGCCGGCGATTGGTCGCGCACCTTCACCGAGAGGTCGCCGCCCTTCGGCATCGCCTCGATCGCGTTCTGGAAGAGGTTGATCCAGACCTGGTGCAGCAGCTGCGGGTCCGCCCCCACCCGGACGCCCGCCCCGCCCTCCACCGTGAAGCGGATCGACGACGCCGCCGGCTGCGCCGCCAGCAGCGTCCAGGCCCGCTGGACGGAGTCGCCGAGATCGACGTCCTCCTTCGACGGCACGGCCGGGCGCGCGAAGTGGAGCAGGTCCCGGACCGTCCGGTCCAGGCGCTCGATCTGGTCGAGGATGTCGCCCATGACCGAGCGCCGGGGGTCGGTCGCCGGCGTCCCCTCGGCCAGGATCTGGATGGCCCCGCTGATGCCGGCCAGCGGATTCTTGATCTCGTGGGCGACCGTGGCGGCGAGCTCGCCGACGGCCGCCAGGCTCTGGCTGGCGACCAGCTCCTGCTGCAGCCGCTTGAGGTGGGTCACGTCCCGGATGATGCAGGAGCGGCCCATCGGGCGGCCCAGGCTGTCCTTGAGCAGCGTCGCCGTCGTGCTCACGGTGAGGCGGCGGCCGTCGCGGGTCACCCGGACGCCTTCGTGGTCCCGGAGGAAGCCGACCCGCTCGATCTGCTCCTGGATCCAGGCCCCTTCGTCCCGGAGGCGGTCCTCGTCCGCGAGGAGGATCGCGTAGCTCTTCCCGATCACCTCGTCGGCCCGGTACCCGAACATGACGCGCGCGCCGTCGTTCCAGGTGCGGATGCGGTTGTGGCTGTCGACGACGACGATCGCGTCGGCGGAGTTGTGCAGGATGTTCTCGAGGTAGTCGCTCTTCTCCTTGAAGGCGTCCAGCAGGCGGGACTTCTCGACCGCGATCGAGACGTGGCCGACGATGGAGCGGAGGAAGTCCTCGTGCTCGGGCTTGTAGGTGTCGACGTCCCGGCTCGAGAAGAACATGACGCCGATGGGCTCGCCCGCGACCACGAGCGGCAGCGTGAGGCTGGACCGCATGCCTTCCTTCACGATGAGCCGCGTCGACTCGCTCTCGGGCTTGGCCTCGAGATAGGCCCGCAGGTCGTTGATGATCCGGGTGCGGCCCTGCCGGATGAGGGGCTCCAGGCTCGATCCGGCGATCTGGCCCGCGTAACCGCGGCCCAGGACCAGCTTGCCGTCGCTGCGGGCGCAAAGGATGCTCAGACGGCTTCCCGGCCCGTCCATCAGCGCCACCGCGATCCGGTGATAGGGGACGAAGGGGAGGAGGCGGTCGAAGACCAGGTTGAAGACCTCGTCGAGCGACTTGCCCCGGTTGATGCTCAGGATGATGTCATCCAGGAGCTTCAGCCGCGCCGGCTCGCCGACTACGCTGTCCTTCACGCCCGCATCCATGGCAATTTCCCGACCAATCAGAAAAACCCCCGTTTCCGGGCTGTTTCGAGGGTGAAGGGCGCGGATTTTTCCGCGCTCCTGAGTATTATCCCGCGCATCCCCCCGCTTTCTCGACGTCGCGGAATATCTCGGCTTGGCCCGGAATCGGCCGCGCGTTTCACGGCCGCGGCGCGTCAGCCCACGCTGGCCCCTGCTTTGCTTTCACCACTTCCGTTGGAGGAGGGCCCGATGATGCTGGATCGAATCTTGGTTCCCCTGGACGGATCTCCGCTCGCGGAAACCGCCCTGCCTCCCCTGGCGTGGCTCGCGCCGTCGGCGTCGAGTGAAGTCGTCCTGGCGCGGGCCTGCCCGCTCCGCCCCGTCGGCGCGTACGAGGCGGCGGCGCTGATGCCGGTGGACGTCGAAGACGCCCGCGACTATCTCGAGCGGACCGCCGCCCGGCTGCGCGCCGAAGGCCACCGCGTCCGGACGCTCATCCGGGAGGGCGAGGCCGCGGAGTCGATCCTCGACGCCGCGGCCGAGGAGGGCGCGACCCTGGTGCTCATGGCGACCCACGGGCGCGGCGGGCTCGCGCGCTTCGTCTTCGGCAGCGTCGCGGAAAAAGTCCTGCGCGCGTCCGTCGCGCCGGTGATGATCTTCCCCGCCTTCAGCCCGCCGCGCTCCCAGCCGCCCACGCGCCTCCTCGTGCCGCTGCGCAGCGACGAGGCCGCCCGCGGCCTGCTGCCGGCCGTCGTCGAGCTGGCCCGGCGGGGCGGAGCCCGCGTGACGCTGCTGCACGTCGCCGCGCCGGGCGAGCCGGCCGATCCGGGCGCCCCCTTCCTGCAGGCGGCGGCCGCGTCCCTCGCCGCGGAAGGCGTCGAAGCCGGCGCCCTCGTGCTCGGCGGCGATCCGGCGACCCGGATCCTCGAGACGGTCGGCGACGCGGACGTCGACATGCTCGTGATGGCCGCCCGGGGACGTCGCGGCCCCTCGCGCTGGATCTTCGGCAGCGTCACGGAGAAGGTGCTCCCCGGCGCCGGGGCGCCCCTGCTGGTCGTCCGCGACGCCCCGGTCTCCCGCGTCATCGCTTGGGCGAAGTCCGCCGCCTGGAAGGAGTGAGCCGTGCTGGAACGCGTGCTGGTGCCCCTGGACGGATCCGAAACCGCCGAGCGCGTCCTGCCCCATCTCCGGCGCCTCCTCCTCGGGCGCTCGGCGGAGATCCTCCTTCTCCGCGTCCTCGACGCGACCTCGCCCGACGTCAGCGTCATGGCCCCGGCCTACGAGGCCGAAGCCGAGCGCTACACCCGCCGCCTCACGTTCCTGCTCATGAACGAAGGACGTCGGGCCCGCGCGATCGTGCGCCCCGGCGGCGCCGCCGCCACCATCCTCCGCGTCGCCCGGGAGGAGAACGTCTCGCTCACCGTCCTGTCCACCCACGGACGCACCGGCCTGTCCCGCCTCGTCATCGGCAGCGTCGCCGAGACCGTGCTGCGGGCCTCCCCGTCGCCCGTGTTCCTCCTCCGCTCGTTCCCGCCGCCGATCGACGGCCCGTCGCGCGGACGGACCGAGAACACGCCGTTCCACTCGATCCTCGTGCCCCTCGACGGCAGCGAACACTCCCTCCGCGTGGTGCCGCTGGTGCTCGACCTCGTGCGCCCGCTCGACGCGCGCGTCACGCTCCTCTACGTACACGAGCCGCCGGGCCCGAATCCCCACTGGCTCCTCCCCGAGCGGCCGCTGGAGGACGTCGAGCGCCTCCTCCGCGAGCACACCGTGCCCGTCACGACGGCGGTGCGGGAAGGCGATCCCGCCGCGGAGATCCTCGCCGCCTGCCGCACGAACGCCGCCGACCTCCTGGTCATGGCGACGCACGGGCGTTCCGGCCCGGTCCGCTGGCTCTTCGGCAGCGTGACGGAAAACGTGCTGCGGGCCGCCGACATCCCCCTGCTGGTCGTTCCCGCCCGCGCGCCGAAAGAAGCGGCGCGGCCCGCATGACGAGGAACGGACGTCCGGCGCTGCTGGTGGTCGAGGACGAGAAGCTCGTCCGCTGGTCCGTCCGCGAGGCCCTGAAGGGGCTCGCCCGCGTCCGGCTGGCCGCGACGGCCGAGAAGGCGCTGCGGACCCTCGAGGGGCCGGCGCGCCTCGACGGCCTGCTGGTGGACGTCCGCCTCCCCGGCATGGACGGGCTGGAGCTGGCGCGCCAGGCGCGTCGGATCCGTCCCGGCCTCAAGGTCTTCGTGATGACGGCGTACGACCACGATCGCGCGGCCCGCGACGCGTTCGGCGTCCGCGCGGAGGCCTATCTTCCCAAGCCGTTTTCGCTCGAGGTCCTGCGCGACATGCTGGCCAGCCATCTCCCTTGACCGGACCCGGAACCGGAACCGGAACCGGAACCTCGTCCCCCCCTTCCCCCCCAAGGGGGACGTCCTGGTCCTGGTCTTTCGCCGGGTCCGGTTCCGGTTCCGGTTCCGGGTCCGGTCGTTGGCCCGGCGCTTGCTTAATCCACGCCATGGGGCTCGTCAAAGCGTACCTGGCGGCCTTCGGCCGGGTTTATTCCTACGACCCGAGGAATAACCCGTATCTCTGGTTCGGCCTGGCCTGGGGCCTGCCGGTGCCGTTCTTTTCCATCGTGTTCGACCTGGCGCTCGGCGCGGAGGGCCGCCGGCTCCAGGACGTCTTCGCGGACCATCCCATCCAGTTCTTCTTCCTCCTGCACCCGCTCCTCTTCGCGGCCGTGTTCGGCGCCATGGGCAGCCTGCGCCACGACCTCGAGCGGGAGAATCGGCGGCTGATCGGGGAGCTGCAGCGGCTCGCGACGACCGACCCCCTGACGGACCTCGCCAACCGCCGGCGCGTGATGGAGGAGCTCGACGTCAGCCTCGCCCGCGCCTCCCGCGGCGGCGAGCCGCTCGCCGTCGTCATGTTCGACCTGGACGGATTCAAGAAGATCAACGACGAACAGGGCCATCCGGCGGGCGACCTCATCCTCAAGAAGACCGCGGCCGCGCTGCGCCGGGTCGTCCGGCAGGGCGACGTCCTCGGCCGCTACGGCGGCGACGAGTTCCTGCTGGTGGCCCACGGCGCGCTGGCGCTGGAAGACGCGCTCGTGGAGCGCGCCGCCGCGATGACGCGGCGCGAGACCGGCCTCTCGGTCAGCGCGGGCGTCGCTCGCTTCCCCGAAGACGGCCGCACGGCGTCGGCCCTGATCGAGACCGCCGACGCCCGCCTGTACGACGTCAAGCGGGCCACCAAAGTCCGCGAGAGGAGTAAGTCATGAAGACGCTCACGCGCGACGGCCGCCTGGCCGACGCCTTGGCGGCGCTCTACGGCTACCTCCGCATGGGTCCGCGGCCCTTCCTCGAGAACGAGCCGCACGCGTCCGCGGACGCCTTCATCGACGCGCTGGCCGACCACCTGCGGCACGAGGAGGAGCGGGTCTTCCCCACCCTGCGGGAAGCGAAACTCGACGCGGACCCCGTGCTGGATCCCCTGCGCAAGGAGCACGCGCGGCTCCGCGACCTCGCCTCCCGCCTGGCGCAGCGGATGTCGGCGGAAGACTACGACGGCGCGGCGGACGTCGCCCTGGCCTGCCTCGAAACCCTCCTCAAGCATCTCCGGCGCGAGGAGCGGGCCATCGACGTCCTGATCGGCCGCCTGCCGCCCGAGACGACGGACCGCCTGCTCCGCCGCATCGGCCTGCACTGGACGGAGGAGGGCTAGGATGTGGATTCTGGTCGTCGCCTCCGACCGCGGTCTGCTGGAGCGGGCTCGCCGGATGCTGGTGGCCCTGGGCCATCACGTGGTCGGCGCCCGCGGGCCGGGCGACGCGATGGTCCATCTCCATCTCCACCCGTTCGACCTGGTCGCCTCGGATCCGGACTGCGCCGGCCACCCCTGGGCCGCGTCGCTCCGGGACCGCTGGGACACCTTCGACGTCCCGCTGGCGGTGTTCCGCGACCCGGCCGAGCTGGCGGCCCCCCTGCGGCGGGTCGCGGAGAAGGAATCCCCGCGCCCCCTGGAAAACTCCACGCGCGGCTGGCCCGGCGGCCGTGACGTTCGGATGGCCTCCCGCTTGCTCTCCGTCTACCGTGCGACGAGGCGTTGATCGATCTCCGTCCCAGCGGGTCTTCGAGCTGGAGGAGCGGATGAAGCGAGGCGACGTCCGGAAGGCCGTCGAGGCCGCCCGCCGCCTGGGCACCGCGGACGGCGGGCTCGAGGAGGTCCGGGGGGCGTTTCTCGCCCTGCTGGACCAGCGCGGCTACTTCGTGGGGACGTCGGAGCAGATCGACGCCTCCCTTCGCGAGATCCAGGACGTCGGCCCCGGCTTCGACCTCTACGACCTCGCCGAGGCCCTGGCCGCTCGCGACGTCCATTCGTCCCAGCTGGCTCCGTTTCGAAGGAGATAGCCATGGCCCCCGAATTTTTCGGCTGGATCATCCTCGGATCCCTGGCGGGAACGTTCCTCGTCCTGGCGATCCGGGAAGATCTGCTGCGCCGTGCCGGCAAATGAAGGGAGGACCCATGTTCGACCTGCCTTGGTCGGCGACACGAGGTCTCCAGGCGCTCGCCGCCTTTTCACGCGACGACCAGCCGCTCTCGGCCGGCGGCCTGGCCCGCGAGCTCCACGTCCCGCCGGGCCGCGCCGCCGCGCTGATCCGCGAGCTGAAAGCCGCGGGGCTCATCGCGGCCGCCGGGCACAAGGGCTGGGCGCTCACTCGTCCCGCCGGCGACGTCACCGTGTTCGACGCCCTGGTCGCCCTGGGCGCGGCGCGCCCCGACCACCCCGAGCTCTACCCGCCGGAGCTTTCCCCGCTCTACCGCGAGGCGAACGAGAACCTCATCGAGCTCTTCCGCCGCCACACCCTCGCGGATCTCCGGGCGGAGATGCCGTCCCTGCCCTAGACGAAATCCCAAATCCCAACACGTGGACCCGTTGGGATTTGGGAGTTGGGATTTGGGATTTCCGTTCAGGGTCCCAGCAGGATGTCGCGAAGCTTGCGCCAGGCCGGCGAGCGGCCGAAGCGCGCGAAGACGACGGTGCGGTCGTCCTTGCCTCCGCGCTCCTGGGCCGTCCGGATCAGCCGGCGGCAGACCGTTTCCGCGGAGCCCCGCTCCCGCGTCAGGGCCAGGATCTCCTCGTCCTTGATCACGTCGGTCACGCCGTCGGTCGCGAGCAGCAGGGCGTCGCCCCAGTGGAGCGTCGTCGTGTACAGCTCGGGCGACACGTCCGGCGAGCTGCCCCCGATGACGTTCGCCAGCACGTTCTTCCACCGGCTGCTCGCCACCTGCTCCGGGCGGATCACGCCGATCCGCGCCATCCGCTCGGCGATGGTCTGGTCGGACGTGACGCGTTCGGCGCCCGACGGCCGCAGCGCGTAGCAGCGGCTGTCGCCGACGTGGACGATGTAGACCCGCGGCCAGAGCACGAGGGCCGCCGTGAGGGTCGTCGCCATGCCGTGGCGCTCGGGATGCCGCTCCGCGTGCGCGTCGATCTCGCTCTGGCAGCGCAGCACGGCCGCCTTGAGCGCCTCGCCCGGATCGGACCACGGCTCCCGCAGGGCCTTGAACAGCGTGCGCGTGGCGATCAGGCTGGCCCGATCGCCCGCCGGCGCGCCGCCCAGGCCGTCGGCCACCGCGAAGAGGTACGCGGGCTCGGCGCCGGGTGTCGACGGCGTGAGCGGCACGAGCAGGTACTGGTCTTCGTTCACCGGCCGGGCCGCGCCCATCTCGCTGGTGGCGTGGCACTCGATCTGGTGAAAGAGGCCCTCGGATCCGCCGTCCCGGCCCCGCTTCGCCCTTCCCGCGGTCCGCGTGTCCGGCATGCGATTACCTCCGACGCTTCTTGGTCCCGACGTCCGCGCCCAGCGCCTTCCGGACCCGCTCGGCGACGTGGGCGCCCGCCTCTTCGGCGGCCTCGAGGGCGCCCATCGCGGCGGCGCCCGCCGCCTTGGCGGCGTCGACCCCGATCTCCTTGGCCCCGGACAGGGCGCCCTTGGCGAAGCCGCTCGCGGCGCGCGCCGCGTCGCCTCCCATCCGGATCGTGTCGCCGACGACCGCCTTGGACGCCCGCTTGATCGCGTCCAGCGCGGATCCGCCCTTCACGCGGGAGCCGCGGACGAGACGGACGGCGAGCACGCCCGCCGCCTGGCCGACGTCGCGGCCCATTTCCACCATCGCCTTGAACGCGTTGCGGGCGGCGCGCGCGGGGCCGTCGCGCTCGACGGCGTCGGCGGCGGCCTGGGCCGTCGAATCCACGAATTCGCCGGTGCCGCGGATGACGCGGGCGAGACGTTCGCGGAGCGTGGGCGTTCGTTTCATGGGCGGGGTCCTCCGAACGTCGCTATGTACGACGTCCCCCGCGAAAGTTCGCTCAGTCCAGGAACTTCCAGGAGGCGGAGGGCGTCGGAGCCGCCCCCGTCAGGCCCGCGCGGATGAGGTCGATGGGAATCGAATTCTCTCGGAGCACGGCGTCATGGAAGGCGCGCTCGGTCAGGCGGCCGGAGCCGACCAGCTCCTTGTGGAGGGCGAGGAGCTGCAGGCCGCCCATCATGTAGGCGACCTGGTAGAGCGGCCCGTAGTCGCCGCCGATGTAGCGGCGGACCTCCGCCTCGGCGCCCGACGGCTCGTGGCCGACGCGCTTCACCAGGAAGTCGACCATCTCCGCGGGCGGCATCTGCCCCAGGTGGAACTTCAGGGTCGTGATGATCCGCGCCGCGCGGTGCATGCGCCAGAACAGCATCCCGATCCGGTCCTCCGGTCCGCGCGCGAAGCCCAAGTCCCAGAGCCGCATCTCCCAGTACAGGCACCAGCCCTCCACCAGGAAGGCCGTGCGGAACAGCCGGCGGTGCGTCCGGTGCCGCTCGGCCATGAAGATCTGCAGGTGATGCCCCGGGATCAGCTCGTGCTGGACCGTGGCGCGCGCGAAGTGGATGTTGTTGCCCCGCATCACCATCATCTTCAGGTCGTGCGGCATGTCGGACGTCGGGAACGACACGCTGATCACCTCGCCGCCGGTGAAGTAGGGCGTCGACTTCTGCCGCTCCGGCGACATCATCTCCATGCGCCAGACTTCCTTGGCGAGCGGCGGCACGGTGAGCAGGTCTTTTTTCTCCATCAGTTCCTCGGCCTCGCGGGCGAGGTCGCGGATGAGCGCGGGCTGCTTCCCCGGCGGCACGTGGGCGGTCTTGACCTTCTCGAGCGCCTTCGCCCAGTCGTCGAAGCCCATCTCGCGGGAGGCTTCCTTCAGCCGCTCCTCGCACCAGGCGAACTGCCGCTCCGCCGCCGCGAGCAGCTCTTCCGGGCCGTAGGCGATCCGCTCGTAGGCCAGCTCGCGCAGCAGCGCCTCGCGGCCCAGGGGGTCGCCCACCAGCCCCTCCGGCCCTTCCGCCTTCAGGCGCGCCACTTTTTCCGCGAGAAAGGTCTGGTACTCCTCCAGCTCCCGGTCCGCCTCCGCGTACGGCTTCGCGCACCACCAGGTGTATTCGGGGTGGTAGCCCGCGTGGAAGCGATGCCAGCGGCCCAGGGCCTCCTGGAGGGCGTCGACGCGCTTCGACGCCCGCCGCGCCAGCGTCCGCGAGGTCTTCTTTTCGTCGACTCCCTTCCGCGCCTCCTTCACGGCCTTCGCGAGCTCGGTCAGCGTCCCGGCGGCGCGGGGGGCGTCGACGTCCTTCATCTCCCGGCGCGCGTCCTCGAGCGCGACGATGGCGCCGGCGAACGGCACGAGCGGGGCGATCTCCGCGTCGAGGACGGCCTCGCGCTCCAGCTCGGAGACCTGGTGGCGGAGGTGGTTCGCGAAGAGCGCCGCGTCGATCCGGGCGTCGACCGGCAGCGGGCCGAGGTCGAGGGCGTCGACGTCCTTCAGCGCGGCCTGGTGGAGGACGCGGAGGCGGTCGCGCCGTCCGGCCGACAGGGGCGTGGAGTGCAGGCGCTCCAGCGCGCGGAGGTCGACGCTATAGCGCTCGATCATCGGCACGAGAGGATTCGGCGCGGGCGGATCGTCGGCCCTGGCGGGCGTCACGCAGGCGGCGAGAAGGGGCAGGGCCCAGGCGAGTCGCATGAGTGTCAACCTTTCAAGCAGGACCAGGACCAGGACCAGGACCAGGATTCATCCCCCCGCCCCCCGGGGGGTGGCGACGCGGGGCGCCCCGTGCCGTCCCCCCAGGGGGGCGAGGGGGCGACCGTCCTGGTCCTGGTCCTGGTCCTCACTTCCAGACGTTCTTCAGGATCTCGAAGAGCGCGGGGTCGTGCTCGCGGAGCTCGGCGCGGACGAAGGGGTAGAAGTCGTTCTGGCCGAACCAGGCCTCCGAGGCCTCGGCGAAGTACTCGTGGTGATTGGACACCGCGTAGGCTTTCTCGCGCTTGCCGTTGCAGCGCAGCACGGCGTCGTAGATCCCGGCCTCCTTGGCTTTCGCGAAGGCGGCGCGGATCTCGGCGTGGTCGAACGAGAGCACGCGGTCGTGGTAGGCGTGGGCGAGCTCGTGGAGGAGCATCATGGGCTGGTCGCGGACCGCCTTCAGGAACTCCGCGGCGCAGCCGATCTCCACCGCCTTCGCCTTGTCGGGATTCAGGCCCTTGTCCTTGAGCCAGCCCGCGTTCGGGTGGTAGCAGGCGCGCTTCTCGATGTAGTCGTCCACGCCGAGCCAGAGCGGCACCTCGCGCAGCTTGGCGAGCGGGCCCGCCGGCACGAGCCGCGCGACCTCCCGCAGCTTCTCCCCCAGCAGCGCGATCGCCGGCGACTCCCCCAGGTCCTTGTTCACCTTTACGCCCCAGCCTTCGAGCGTCCGCGGCTCGTACTGGGACGTCGGGACGTTCTGGAGGACCAGCGCCAGCATCAGCATCGGATCCCCTCCACGAAGGGGTCTTCCGGATCCAGGAGCAGCGTGGACTCCGCGGTGACGAAGGCCGAGCCCGTGATCGTCGGCCGCACGCGGCCCTCGACGATCCGACCCGACGCCTCGAAGACGCTCCCGATCACGCTCTCCTGCCGCCAGACCTGGCCTTCGCGGAGCTTCCCGTCCGCGATCAGGCAGGCGACCTTCGCGCTCGTCCCCGTCCCGCACGGCGAGCGGTCGTAGGCCCCGCCCGGGCAGAGGACGAAGTTGCGGCTGTCGGCGACCTTCGACGGCCCGAACAGCTCGATGTGGTCGATCTCCGCGCCGCCCTCGCCCGCGATCCCCCGCCGGACCAGTTCGCGCCGGATCGCCCAGCTCAGCGCCGTCAGGCGGTCGATCGGCCCGAGCTCCCCGATCTCCGCGAGAAAGAACCAGTTGCCGCCCCACGCGACGTCCCCCGTCACCACGCCATGGCCGGGGACGTCGAGCTTGACGTCCTTCATCGTCCGCCAGCTCGGGACGTTGCCGACGCGGACCCGGCCGCCGCCGAGGGCTTCGACGTCCACGGCGCCGACGGCCGTCTCGAGCCGCGCGGGCACGAGCCGTTTCAGGTGCTGCAGCGTGACGACGACCCCCATCGTGCCGTGGCCGCACATGCCGATCGTGCCGACGTTGTTGAAGAAGATCACCCCGGACGGCTCCAGGAGCAGCGCGCCGACCAGGACGTCGGAGCCCCGCGGCTCGTTGACCACGGCGGAGCGGAAGCGGTCGTGCTCCCGCGCGAAGCGGGCGAGGCGCTCGCGGACGGAACCCGTCCCGAGGTCGGGCCCGCCGGCGACGACGACCCGGGTGGGCTCGCCGCCCGTGTGGGAGTCGACGACCTCAACGCGCCGCGGCATGCGCCACCGCCTTGCGGATGAGGTCCAGGACGCGGGCCCGCTCCTCGCCTTCGAGGCGGAGCCGGGGGGCGCGGCAGGTCTCCGTGCCCAGGCCGGCCTCGGCCATCGCGAGCTTGATGTACTGCACGAGCTTGGGATGCGCGTCGAGGTGGAGCAGCGGCGTGAACCAGCGGTAGAGCTTCACGGCCTCGTCCCAGCGGCCGCTCACGGCGAGGTCCCAGAGCGCGAGGCTCTCCCGGGGGAACGCGTTCGTCAGCCCGGAGATCCAGCCGCGCGCGCCCAGCATCGCGCTCTCGAGCACGAGGTCGTCCACGCCGCCCAGGATCGCGTATCGATCCCCGACCTCGTTCACCAGGTCGGTGATCCGCCGCGGATCGTCCGACGACTCCTTGATCGCGACCAGCGTCTTTTCGTCCGCGAGCTCCGCGAACATCCGCGGGGTCAGGTCGACGCCGTACGCCACCGGATTGTTGTAGCAGAGGACCGGCAGCCCGCTCGCGCGCGCCACGCTCCGGAAGTGCGCGACCGTCTCGCGCGCGTCCGACGGGTAGAGCGTCGCCGGGAGGACCATGAGGCCGTCGACGCCCGCCGTCTCCGCGTCCCGCGCGAAGCGGACCGCCTCGCGCGTCGTGGTCTGGGACACGCCGGCGATGACGGGGATGTCGGCGACGTCCACCGCGGCGCGGAGGACGTCGAGCTTCTCCTCGTAGGAGAGCGAGGCGCTCTCGCCGACGGTGCCGAGGACGACGAGGCCGTGGACGCCGGCGCGCGCGAGGAAGTCGAGGTGCTTGACGACGGCCGCCAGGTCGAGCGACTCGTCCGCGCGGAACGCGGTGGTGGCGGCGGGATAGACGCCCGCCCAGTCGACGTTCATCGAACCTCCAAAGGCGGGAACGCCTGGAGCAGGCCGCCGCCGCCGACCGCCTTTTCCACGGCCTCCGCGTCGAGGGGCGCCGCGGCGGTCAGGATCTCCACGCCCGTCTCGGTCACGGCGACCGTGTCTTCCACCCGGACGTAGATCTTCTCCTCGGGGATCCACATCTGGGGATCCACCGCGAACACCAGGCCGGGCGCGAACGGGCGCTTCCAATAGTCCCCCACGTCGTGCACGGCCATGCCGACCGGATGCGAGAGATGGCCGCGATACTTCAACGTAGCACGCGCGCCCGCTTCGTGCGCCGGGGATTCGAAGCGCGTCAGGGCGATCACGTCCTCCATCTCGGCGGCGGCCTCCGCGAGCACGGCGGCGGGGAGCAGGCCGGGCTTGATCCGGCGGAGCAGGGCCCGGTGCCAGGCGGTCATGAACCCGTACAGCTGCCGCTGGAGGGGCGAGAAGCGCCCGCTCACCGGCCAGAGGCGGCCGATGTCGCTCGTGTAGTAGCCCAGGTCGGGCGCGCAGTCGAGCAGCACCCAGTCTCCGGCGGCGAGGACGCCGTCGTTGCGGAACCAGTGCGGATGCCAGACCCGCGGACCGGACGGGGCGATCGGCGCGTAGCCCTCCCCCGCGGAGCCGTTCACGCGGTGGACGTATTCCGCGACGGCCACCAGCTCGGCCTCGCGGACGCCGGGGCGCGTGCAGCGCATGGCTTCGACGACCCCCAGCGCGGAGAGCCGGCCGGCCTGCCGCAGCACGGCGAGCTCGCGCGGGCTCTTGATCAAACGAAGATCGTCCAGGATCGGCGAAAGATCGCGAAGCTCGCCCTTCAGGCTTTCGTAGAAGGCCTGGTCCGGGTCCTCGCCGGGGACGCGCAGGAGGACGTCGCGGGATTGATAGCGCCCCTCGGGAGGCATGCGCGGGACGTACAGCGGGCCGGTCGGCGCCAGGGTGTCGATCGGGCGGACCTCGTCGACGCCGGTGGCGCGGCGGGCCTCGTCGGGCGCGTCGGCGTGCAGGACGTCGCCGTCGCTCCGGGCGGTCTTCTCGTCGCGGCGCGGCAGGTAGAGGGTGGTGACGTCGCCGATGAGGAGGGCGGCCCCGGGCGTCTCGACGCCGCAGAGATAGTGGAACTCGTTGGTCTGGCGGAAGACGTCGAAGCTCCGGACCGGCCCCGCGCCGCGCACGAGCGCGCGGGCGTCGCGGCCGATCGCCGCGCGGACGCGGCGCCGCCGCGCGGCGAACTCTTCAGGGGGGAAGCTCAACATGTTATATAGTATACAATGTCAACACCCCGGGCGTTTGACCGATTCCGTCGCGCGGGGGTAAGATCGGCGTACGTGACGATCGCGGCCTATATCCGGGAGGACCTGAAGGCCCGGATCCTCAGCGGCAACGACGTCCCGGACTGCCTCACCCTCCGCGACCTCTCCTCGAAGTACGGCGTAAGCCTCACGCCGGTGCGGCAGGCCGTCGAGGACCTGATCGAGCAGCGCCTGCTGCGCAAGGAGCCCAACGGCCGGCTGGCGGTGGAGGCGGAGGCCGTCGGGAGGATCCCTCACGCGAAGCGGGAGGACGTCCTGCCGCCCGGGGCGTGGGACCAGATCATCGCGCGGGACGTCATGAAGCTGAGCCTGCTCGGCCGCGAGGAGTTCATGCGGGAGGAGGTCACGGCGGAGAAGTACGGGATCGGCCGGACGCTGCTGCGGCACGTGCTGTCGCGGCTCACGGCGTCGGGGATCCTCGAGCACGTCCCGCGGCGGGGCTGGCGGGTCCGGCCGTTCCGCGAGGAGGACATGCGGGCGTACCTGGAGGTCCGGGAGCTCCTGGAGCTGAAGGCGCTGGACCTGTGCCGGGAGCGGGTGGCGAAGGCCGATCTCGCGCGGATCCTGGAGGACAACGTGGTGTCGGGCGAGCGGCCGAAGGTGGACGCCGAGCTGCACGCGTACATCGTGGAGAAGGCGGAGAACCGCTACATCCAGGACTTCTTCAGCCGCCACGGCGCGTACTTCACGACGCTGTTCTACTACGCCGCGCTCGGGGCGTCGGTCACCTCGGAGATGGCGAAGCAGCACCGCAAGATCGTCGAGTCGATGCTCGCCGGCCGCTGGCCGCGCGCCCGCGAGGAGATGGCGGAGCACATCCGCGCCCAGCGGCCCGCGATGCGCCGCATGATGGACCGCCTGGCCGGCCTGCCGGTGCAGAAGTGGCCCGAGATCCCCACCGCGCCCTCGGCGCGGTTGTAGAATCTCGAATCAAGAATCTCGAATCTCGAAGGGATCCCCCCGCCCCCGGGGGGAGACGGGTATGATCGCGCACCCCTTCCCGCCCGTCGTGCGCTGGGCGCTGTTTCCGGCGCTTGCCGGGCTCGCGGGAGGCGTCGGGGGCGCGCTGGGAGCGAGCCTCGGCGGTCTAGGCATGGACGTCTGGCCGGTGGTCATGACGGGGGCGCTCAGCATGGGCGCGGCCCTCGCGTCGATGCTCACGATGTACGCATGGCCCTGTCTTCTGGCCGCTCCTGCCTTCGGGCTCTTCGTGCTGGTGACGGGACTCGCGTGCATGGACACGGTCGAGAGCGGCGATCCTCCGAATCCGCGGCGGATCATCAACCATATGATGAACGAGCTCAGCGTCCCTCTCTTGTTTGGCACGGTGGACCTGCTGCAGGCCGCCGTCCATCGGCTCGCCCTTCGGCGGTCATGGCCCATCGTTCTCGGGTCCGGGATAGCTGTCGCGACGCTCTCGTTCGCTCTTGGGCTGCTCCTGCCACCGCAGCTCTGGAACTTCGCGGTGGCGGGACTCCTGTCGGCATCCACGCTCGCCCAGGTCCCGGCCGTCCTGGCAGCCAGGGGCGTCGCTCGGCGCCTCCGACCTCCGGAGGCCGCGTGAGAGAACACCCCTACCCGCCGGTCGTGCGCTGGGCGCTGTTTCCGGCGCTTGCCGGGCTCGCGGGGGCGGCGGGCGGAGTCCTGGGGGTCTCGCTGGCCGGCGAGGCGAGCGCGACGCGGCTCATCGTCATCGGCGGCTGCCTCAGCGCCGGCGCCGGTCTCGCGTCGATGCTCAGCTCCCGCGCGTGGATCTGCCTCCTCGGCGCTCCGATCCTCGGGGTGCTGACCGCTTCGACCGGCGTGGCCGTCGTCGAGGCCCTGGAACGCGGAGGCGCGATCCGGCCCTGGGTCCTGTTGACGCGGATCCTTCAGGACGCGCGCGGCCTCGTGCTCGTCGGCTGGGTGCCGCTGGCGCAGACGATCGTCCACCGGACGACGTCGATCCGAGGCTGGAGACCGGGCGTCGCCCTGGCCACCGGCTTCGGGCTCCTCTCCTTCGCCCTCACCGCCCTGCTCGCGCCGAGGGGAGCGGGGATGCTCCCCGTCGGCGCGACGCTGGCGCTGTCGATTTGCGCCCAAGTCCCCGCCGTCGTCGCGGCGGTGGCCGTCGCGCGACGACTCCGACCTCCGGAGGCCGCGTGAAGGCGCACCCGTTCCCGCCCGTCGTCCGCTGGGTTCTTTTCCCGGCGCTCGCCGCGGTCGCCGGCGCGGCCGGCGGCGGCGCGGTGGCGGTCCTCCTCATGCGGCGCGAGCTGGTCGGCTTCGTCGCGCTGACCGCCTTCCTGGCCGCCGGCGGCGCGCTGGGCGCCGTCCTCTCGACCCGGGTCTGGCTCACGCTCGTCGCCTCCCCCCTCGTGGGCCTGCTGGCGGGGTTCATGAGCTTCTACATCGCCGTCGTTTCGATGACGCGGGATCCCGCGACCACCTGGGTCACGGTCGCGCGAACGATCGGCGAGAGCGGCCATGTCCTGCCCCTCCTGATCGCGACGATCTTCTTCCAGACGGCGGCCCACGTAGCCTCGCTCCGGCCCCGCTTCCGCGGCGAATGGATCCGGCCCGCCGCGTTCTACCTCGTCGCGGCCGCCCTGATCGCCGCCGCGGGTTTCGCGTTCGGGCCCCGCCATGAGGCTAATATCTTCGCATGCCTCGCCAGCTCCGCCCTGTTTCAGGTCGTCCCTTTTCGCGTCGCGGCCGACGTGAGCCGCCGCCTGAGGCCCGAAGAGGCTTTTTAATAGCATGATCGACGTCCTCGTCATCGGCGCCGGCGTGATCGGCATCTCCGCCGCCCGTTTTATCGCCGCGTCCGGGCGCTCGGTCGCCGTCGTCGATAAAGGGGGCGTCGCCGCCGGCTGCTCCCGCGGCAACGCCGGGCTCGTCGTCCCCAGCCACGCCATCCCCCTCGCCGCCCCCGGCGCCCTCTGGCAGGGCGTCAAATGGATGTTCAATCCCGAAAGCCCCTTCTATATCAAACCCCGCCTCAGCCCCGCCCTCCTCGGCTGGCTCTGGCGCTTCGGCCTCGCCTGCTCCGCCAAGCGGGTCGAACGCGCGATCCCGCTGCTCCGCGACCTCCATCGCGCCAGCGCCGCGCTCTTCGAAGAAAGCCTCGCCCGCCGCGGCCTCCTCCTGCTCTTCCGGACGTCGAAGGGCTTCGAAGGCGGCATCCACGAGGCCCAGGTCCTCAGCGACGCGGGGCTGGAGACGAAGGTCCTCGACGTCCCCTCGATCCGCGCCCTGCTGCCCGGGCTGAAGACGGACGTCGTCGGCGGCGTGCACTGCCTCGAGGATGGGCATCTCGACCCCCTCCGCTTCGTCCAGGGCTGGGCGAAGGGCGTCGACGTCCGTACGGAGGACGTCGTCGGATTCGACGTCGACGGCCGCCGCGTGCGCGCGCGGACCTCGACGGGCCCGATCGACGCGAAGGAGGTCGTGCTCGCCGCCGGGGCGTGGGCGCCGGAGGTCGCGCGGGACCTGCGGCTGAAGATCCCGATCCAGCCGGGCAAGGGCTACAGCCTGACGTTCTCCGCGCCGGCGACGGCGGTGGATGTCCCGTTCATCCTGAGCGAGGACCGGGTGGCGGTGACGCCGATGGGCGACCGGCTTCGGCTCGCGGGGACGATGGAGCTGGCGGGCCTGGACCTGTCGATCAACGAGCGGCGGGTGGGGGCGATCCGGCGGGCGGGGGTGGCG
>DASVNH010000282.1:0-21846 GCA_036383955.1 Planctomycetota bacterium | reverse complement strand
CGAGTCTCGGGGGTCTTCTCGCTGTCGGGGTGGCCTTTGATCCAGGTCTCGAGGGTGCCGGCGGCGGCCTCGAACTTCTTCTGGGTGAACTGGACCTGGGCGAGCTCGGTGGCGTACTCGTGGTCGTTGGGGTCCAGCTCGAAGGCCTTCGCGAAGGCCTGCTCGGACTGGGGGTACATCCCGATCTCGAAGTAGGTGATGCCGAGGTTGTAGAAGTAGTGCGGCAGGGTGGGCGCGATCTCGGTGGCCATCTTGAAGACCATCGCCGCGTAGTCCAGCTGGCCTTTCCGGCGGTACAGCTCGCCCACGTTGTTGAAGGCCTTGTGGTAGTCGGGCGCGATGTCGATGCACTTCCGGTAGGCTTCGATGGCGGGATCCAGCTGGCCCGACTGCGCGTAGGCCATGCCCAGGTAGGCCCAGGCGCGGTAGAGCTTGCCGTCGAGCTCCGCCGCCTTCTTGAAGCACGCCGCGGCCTGGTCGAACTGGCCCTTCTTGAAGTGCTCGGCCCCGGTGTTGTAGACCTTGACCGCCTCCGCGTCCCCCGGTCCGGCCATCAGCGGCCTCCCGTGATGCGCTTGAGGAGCTCGCCGGTGCCGACGATCCCCACCAGCCGGCGGCCGCGGAGGACGTAGGCGCTCCGGGCGCCCGCGTGGCAGAGCTTCACGGCCATGTCGATGACGGGCTCTTCTTCCTGGACCGTGCGGAACGCGTTCGTGGTGATGACCCCGAGGCTCTCCAGCGGCGCGCCCGCGTGGGAGCGCAGGACGGCGTCGAGCGCCTCGCCGGGCTTCAGCGCCGCCGTGCTCGACAGATGCAGGAAGTGCTCGCGCACGCCCAGCTGCAGCAGGGAGGAGGCCGTCAGCTCCCCCACCAGGTGACTCTCCGCGTCCACCACCGGCAGGGCGTCGGCCCGATGGAACGCCATCAGCTCCATCGCCTTCGCGAGGGGCGTCTGGGGCGTGACGGAGGGCGTCGAGGACGCCGGCGTCGCGGAGCGGGGGGCGCAGCCGTCGACGGCCATCAGGAACTCCTCGCCGGACTTCGCGGCGAGGACCCGCCGGAGGTTCTCCTCCAGGCCGAAGAGGTTGAGGAACTGGGCGAGGGTGGTCAGGTAGAGGTTCGAGTGCTTCTTGGGGATGGCGAAGAGGACGACCAGGCGGATGAGGTGGCCGTCGGGCGCCTTGAAATCGATGCCGGCCGGGGCGGTCGCCACGGCGATGCGGAAGTCGACGACCTTCTCCGTGCGGGCGTGGGGGAAGGCGCAGCCCTTGGCCATGGAGAAGGGGCCGAGCTTTTCGCGGTCGGCGAGGGCGGCCTTGAGCTCATCGAGCGTGACCCCGGGCGTGCCGGCGGCCATGACCTGGAGGATCTCCTCGAGGGCCCCCTCCTTGGTCGTGGCGGCGAGGCCGCAGCGGATCAGCTTCGGGCTGAGGAGCGCGGAAAGTTTCATGGGACGTGAGAACCGATCTTATCGAACGGAGATGCCGGAGTCTAGAGCCTGACGTCCTGCCTCTAGGCGTGGATGTTCTTGGACCGGAACAGCCCGTAGGCGGCGGGCACGAAGAGGGCGATGTAGACCAGCGGCACCTTGATGTGCACGGCGTCCTCGACGATCCGCGGGCTCCAGCGGGTGGAGCCGCCTCCGGCCAGTTCCTTGAGCTTGTCGGCCGCGTAGGGGATGTAGTGGAAGAACAGCTTCTCCTGGGAGCTTTCCCCCCCGAGCAGGCCGGTGAGGAAGTAGCCGAAGAGAAACAGGATCAGGGCAAAGGCGACGGCGAAGCCGGACGACTCGGTCCAGGTGGAGACGAAGAGCCCCAGGAAGCCGGCCGCCAGGAAGGAGAGGAGGCCCACCCCCACCGCCCGCACCGCGTGGCTCTCGATGACCGACGCGTCCAGGTGGGTGTAGTAGACGGTGTCGTCCCAGACGGGCCCCAGCGCCCCGTTCCCGAGGGCCCAGGTCAGGGAGACGAAGAGGGTGAACCCGAGCAGCACGCCCGCCACCCCGATCACCGTGACGACTTTGGCCAGGAACAGCTCGGTCCGGGTGATGGGCCGCGTCAGGAGGACCTTGATGGTCCCCCGGTCGAACTCCCCCGCGAACAGCATGCTGGAGAAGATGACCAGGACCAGCGTCGACAGCAGCGCGCCGACCTGCCATCCCGCTCCGAAGAGCTGGACGGCGTGCAGCGTCCCCCAGGCCGTCGGTTTCCGGCTCTGCATGGCGCTGAAAATCAGCGCCCCGGCGACCGTCCCCGCCGCGATCAGCGTCAGGCAGACGTAGAGGAACGGCTGCGCGAAGAGCTTGATGCTCTCCGCGCGCACCAGACGTCCCACGCGAGCGATCATTGGGCGAGAAAGAAGTCCTCCAGGGTCTGCCGCACCGGGGAAATCTCCTGGACCGCCACCCCCGACTGGACGAGGCGCGCGGCGATTTCCGGGAGCCGCTCGTTGGAGCAGGCCACCCGCACGCCGCCCATGGGGTCGTCGAAGATCGCCAGCCCCATGTCCTTGAGCAGGGCGGAAGCCCGGTCGGCCGGAGTCCCGACGATCCGGACGCCGCTCAGGGTCTTGGCCAGGATGTTCTGGATCGTGTCCTGCAGGAGGAGCTTCCCGTGCTTGATCATGCCCACCCGGTTGCAGGTGATCTCGACCTCGTGCAGGAGGTGGCTCGAGATGACGAAGGTGACCCCGTCCTTGCGGTTGAGCTCCTGGATGACGCCCCGGATGTGGTTGATGCCCTGCGGATCCAGGCCGTTCGTGGGCTCGTCGAGCAGGACCAGCCGCGGCTTGGGCAGGAGCGCCATGGCGATGCCCAGCCGCTGACGCATGCCCTGCGAGAACGTCCGCACCCGGTCGTGCATCCGCTTCCCCAGCCCCACCAGCTCCAGGGTCTTCGGAATGTCCTTCTCCTCGATCCCCCCCGTCGCCAGCCGCACGATCTCCAGGTTCTTCCAGGCCGAAAGGTAGGGGTAGTAGGCGGGGAGCTCCACCAGACATCCCACGCGCTTCATGATGTCGATGAAGTGGCTCCGGACGTCGAGCCCGAAGATGCTCACCTTGCCGGCGGTCGCGGAGATCAGCCGCAGGATCATCCGCATCGTGGTGGTCTTGCCCGAGCCGTTGACGCCGAGGAAGCCGTAGATGTCCCCTTCCTCGACCTCGAGGCTGAGGTTGTCGACGGCCCGGAAGGCCCCGAAATTCTTGGTCAGGCCCTCGGTGCGGAGAACGGCGACCATGAGCCGAAGTTTAACAAGAATCGTGAATCAGGAATCAAGAATCACGGGGGGTCAGCGACGGGAGCCGCTGGAATGGACCCTCTGGGCAGGCATTCACCCGGCGTGGGGATGGGGAAAATCCGTTTGGGCGCTTCGCGACGTCCTGGACCTGGACCTGTTTCCTGGACCTACCGTTGGGTGATCAGGGAGAGGTAGGTGTCGGCCTTCTTTTCCCAGACGTAGAGGAGCTGGAAGAGGCGCCATTCGCGCCAGTTGGAGGCGTGGTGCTTGGCCCACGATCGGGCGATTTCCTCGCGGCGTTCCGGGGTGATGCTGCCGCGGCGGCGCTCCCCTTCGTACCAGACTTCCTTTTCGATTTCGTGCCGCTGCTCTTCGATGTCGCGCCGCGCGTTGCAGGTGCCGCGCTTCCGGATGACCGAGCGGACGCAGAAGTCGATCATCTGCCGGTCGGAGATTTCGCCTTTGCTGTAGCGGCGGCGGGCGATCGTGTGGCCGGCCACACGCCCCTCCGTCACCGCTTTCCGCAGATCGGGAAGATTCTGGCGTATGAAACAGTCCAAGTCCTGCTCCACGTCGTGGAGCTGGCCCTTCGACCAGAGGTCTTCCAGCGATTTGATGAACGTGCTCATCTCTGTACTATCAGACGACGTCGCCCCCGCGCCTGTTCCCTACTCTATCTCTATAAGTCTATGATCGGCAGTTCGTTACGTGAACTCCACTATTTCTGAAAGATCGGCAGATACTCGCAGGGCATCTGCAGAATCAGGCAGGCCATGGCGGTGGCGTAGGTCTTCCCCACGTCGTCCTCCCAGTGGCCGTCCGTCAGCTGCATCCTCAGGATCTCTTCCTTCACCACCGGATAGTAGTTCGCCCAGTGCTCGCCGCCCGCCAGGTACATCGCCTGACAGGCGTAGTAGTGCCCGTAGTAGTAGTGGAGCTTCCGCTGGATCAGCGTGTGCTTCCAGGCGGGCAGGACCTTCAACGCGTCCTTCACCTTGGGGCTGTCGTACTGCCCCGCGCTGAAGAGCGAGACGATCCCGCAGGCCGTCAGCGCGAACGAGACCCGCGTGTCGCTGATCCCGTAGCCGCTCACGCTCTGGTAGGTGAAGCCCCGGCGCGTGGCGCAGCTGTCGACGTACCGGGCCGCCTTGTGGATCGTGTCCAGCGGCACCGAGATCCCCACGTTCCGGGCCGCCCGCAGGGCCTGCAGCGTCGAGACCGTCACCGACAGGTCCGCGTCCACCGGGATGGGCTGGTAACGCCAGCCCCCTTCCTTGTTCTGGGAGTTGACGATCAGGTCGACGGCCCGCTTCAGCTTCGCCTTCAGCTCGTCCTGGCGGGTCATTCCGTAGATTTCCGCGAGGAACAGCGTCGCGAAGGCGTGGCTGTACATCCGCGACCCCGCGTGGGTGATGTACCCGTCCTCCTCGCGGACCTTGGTGAGGAGCCATTCGACGGCCTTCGCGATGTTCCGGCCGTACTTGCCCCGGCCCGGAACGTTGCCCCCGGCCAGGAAGGCCATGCCGGCGATGGCGGTGACGTCGACCGACTCGTTCTCCTCGCCGAAATAGTCGTCGTAGAGCTTGTAGCCGACCCGGTTGGTCCAGGAGCCGTTGGGGTTCTGGCGGGCGGCCAGCCAGGCCAGGCCCTTCTCGACGCGGTCGCGCGTGCGGGCGTCGAACTCGCCCCCCGTCGTGTCGGGGACCGGGGCGTCCTGGACGCCCAGAGCCATGCAGAGGGCCGCGATCAACGCCACACGTCCACCCGGCTATCTACGCTGAACACCAGGCCCGCCGTGACCAACTGGCCCACGGGCGGGCGGTCGAACTCACGCGTACTCCTTATATACTGTACCGCCTTTCCGGCCAGATCAAGGACGTCCGCCGCGTATCCGTACTTGCCGTCCGCGCCCTGTTCAAAACTTGTGACCACCAGGTGCCCCGCCCCCAGCGCCGGAGGCATCAGGGTGCTGTCCTTGCCCCCGCCGGCGGGCGACGTCCATCTCGGCTTGAGGTCCGCGGCGCCCCGGCAGGAGACCTGGAAGCTCGCGTCCGCCTCCCGCGAGACCACGTAGACCGCGTCGCCGCCGACCGCCAGATAGCGCGGATCCCCGGCGCCGAGCTCCTCCTCGAGCTTCAGCAGCTTTCCGCTCTTCAGGCTCACCAGGGCCAGATAGCCGCCCTCCTCCGGTCCGTTGCGGCGGCGGCGCATCGCCAGCAGCACCAGGCCCTCGGGGCCCACCTCCGCCGCCCGCACCGTCGTGTTCGTCATCGGCGCCCGCCAGCGCAGCCGCCCCGAGGGGAGGTCGTAGGCGTCGATCGACTTCCCGTCGCCCAGCAGGATCAGGAGGTCGGGCGCCGCGTAGAGCACCTGCGACGGCAGCCCTTCGGCGAACGGGGCGTCGGGACCGATCGACCGGCCCGTGTCGGCCTCGAACATCCAGATCCGGTTGGGCTGGACGGTCGTGAACACGACGGCCTCCCCCGCCGCGTGGACGCGGGAGGACGGGATGCCCTCGAACGGCCGGGTCCAGGCGACGTCCCCCGAGCGGGCGTCGACGGCCGACACGGTCATCTCCGCCTCGTCGCGGGGATCGGAGGCAAGGAAGGCCAGGGAGGCTCCGGACATCGCGAAGCCGCGCATCCGGGTGGGCGACTCGCGGATCCAGAGCTCCTTGCCCGAACGGGGATCCACCCGGCAGACGGTCTTCTCGTCCGCGAGGACCAGGCCGTCCTCCAAGAAGGAGGCGAATCGCACCAGGCTGGAGAAAGTCCGGGTCCAGACGGCGCGGCCCTCGGCGTTGATGGCCTTCACCGCCGAGCCGGCCGGGCGGGCCAGGTGGAGGAAGACGAGGCCGTCGGTGCCCGGCGGCGGGGCCCCGCCGACGCGGAGCGGGACGCTTTCGGGGAAGTCCTTGTCCACGTAGCCGCCTTCGGGGCGCTGGCGCAGCGGCGGGGCGAGGCGGGCGGGCGCGGCGGCGGCGGCCGCCCGCGCGTAGGCTTCGCTCTTCAGGCGGCGCTCGGCGAAATCCCGGCCCTTGGACCGCCCTTCCCCGTCCGGGACCTCGACGTCGGGAAACTCCCGGGCCAGGCGCCGGACCAGCGCCGAGGCGCTGGCGAAGTGCCCCTTCGCCTCCAGCACGCGCACCAGCGCGGCGATCGCCTCGGGGCTCCGCGCGGAAGACGGGAACTCGGCCGCGAAGAGGCGCCAGGCCGCGATCTCCGCGTCCTGCCGCGCGAGGCGCGATTCCGCCTGGGCGGCCTCGAACAGCGCCTCCTCCGCGGCCCGGCTGTTCGGGTACGCGACGAAGACCGCGCGATAGGCGTCGGCCGTCCGCTCCCGCAGCGCCTTCTCGAGCAGCGCGCGGGCGGCCTCGTCGTGCTTCGCGTAGGGCTCCCGGCCCGTCGCCGACAGGATCGCCGCGATCGCCCGCCGCGCCGTGTCGAAAACCTTCGAGCCCTGGTGGAGGACGTCGCCCCGCTCCAGGATCAGCGACTGGAACTCGCCCACCGCGCGCGCGTCGTCCCGCCGCGCCAGGTGGGCCTGGCCGAGGAGGAGCCGGGCCTCGATCTCCGAGGCCGGATCCGGCGCGGCGGCGCGCGCGGCCGTGAGGCGGACGACCGCCGGCTCGAAGCGGCGGGCGTCGAGATCCGCCCGCCCGGCTTCCAGGGAGACGGCGAAGAGCCGCTTGCGGGCCATGCGATGGAGGCGCTCGTCCTCGGGGCCGGGGGAACGGGCGGTGACGTCCACCGCGCGCGCGAGCAGCGCGGCGGCCTCGTCGGAGCGGCCCGCCTGCAGGTAGCGGACGGCGCCCCGGTAGAGCAGCCGCGGGTTGTTCGGGTCGGTCGCCAGGGCGTCGCGGATGGCCTGCTCCTGGTCGCGGCGGTCGTAGTAGACCTCGATCCCGTCCTGCTTCGCGAGGATCATGGCGCCGTCGACGACCAGCAAGTTGCCGCCGTCGGACGGGCCCAGGGGCCAGGCCCGCGTGTCCCCCTCGTCCCAGGTTCCGTCCCAGCGGACCCGGCGCAGGCCGGTCCGGCTGGGCACGTAGACGCCGTCGGCGGCGACGACGCCGCGCCCGGTGCCCATCAGCTCGTCGGACGCGGGCGGGCTGGCGTCCTGGCCCGTGCGGAGGTCGACGAACTCCAGCCGGGCGCCGCCGAACACGACCACGCCGTCCTTCACGCCGACGATCGACCGGATGTCGCGCTGCGCCCGCGGGCGTTCCCAGAGCGGCTCGCCGGTGGCGAGGTCGAGGCCGTAGGCGTAGGGGGAATCGGCGGGGGTGACGGCGACGGCGCCTTTGTCGATGGCCGGCGGCGCGCTGATCCATTCCAGGCGGTTCTTGGTCACGTAGACGCTGCGGGTCGGATTCACGGGCAGCTGGCGGTAGCGGTAGGTCCAGCGGAGGCGGCCGGTGGCCTTGTCGAGCGCGGCGATGACGCCGTGCTGGGTGGTGTAGACCAGGAGGTCGCCGGCGATCGCGACGGGGCCGCCGATGGATTCGCGGGTGGAGTTGCCGAAGAGGTTGATCTCGGTGCCGCCGGACGCGACGAAGGTGGACCAGAGGACGCGGCCGGTGGCGGCGTCGAGGCAGAGGACGTGGTGCTCGAAGGGATCCGTCGAGTGCTTCTGCTTCACGGCGCCGGCGTAGAGGCGGGAGCCTTCGGGGGTGGGCGCGACCGAGAAGGAGGCGTTCAGGGCGAGGGCGTCGGCCTGCGGCTCACCGCCGACCCGCCACAGGAGCCGGCCGGTCATCGCGTCCAGCGCGTAGAGGCCCCGGCGCGCGAAGGGGAACTTCACGCGCACGTAGCCGAGCTGGTCCTCCGCCCCGCCGGCGGCCGTCACCAGGTTCGCGAACACGGCGCCTTCGTGGACGGTCACCGTGTAGACGACCCGGTTGTCGAACATCACTTCCCCGCCCGGCGGCGGCACCCGGAACTGCCAGAGCTTCTCGGACTTCTGGCCGAAGAGGTTGTACGCGACGACCGACAGCCCGTTCTGGACGTAGAGGACGCCGTCGGCGACGGCCGGAAAGAGCGGCCGGAACTCGGGGGTGGGGGCGAGCACCATCGCGCGCCGCACGCCGAACTCGTCGTCGGCGTCGAGGCGGGGGATGTCGATCCGCTCCGTCCACGCGAGCCGCGGAAGCCGGATGCCGGACGCGGCGAGGCGCCAGCCGCGGGGCGCGCCGCTCACCATCTCCCAGCCGGGGATCTCCAGGGGCGCCGGCCCGGCGGGAGCGGCGGCGAGGGCGCGGAGATGGAGGGAGAGGGGAACCTGCTTGCCGGCGACGGCCACGGCCGCGTCGGGCCAGTCCCGCGCGGCGCGGTCGGCCAGCTTGTCGAGGCGCGCGCTTTCGCCCTGCCGGGCGAGGGCGAGGCCGAGGCGGGCGGCGAGAAGGGGGCGGTCGGCGGGCCCGGCGGCCTCGAGGGCGCGCTCGAGGGCCCAGGCGGCCGCCGCGGCGTCGCCGTCGTCGAGCCGCAGGGTGCCGGCGAGGGCGAGGGCCGGCCCGGCGAACGAGCTGAGGGGATGCTCGTCGGCGAAGGCCTCCAGGCCTTCGGGGTCGCGGGTGCGCGAGGCGGCCTGGAAGGCCTGCTCGGCGGTGGGATCGAGCCGGCGCCGCAAGGCGGCCTTCCCGTCCTCCGGCCATTCGGCGAGCCGCGCCAGGACGAAGTCCCGCAGGCCCACCGCGCGGACGCGGTCGAGGGGCACCACGACGTCCCGCGGCGCGGCGAGCGCCTTCTCGTAGATGGCGAGGGCTTCCTGCCAGCGCCTCTCTTTCGCGAGCAGCGGGGCGCGCTCGAGGAGCTGATCGAGCTCGGCGTAGGCCTTGACGTGGGCGGTGTTCCGCGGCGCGTTGGAATCCTCTTCCTGGATGGGCCACAGAGACACCGAGACACAGAGAACCGCGGAGATCACGACGCCCTCCGCAGCGCGAGGCCGCGCGTGAGGACTCGAAGCTCGTCGGTTTCCACGAAGTTCCGGATTTCGAGGTTGAGGCAGCCTGTCAGGGCGAGGGTGAGAAACGCCGCCGTTCCCCCTCGGGGGGCGAGGGGGGACTTACCCGTGATTCTTGATTCGTGATTCGTGATTCCGCCCCTTACAGCATCCTGAAGATCTTACGCAGGATCCATTCCGCGGTGAGCAGGGCGGCGAAGATGAGGAACGCCAGGGGCGCGTCCCAGAGGTCGTCTTCCTTGGTCTCGCGGAGCTGGTTCTGGCTCTTCTGGATGACCTGGGTCAGGCGGTCGACCTGGTCGATGGCGAAGTACTCGCCGCCGTAGGACTCCTTCGCGAGCTCGCGGAGGGTCTTCTCGTCCAGGACGGGGTCGTCGTCTTCGCGGTCGGGGATGAAGACGGTGAACTTGGCGGTGGCGCGGGTGGCCTCGTCCTCCTCGCCCGCCCAGGCGCGGTAGAGGCCCGTGCCGGCCGGCGTATAGTCGCCCTCGTAGTAGCCCTCGCGGTTCTTGTCCTTGTGAAGCGTGACCTTCACGCGCTCGAGGCCCGCCGTGCCGGCGGGCGGGTCGATGAAGATCTCGAGCGTCGCGTCCGTGCGCAGCTCGAACTTCTCGTCGTAGGCGTTGGCGAAGATCTTGACCTTGTCCCCGCGAGTGTAGCGCTCCTTGTCGACGCTGATCCGGTAGCGCCGCGCGCCCAGCAGCTTCCCTTCCCGCACCCAGTACATCGCCTGCTGCCAGAACGGGTAGTACCAGGGATAGTCGCCGGCCAGGCGCCGCCAGAGCCAGGTCTCGTCCGTCGCGCTCCAGAACACCCGGCCGCGGCCGACGTGCTGGGTCGCGAAGAGCGGGACGCGGCCCGACTCCCCCGGGACCCCCGTCAGCTCGACCAGCGGCGAGGCGCCCGCCTTCAGCTTCTTGACCTTGGCGAACCAGCGGATCCCGACCATGCCGTCGCGACGGCCGTCGCGGTCCTCCCAGTGCTCCTGGTTGCGGCTCTTCTCGCCCTTGAACTCCTTGAAGGCCGTGATCGGGTGGGTGATGCCGTCGGGCGTCAGGTGGTAGCCCAGGGTCTGGTCGTAGACCCGCTCGTGCTCGTAGAGGTCGCGCCCCTCCTCGGGCACCACCGGCAGCAGGTTGGCCAGCGGGGTGTTCACGAGCGAGCGCGGGTTGTGGAGCGTGCCGGAGATGAAGACCACGCCGCCGCCGTGCTCGCTGACGAAGGTCTCCAGGTGCCGGGCGGCGTCGGGGCCCAGCCGGGCGGGATCGGCGTCGCCGAAGATCACGACGTCGAACTTCAGCAGCGTCTCCAGGTCGCGCGGGAACTCCTTGAGCGGCTCGCGGAAGAGCGGATCGTCCGACTTCGTGTGGTCCTGGGTGAAGCCCTCGTCCGCGGAGGTCTGGAGCGTGTGCGCCAGGATCTTCGGGTCGCGGATGAGCGCGCTCTTGAGGAAGCGGAACTCGAAGCGCGGCGGATGCTCCACGTAGAGGATCTTGATCTTGTCGTCGGCCACCCGCAGCCGGTGCGTGAGGTAGTTGTCGCTCGCCGTGTTCTCCTCCGGCCGCGGATCGACCCGGAGGATGAGCAGGTACTCGCCGGGCTGCTTCGGGTTGAAGGTGAAGGACTCCTGCTGCTTCTGGTCGGCGCCGGGCTTGAGCGTGACGGCGTGGTCCAGCTCCTTCCGCCCCTGCGCGATGTAGCGGTCGAGGTCCTTGGGGTCCGGCGCGTCGAGCCCCTTGTCCTCCTCCTTCAGCGGGTACAGCCAGGCGCCCACGCTGACCGGCTCGTTCTCATAGCCCTTGTGCGTGACCTTGAACGAGACCTTCATCTCGTCGTTGGCCAGGACGGCGTCGCGCGCCTCGAGCTCCGTCAGCCCGATGTTGCGCGGCGGGCGCGGCAGGCCGGCGGCGACAGCGTACACGGGCAGGTAGCGCTGCTTGAGCTGGGCGGCGATCTCCTGCGTGGCGATGCCCGCGTTGTTGCGGCCGTCGGTGAAGACCAGGACCCCGGCGACGTACTGGCCGCGCAGCGACGCGAGCGCCTGCTTGATGGCGTCGCCGATCGCGGTCTCCGTGCCGACGCACATCTCCGGCCCGTAGCCCTCCAGGAGCTTCTTCGCCGACTCCTTGGCCGCCGCGACGCTCGAGAACGTGAAGCAGGCCAGGTTGAGCTTGCGCTCCAGGTCCTCCAGGATCTTCAGCTTGGGGTTTTCCAGGACCTTGCGGACGACGTCCGCCCGCGAGAGCCGCTTGAGGTCCTCGCCCTGGACGCCGGTGACGCGGCCGACGGCCTCCCGCTCCTGCTCGGTGCGGAGGGGGTCGTTCTTCTGCATCGACCGCGACTCGTCGATGAGCACGATCAGGAAGTTGTTGCGCGCCTTGATCGTCTCCACGGTGAGGACGGGCCCCATGAGAAGGAGGAGCACGAGGATCACCGCGAGGCTGCGCAGGGTGGTGAGGAGGATCTTGGGGACGCGGCCGACGTCCTTCCGCTCGGCCCGGTAGAGGCCGCCGACGAGGAGGAGGACGGCGGGCAGGAGGATGAGGAAGAGCACCCACGCGGGCGGCATGTGGTGGAAGTTGACGGACCACTCCGCGTCGTGCTCGATGCGGAGGCGGTCGTAGCCGAGCAGCCGCGACCAGAGGTCGGGCGATCCGGCGGGCGGGTCCCCGCCCTGAGCGAGGCCCGGAAGGGCCGTGCCGAAGGGTTGGAGGGCGGCCAGCAGCAGCGTCATCATTGCTTGGTCCGCCCGAAGAGGCAGGCGAGCGTCGACTCCACGAGCATCAAGCCGGCGACGAGGTAGAGCGCGTACTTCCAGAGGCCGCTCGCCGGGGGCGCGGACAGGTCCATCTCGGTCTTGCCCTCGCGCTTCTCGCCGCGGAACTCCGCCTTGAAGTCGGGGAAGCGCTTCTGGATCTCCTCGCGCGAGATCCGCTCGAGGTTGCCTTCGGCGAGCTGGACCTCCTCCGCCGAGGAGCCGCGGGGGAGCATGTTCACGGCGATCCAGGCGACGAGGCGCTCCTCTTCCTTGGCGGCGGCGCGCGTGAGCTTGTACTTGCCCGCGCTCCGGATGCCCTGGTTGCCGAGCACGCGCGGATCGTCCGTCTTCGCGCGCACCGGGTAGAAGAGGCGGAAGAAGCGCTCGTCCTTGGGCGCCTGCGCGGGCAGCGTCACGGCCCCGTCCTTCTCCGACTCGAGGATGAACGGCGGCTGGTACATCTCGACGGGGAGGTCGACGCCCAGGAGGTCGCCGACCGACAGGTTCCGCCGCGCGGCCGGGCGCGAGGCGAGGTGCTGGCCGATCTCCCAGAGGAGCACGAGATAGGGCGGATGCGCCGGCACGCCGAAGTTCCACTCGTCGTCGAGGCTGCTGGAGAACAGCAGGACCTTGCCGTCGCCCACGTTCTTCTCGAGCAGCAGCGGGGAGCCGAAGTTGTCGTCGAGGGCCGCCAGCGTCTTGTCGGGGTCGAAGTCCTTCAGCTTCCAGAACTTGTAGAAGACCAGGCCGTAGAGGGAGGCCATGGCGCGCTTCTGGAACGAGCGGAAGCAGGGATGGGACGGGTCGAACTTGGCGATGCGGCGCTCCACGCCGCGCTCCAGCTGGCCCTCGGGCGCGGTGCCCGCCGTCTCCTCCAGCGCCGCCGGCGAGAGGCCGCGGCCGCCGTTCCAGAACACCTCGTTGTACGAGATCTTGTCGATCCGGTCGCCGAGGCCGATCAGCAGGCCGCCGCCCCGCTTCACGAACTGCTCGATCTTCTCCACCTTGTCGGGCGTCAGGCTCTGCACGTTCGCGAGCACCAGGAAGTCGTAGGCGTCCAGCCCCTCCGCGTTGAAGAGCTCGGCGGTCTTCGGCTCCACCGAGAAGTAGGTCCCCTGGCGCAGCGGGTCGAGCGCGAGCGAGAGGGGATAGATCTCGCTGGCCTTGGGGGTGTCGCCCGGCTCGCCGTCCACCACCAGGCAGCGGAGGGCGGTCTTGACGTCCACCGCCAGCCAGCGGTGGTCGTCGGCGTCGAGGAAGTCCGAGTCGAGCGAGGCGCGCACCACGTGGGGCCGCGCTTCGGTGAAGTCGACGTCGAACGAGACCTCCGTGGTGGCGAAGGGAGGCAGCACGACCGACTCGGTGCGCACGAGGCTGTCGTCGACGTAGAAGTGGACCGCGGCGGCGGGCCGGGGCGTGGCGGAGAAGCTGCGGAGGGTCGCGGTGAAGCGGGCGGTGCGCTTGGTGGTGACGACCCGGTTGTGGACCCGGAGGTCGACGATCGCGTGGTTGTGGGCGTCGGCCGAGCCGGCGTCGTAGATCGAGAAGCCGGTGTAGGGGCGGCCGGAGAGGTCCTTCAGCAGGGCGGCGAACTTCTTGGCCTCCTCGTCGTCGCGCGAATCCCAGCCGAGGCGCTGGAGGTCGGTGAAGACGTAGACCCGGCGGTCGCGGTTGCGCACCTCGGGGTCGTCGAGGAGCTGCCGGACCTCCAGCATCGTGGCGTAGACGCTCGTGCCGTAGTCGGAGGGCCGCAACTCGGTGAGCGCGGAGCGCAGGTGCTCCTTGCGGTTGCGGCCCTTGAGCACGGTCTCGGGATACTGGGAGAGGGTGATGAGGCTGAAGCGGTCCTGCTCGCTGGAACGGACGTCCTCCAGCACCTTTTCGGCGGCCTTGCGGGCGACGTCCAGCGTGGTGTTCTGGGCGCGCTTGTAGCCCATGCTCGCGGAGTTGTCGACGACGAAGACGTGATGGACGTCGCTGTCGGCGATCGCGTCGAGCGGCGCCTCGCGGAAGAAGGGGCGGGCGACGGCCAGGGCGAGCAGGAGGAGGACGAGGATCCGGAGCAGGAGGAGGATGAGGTTCTCCAGCTGCATGCGCCGGCGGGTCTTCTTGAGGGCGGCGAGCAGGAACTCCATGGCCGCCCAGCGGATCCGGCGGAACTTCTGGCGGTGGAGGAGATGGATGATGACGGGGATCAGCCCGCCGAGGGCGAACCACAGGAAGGCGGGGTTGAAGAATCCCATGTCAGCTCAGATGGCCCCGGATCGAGAGGCGGCTGGCCATGTATTTGGAGAGCTCGACGTCCAGCGCCTGGTCGGTGGAGATCCGGACGTAGTCGATGGACTGCTTCACGCAGCCCTTGCGGAGGGCGTCGCAGAACTTCTCGACCTCCTCCAGGTAGGCCTTCCGGAGGGCGCGGGGGTCGACGAGGAGCTTGGGGTATTCCTCGAGGCCCTCGAAGAGGGTCATGCGCTCGAACGGGAAGGTGAGCTCGAAGGCGTCCATGACGTGGAACACGACGACGTCGTGGCGCTTGTGGCTGAAGTGCGAAAGGCCCTTGAGGACGGTCTCCGGCTTGTCGAAGAGGTCGGAGATCACGATGACCATGCCGCGCTGCTTGAAGCGCTCGGCGAGGCTGTGGAAGACGACGCCGAGATCGGTCTTGTTCTTGGCGGAGGTCTGGCCGAGGGCGCCGAGGATGGGCCGCAGGTGTCCCATCGCGCTGGAGCCCGGGATGAAGCTCGTCACTTCCTTGTCGAACGTCACCATGCCGACCGAGTCCTGCTGGCGCAGGATGAGGTAGGCCATCGAGGCGGCGATGTGGCAGGCGAGCTCCAGCTTGGTCTGCTCGCCGCTGCCGTAGTCCATCGACTCGGAGGTGTCCAGGAGGATGTGCGAGCGGAGGTTCGTCTCGAGCTCGTACTCCTTGATGAAGAGGCGGTCGGAGCGGCCGAAGACCTTCCAGTCGAGGTGCTTGAGGTCGTCGCCCGGCGAGTACTCGCGGTGCTCGGCGAACTCCACCGAGAACCCGTGGTACGGGCTCTTGTGCATGCCCGCGACGAAGCCCTCGACGATATGGCGCGCCTTCAGGTCGAGGCGCGTGATCTTGTTGAGGACCTTCGGGTCGAGAAACTGGTGCTTCTTGTCCGCCACCTATCCCGCCAATCTCATGAGCACGTCCTCATCGCGGAAAATCCCAAACCTCAAATCCCAAATCCCAACGGGCAGCCCCCCGTTCGCCCCCCTCGGGGGGGCTGGGGGGGATACCCTTGGGAGTTGGGTTTTGGGATTTGGGATTTCCCGCATGGGGCGGGCTAGCCCGTCACTTTCGGAAGGGCGGGGTTCTTCTCGATCTCCGCCTCCTTGGCCGGGATCACCTCGAGCAGCTTGTCGATGATCTTGTCGGTCGTGACGCCCTCCGCCTCCGCGGCGAACGTGGTGACGATGCGGTGACGGAGGACGGGGTGCGCGACGGCCTTCACGTCCCCGATGGTCACGTGGTAGCGGCCCTGCAGGACGGCGTGGGCTTTGGCGCCGAGGACGAGGTACTGGCTGGCGCGGGGGCCGGCGCCCCAGTGGACCCACTCCTTGATGAAGTCGGGCACGCCGCCCTCGGACACGCGGGTGGCGCGGGCGAGGGTCATCGCGTAGCGGATGACGTGCTCGGCGACGGGGATGCCGCGCACGACCGTCTGGAGCCGCTGGATCTCGTCGCCGTTCAGGACGGCCGTGAGCTTGTGCTCCACGGTGGACGTCGTCTGCCGCATGATGTCGAGCTCTTCCGCCTCGGTGGGATAGCCCACGCGGATCATGAACATGAAGCGGTCGAGCTGGGCTTCGGGCAGCGGATAGGTCCCTTCCTGCTCGATGGGGTTCTGGGTGGCGAGGACGAAGAAGGGCTTCTCGAGCTGGTGGCGCTTGCCGCCGACGGTCACCTGCAGCTCCTGCATGGCTTCGAGGAGGGCCGCCTGGGTCTTCGGCGGGGTGCGGTTGATCTCGTCGGCGAGCACCAGGTTCGCGAAGATCGGGCCCTTGATGAAGCGCAGGTGGCGGTCGCCGGTCGACTTGTCGACGTCGATCAGCTCCGTGCCGGTGATGTCCGAGGGCATGAGGTCGGGGGTGAACTGGACGCGGCTGAACGACAGCGTCAGGGTCTGGGAGAGCGTCCGGATCATGAGGGTCTTGGCGAGGCCGGGCACGCCCACGAGGAGCGCGTGGCCGCGGGCGAAGATGCAGGTCAGGAGCTCGTCGACCACCCGGTCCTGGCCGACGATGACCTTGTGCATCTCCTTGCGGAGGCTGTCGTAGGCGCCCTTCAGCTTCTGGACGGCTTCCATGTCGCCCTGGGGGCTGTCGGCGGCGGGAAAGGCGCTGGCGAGCGGATCCATGCGTTCTCCTCCGGGAAGATGGGCTCCTCCGCCGAAGCTCGCTCCCCGGGGGGGAGCGAAGGCGGTCGCGATTTTACCCCATCATGATACGAGCCACCAAGCAAAATGGTGGAGCCCGCACTATAGTAAGGAGACATGGCGCGCCAGACCGCGGTGAAGCTCGGCCGGTTCGCGCTCCACATCCTCCGCGAGCTCCGCTGGCCGCTGGGCATCGGCGCGACGATGGTCCTCGGCGGCGGCGCCCTCTTCGCCCGGCACCTCGGGCAGTCCTACCCCAAAGGCTGCTACACCGTCTTCATGCTCATGCTGGGCGAGCCGACCTGCGAGTTCCCCGAACGCGGCATCGAGCAGCTCCTCTTCTTCCTCATCCCGGTCGTCGGCCTGGGGGCCGTCGCGGACAGCGTCGTCCGCCTGGGCTACCTCATCTTCGCCTCCAAACGCAAGCTCGAGGAATGGTGGATCATGGAAGCGTCGACCTACAAGAATCACGTGGTGGTCTGCGGGCTCGGCCGGGTCGGCTACCGGATCGCGCTGGACCTGCGCACCCTCGGCGAGACCGTCGTGGGCATCGAACGCAACAAGGAAAGCTCCCTCGCCGGCGAGCTCCTCGACCTCGGCGTGCCGGTGCTGTTCGGCGACGTCCGCAACCGCCAGACCCTCGAGAAGGCCAACCTCGCCGACGCCAAGGCCGTCATCCTCGCCACCACCGACGACCTGGCCAACCTCGACGGCGCCCTCACCGCCCGGGAAATCAAGCCGGAGATCCGGGTGGTGATGCGGCTCTTCGACGACACCCTCGCCCGCAAGGTCGCCGGCTCGCTCAAGCTGCCCGCGATCTCGACCTCCCAGGTCTCCGCCCCCGCGTTCGTCGCCGCCGCCACCGGGCGCGCGGTGCTCCACGCCTTTCAGATCGACGGCACCACGCTCCACGTCGCCGACCTCCGCGTCGCCCGCCTGGCCGGACAGACGGCGGCGCAGATGCGCAAGGCCTTCGGCGCCTCGGTCGTCGTCCACGTCAGCGTCAAGGGCGGCACCCTCGAGCCCGACCCCGCCCGCGCCTTCGAAACCGGCGACACCCTCGTCCTCGCCGCCCCCATCGAAAAGGTCCGGGCCCTGGAGGAGGCGAATCGTGGCTAGGCTCCTCCCCCTGATCTGCGGCGTCCTCCTGCTCTCCGCCTGCGCGCCCTCCACCCCCGCCACGCGGACCGCCGACGACCAGGATCTCACCCGCGACCTGCTCTGGGAGCTCCGCAAGGACCCCCGCTTCGCCGACGTCCGGATCACCTGCTACGACCGGACCGTCACCCTCGCCGGCACCGTCTCCGACCGTGCCGCCCAGGACGAAGCCCTCCGCCTCGCCACCCAGAAAGCCCCCGTCGGCACCAAGATCGTCAACACCCTCGTCCTTAAAAGGCGTTGATAGCCAGCGAGTTAGGACGGTTTGACTCCGCGGCCCGACTCGAGCTACCATGCGCCTCCATGAAGCCGTTCTCCCCCATTTCCGAGGTTCTCGACGACCTCCGCCAGGGGCGCATGGTCGTGCTCGTCGACGACGAGAACCGCGAGAACGAGGGCGACATCGTGATGGCCGCCGAGAAGATCACCCCCGAGGCCGTCAACTTCATGGTCCGCAACGCCTGCGGGGAAATCTGCCTCGCCCTCACCGGCGAGCGCTGCGACCTCCTTCATCTCCCCCTCCAGGCCGCCGACAACACCTCCAAGCACGGCACCAACTTCACGGTCACCATCGACGCCGCGCAGGGCGTCACGACCGGGACGTCCGCCTTCGACCGCGCCAAGACCATCCTCACGGCCATCGACGACCGCAGCGCCCCGGCGGACCTGGCCCGGCCGGGCCACCTCCACCCGCTCCGCGCCCGCGAGGGCGGCGTCCTCGTCCGCGCCGGGCACACGGAGGGGGCCGTCGACCTCGCCCGCCTGGCGGGCCTGAAGCCGGCGGCGGTGATCATCGAGATCCTCAAGGAGGACGGCTCGATGGCGCGGCTGCCCGACCTGGTCGACTTCTCCGGCCGCCACGGGCTGAAGCTGGCCTCGATCGCCCAGCTGATCGAGTACCGCCGCCAGAAGGAGCGCCTGATCGAGAAGGTCGTGAAGGTCGGCCTGCCCACGCGCTTCGGCGACTTCACCGTCCATCTCTACCAGTCGCGCATCGACGAGTACCTCCACATCGCCCTCTGCAAGGGGGACGTGGGCGTGGACGACAAGGTCCAGTCCGAGCCCGTCATGGTCCGGGTGCACTCGGAGTGCCTGACGGGCGACATCTTCCACTCCGCCCGCTGCGACTGCGGCGGCCAGCTGGAGGACGCGATGGCGATGATCGAGGCCGCCGGCAAGGGCGTGCTCCTCTACATCCGCCAGGAAGGCCGCGGCATCGGCCTGATCAGCAAGCTCAAGGCCTACGCCCTCCAGGACGCGGGCTCCGACACCGTCGAAGCCAATCTCAAGCTCGGCTATCCCGCCGACCTCCGCGAGTACGGCACCGGCGCGCAGATCCTCTACGACCTCGGCGTCCGCAAGATGCGCCTCCTCACCAACAACCCCAAGAAGATGCACTCCATCGCCGGCTACGGCCTGGAGATCGTCGAGCAGCTCCCCATCGAAGTCGCCCCCAACAAGCACAACCTCGCCTACCTCCGGACCAAGCGCGACAAGATGGGCCACCAGTTCCCCGGAACCAACGACCTCATCGGAGACGCATGAGCCACTTCTTCTTCATCGGCGGCCCCTGCGTCATCGAAGGCGAAGCCCACGCCCTCCGCCACGCCCGCGCCCTCGCCGAGATCTGCCGCGGCCTCGGCCTCGGCTTCATCTACAAGAGCTCCTACGACAAGGCCAACCGCACCTCCGGCAAGACCTTCCGCGGCCCCGGCCTCAAGAACGGCCTCAAGATCCTCGCGACCGTGAAAAAGAAGCTCGGCGTCCGCGTCCTCACCGACGTCCATTCCCCCGAGGACGCCAAGGCGGCCGCGAAGGTCGTCGACATCCTCCAGATCCCCGCCATGCTCTGCCGCCAGACCGACCTGGTCGTCGCCGCCGCGAAGACCGGCCGGATCGTCAACATCAAGAAGGGCCAGTTCATGGACCCCTGGTCCATGAAGAACATCCTCGAGAAGGCGACGTCCGCCGGAGCGAAGGACGTCTGGCTCACCGAGCGCGGCGCCAGCTTCGGCTACCAGAACCTGGTCGTCGACTTCCGCTCGATCCCGGTCATGAAGGCCTTCTGCCCCACCGTCGTCATGGACGCGGGCCACTCCGTCCAGCGCCCCGGCGGCCTCGGCAACGCCTCGGGCGGCATGCGCGAGATGATCCCCGTCATGGCCCGCTGCGGCGTCGCCGCCGGCGCCGACGGCCTCTTCTGCGAGGTCCACGAGGACCCGGACCGCGCGCCCAGCGACGGCCCCAACCAGCTGCGCCTCGCCGACGCCCCCGGCCTGCTCAGCGAGCTCGTCGCGATCCGCGCCGCGATCAGACGAGCTTGAGCCCCGCGTACTTCGCCATCGGCGCGAAGTCCCGTTGGTCCCGCGTCAGCAGCGGCACGTAGTTCTCCAGGCACACCGCCGCGATCGTCGTGTCGAAGGAGTTGACCGTCGCGCCCTTCCTCCGCAGGAAGCGATACAGCGACGCCGCCCGCAGGAACGTCCACCGCGTCGTTTCGAAGACCGTGAAGTCCAGCAGGCGGCGCCATGCCGTCTGGTATTCCGCCTCCGCTCGAATGCCTTGAAGCACCTCCTGGAGGATCGGTCCGCAGAGACAGACCTTCTCCGCGGTCTCCACGGCCCGCGCCAGGCGCTCCACTTCCCGGCCCGGGCGATCGTCGAGAAAGTCGATGAAGACGGACGAATCAGCGACGAACACGGCCCCTCATCTCGTCCAGATCGCCTTCCCAGTGAATCTTCCCCTTCAGCTTCAGGAATTCCAGCTGCTCCAGATGCCGGATGAGCGCGGCGAGCCCCATGTTGACCAAGGTGACCTTCACCTTGATCCCGCTGAGCTTCATCGCCTTTTTCAGCAGCTTCTCGTCCAGGTTCACGATCGTCCTGGCCATGGTGATACCTCCCGTATGCCTTGGAGATATCATACGCCTAGTCCTTCACCAGGACAATTATTCCGCCCGGACCGGCCGTCCCGCACGTGAACCGCACCCGCGCCGGACCCACGCCGTCGATCTCGACCTCCGCCGCGCCCAGGATCCGCACGTCGGGCCGCCCGGGACGGACTTCGATCCTCCGACGTCCCACGCTTCCCGGCAGGCGGATCTCCGCCTCGACCACCTCGGACGTCGCCGCCTCCGGCCTTGAAAACCGCAGCTCGACGAGCGTCCGCGCGCCGGGGTCGTCGGGCTCCAGCGCGAGCCGCCCTTCCCACTCCACGAGCCTCCACGCGCGGGGGGCCCCGGCGGAAAGAGGCGCCCCCGGGGGCGCGGCGCGACAGCCCGCGGCCCCCAGGAGCGCGAAGAGGGAGGGAAGGAGGATCCGCATCAGTTGTCGAGAGGCTCGATCCGCGCGCTGGAGCAGAGGGGGCAGGGGCACAGCGAGATCTCCTCGAGGGTGATCGGCAGGACCTGGGGCCCGGCCGTCGGATCGATCCCGTGCGCCTTGCAGATGGGGCAGTCGTCGTCCAGCTCCGGGAACCCGCCCACCACGTGCCAGGTCCGCCGCTCACCTTTTCCGCGTTTCATGGTCCGCTCCTTTCTTCGTTTCGCATCCCCAGGGTTTCACCGCGTCCAACGCCGACGCTTTCGCCTCCCCCGCCCGCCGCGGCGCCAGGCGCTCCCGCGCCCGCTCCGCCGTCTCGGCCTCCGCCGCCGCGGCCGCCGCCCCGATCGCCGCGCCCAGCCGGCGCTCCGCCTCGAAGCGCTCCCCGAGGCGGCCGAGCTCCGCGCGCAGCGCCGCCCGCCGCCGCCCCAGCTCCTCCCGGATCTCGGGCGCGGCCACGATCTCCGCCGCCTCGAGCGCGCGCTCCGCGTCGTGCGCCTCCCGCGTCAGCTCCGCGAACGCCTGCGCCGCCGCCACGCTCCGCACCGCCGCCTCGCGCCGGGCCGGCTCCATCGCCGCCAGCCGCGCCAGCTCCAGGCGCGAGACGTCCCCCGGCGCCGGCTTCGCCGGATCCGCCAGCGCCGCCCGCCACGCCTCCTCGGCCGCCCGCCGCCGGGATTCGTAGGCTTCCGCGACGGCCGTCGCCTTCGCCTCCGCCCGCGTCGCGCCCGGCGCGATCCGCAGCGGCGCGACGAGGCCCTCCCCGAGGCCGAGGTCCCGCAGGAGGTCGATCTCCGCCGTCTTCTTCCCGTCGAAGCCGCGCAACTGCGACGCCGACGCGCAGTCCCGCCGCGCCCGGTCGATCGGCTCGCCGCGCGCGGCCCGCTCGTCGAGGCATTCCTTCACCGCGCGGGCCTGCGAGCGGCGCCGCTCGTCGCCGAGGGCGCCTTCGAGCGTCCGGCAGGCGTCGAGCTCCATCCCCAGCATCCCGTTGGCCGAGGGGCGGT
>DASVNH010000281.1:0-3397 GCA_036383955.1 Planctomycetota bacterium | reverse complement strand
GGGCGACGATGCGCGACGGCCGCGCGGTGGTCGTCAAGGCGCAGCGGCCGGGGATCCGCGAGAGGATTCTGGAGGACGTCGACGCCCTTCGCGGCGTGGCGCGGCTGCTCGACGCGCACACGGAGGCGGGGCGGCGCTGGCGCTTCACGGGGATGGTGGACGAGTTCCACCGGACGATCCTGCGCGAGCTGGACTACCGGCAGGAGGCCCGGAACCTGGTGACGCTGGCGGAAAACCTGAAGGGCTACGACCTCCTGGTGGTGCCGCGGCCGGTGGAGGGCTACACGACGGCGCGGCTGCTGACGATGGACCACGTGCGCGGGCGGAAGGTGACGGAGCTGGGGCCGGTGCCGCGGAACGACCTCGACGGCCCCGCGCTCGTCGACCAGCTCTTCCAGGCCTACCTGAAGCAGATCCTGCTCGACGGCTTCGTCCACGCGGATCCGCATCCGGGCAACATCTTCGTGACCGACAACGGGCGGCTGGCGCTGCTGGACCTGGGGATGGTCGCGCGCGTGCCCGGCGAGACGCAGAAGGCCCTGATGGCGCTCCTGCTCGCGCTCGCGGAAGGGCGCGGGGACGACGTCGCGAGCGCCGTGCTGGATCTCGCCCGGGTGCCGACCCGCGAGGCCGAGCAGGACCTGCGCAAGCGGATCGCGGACCTGGTGGGGCAGACCGCGGAGGCGCGGCTCGCCGATCTCGAGGTCGGCCGCATGCTGGTCCAGATCGGGCGGGCCGTGGCCGACTGCGGCCTGCGGCTCCCCGGCGAGATCGGCGTCGTCGGGCAGACCCTCCTCAAGCTGGACGCCGTCGCGCGGATCCTCGCCCCCGAGTACCGGCCCAACCAGGCGATCCGGCGCCGCGCGTTGGAGACGATCCGGGAGCGCTTCTTCCGCGACTTCTCGCTGAGCACGCTCTGGAAGGGCGCCGTCGAGCTCAAGGACTTCGTCGCCCGCCTGCCCTCCCGGCTCAGCCGGCTCCTCGACGCCGCCGCCCGCAACGAGATCGGCATCCACGTCGACGCCATCGACGAGGAGCGGCTGATCGAGGGCCTGCAGAAGATCGCCAACCGCATCACGGTCGGCCTCATCCTCGCCGCGATGATCGTCGGCGCGGCCCTGCTGATGCGGGTCGACAGCCCCTATCGCATCCTCGGCTATCCCGCGTCCGCCACGCTGCTCTTCCTCGCCGCCACCCTCGTCGGCGCCGGCCTCGTCGTCAATATCCTGCTGAGCGACCGCCGCGGCCACCGCTGACCCGACCGCGCACCACCGAGACGCCGAGAACACCGAGACGGGCTTTGTGAACGTCTCCCCCCCCGGGGGGGGCAGGGGGGGAATATTACGAAGCGCGCCTCGGTGTTCTCGGTGTCTCGGTGGTGAACGCGGCGGGTTAGTGGAGAAACTCGGCGTCGTCGGGGCGGACTTCCTCCGCCACGTTCTCTTCGAAGCCCCGGCTCTTGCGGGCGGAGCTCTTGATCACCGGCCCGTTGACCGGTTTCTCCGCCGCGCGGCGGCGCTTCTTCGTCTTCCGGGCTTTTCTCGCTTTGGCCATCGCGCGCCTCCTTCAGCTCCGGCCACCGTACGGCGCGGTCGACGTCCCCGGCGACCTGAATCGCGGCTCCAGGTTCGCCTTAGGGGCGGTACAATCCCGGACCGTGAAAATCCTTCGCGCGCTCGCCCTCGCCGCGCTCTCGGGTTGCGCGGCCACGGGCGGGACCGTGACCCCCGGCATCCGCTACGAGGCCATCCTCACGCGCGACCGCTACGGCGTGCCGCACATCGCCGGGCGCAGCCCCGCCGACGCGGCCTACGCCCTCGGCCAGGCGCAGAGCGAGGATCGGCCCGCCGACATCGTCCAGAACCTCTCCGCCGGATCCGGCCGCCTCGCCGAGCTCTTCGGCCCCGCCTGGGTCGAGAACGACCGGCGCGCGCGCGAGCTCAACCACCGCGGCCGCGTCGAGGCTGACTGGCCCCGCCTCCCCCTCGCGGTCCAGCAGATGGTCCAGGCCTTCGTCGCGGGCGTCAACGACTGGATCGCGGAGCATCCCCGCGCCTTTCCCGGCCCCGTCCGCGCGTTCGAGGCCGTCGACGTCGTGGCGTGGCATCGCCACCTCCTCATGGCCCCCGAGATCGCCGTCGCGCGCCTCGACGCCGAAGGCGGCCCCGGGCCGCGCGTCGAGCCCGGGCGAGGCAACGCCTGGGCCGTCGCCGGTGCCCGCTCCGCGACGGGCAAGCCCGTCCTCCTCATCGATCCCCACGGCCCGTTCGACGGGCCCCTCGCGCCCTACGAGGCGCACCTGCGGGCCGGCGAGCTCGACGTCTGGGGCCACTTTCCGGTCGGCTCGCCGCTCCCGCTGTCGGGCGCGACACCCTGGGCCGCCTGGGCCCTCACCTCGGGAGGCGCCGACGCCGCCGACGCCTTCGCCCTCCGGCTCAATCCCGTCGATCCCGACGAGTACGAATGGGAAGGCAAGTTCGTCCGCATGGAGACCCGCCGCGAAGCCATCCGCGTGCGCGAGCCCGGCCCGCCGAAGGACGTCGAACTCAGGTTCCGCGCGACCCGCCACGGGCCGGTCCTGCTCGACTCCAAGGGCCGCGCGTTCGCCGCGTGGCTCGGGAGCGGCGACCACGCGCGGGCGCTGGAGCAGTTCTGGAGGATGTCGACGGCCCGCAGCGGCGCGGAGTTCAAGGCGGCGCTCGCGCTCGACCGGATCAGCTTCCGGGACGTGGTCTGGGCGTCGACGGACGGCGCCGTGGGCTTCGTCCAGACCGGGCAGGTGCCGGAGCGCGCGGGCGGCCAGGACTGGGAGCAGCCCGTCCCGGGGTGGACGGCCCTGACGCGGCCGGCGGGGAAGCTGCCCTTCCACAAGCTGCCGCGCGTGGACGATCCGCCCGCGGGCTTCCTGCAGAGCTGCGACGTCTCCGCCGACCGCGTCACGCCCGGCCTCCCCTGGAAGCGCGAGGACTTTCCGGCCGGCGCCCTTTACGCGCACCTCGGCGAGTACCGGGCCCGCGCCTCGCGCGCGACCGACCTCCTGCAGGACACGCCGCGGATGGACCTCGACGCCGCCCGGCGGATCGCCTTCGACACCTACTCGCCGCCCGCCGACCTCTGGATCCCGGTGATCCTCGCCGCCGCCCGCGAAGCGGGCCTCCCCGCCGAGCTGGCGGAGGCCGTCGACCTCCTCCGCGGCTGGAGCCGCCACGCCGACGCCGGATCCGCCGGCGCGACGCTGTTCCGCTTCTGGCGCCTCGCGTGCTCCGACGTCCCGGGCGGCCGCGCGGGCCGGGACACCTTCTCGGTCTCCGACACGCCGGAGATCCGTCGGGAGGCGCTCGACGCGCTGCGCCGGGCCGTCGAGACGCTCCGGCGCCTGCACGGCCGGGTGGCGGTG
>DASVNH010000280.1:0-9579 GCA_036383955.1 Planctomycetota bacterium | reverse complement strand
AGGATTTGTCCAAAAAGAAAGGGCCCCCTCCCCGTGGATGGGGAGGGGGCCCGAGGAGATGGGCTGCTGGTTACTTGCGTTCCTTGACCACGACGACGCCCGTCATCGTCTTGTCGATCGTGCAGGCGTAGGTGTACGTCCCCGCCTTGTCGAACTTGTACGAGAACGAGGCGCCCGGCTTGATCGGGCCCGAGTCGAACATGGGTTTCGCCTTGTCCTTCTCGTCCTGGTCCGGCGCGGCGGCGGCCCGGGCCGTCACCGTATGCTCGTGCTTCGAGGTGTTCATCCAGATCACCGACTGGCCGGCCGTCACTTCGGCCTGCTGGGGCGTGAAGCCCTTGTCGGTGATTTCCACTTTCACGTCCTGGAGCGGAGCGGCCGCGGCCGCGCCCAGGATCAGGAGCGAACAGGACGCCACCGCGAGAGCGACAGAAAGGGCTTTCATCGGATCCTCCTAGAGTAAGAGACTCGAAAGACGCCGGCTTGGGGCGTCGGCGGGGAGGGGAATCCCCCCTTATTCCTCCCGCCACGCGATCGATCGGACCTATCTACGACGTCGGGTCCGGAGGGTGTCGGGAAAACCGTTACTTGCGGTAGTCGTGAAGGGCCGCGTCGATCGCCGCCCGGTCCCCGTCGCCGAGGCGGATCTCGCCCGCCCGGGCGTTCTCCCGCGCCTGCTCGGGCGTGCGCGCTCCGACGAGGGCGTGCGTCAGGCCGGGCTGGGCGATCGTCCAGGCGATGACGAGCTGCGACAGCGTGGCCCGGTGGCCGTCGGCGATCGGCCGCAGCCGGTCGAGCAGCGCGCCGACGCGCGCGAGGTTCTCGGGCGTGAAGCTCGGATGGCCGAGGCGGAGGTCGCCCTCCTTGTAGGTCCGCCCCGCCGTGGCCTTGCCGGTCAGCAGGCCGTGCTCGAGGGGCGAGTAGGCGAGCGTCGCCGCGCCCTTCGCGCGGCACCAGGGGAGATTCGACGTCTCCAGCTTGCGGTCGAGCATCGAATAGCGCTCCTGGTCCGCGGCGATCCGCCCGTAGCGCTCCAGGTCCGCGATCGTCGCGTTGCAGGCGCCGTAGGCGCGGATCTTGCCTTCCCGCTTCAGGTCCTCGAAGCAGGCCACCGTGTCCTCGATCGGCGTCGTGGGGTCCTGCCAGTGCGTCAGGAGGAGGTCGACGTGGTCCGTGCCCAGCCGCTTCAGGCTCCCCTCGAGATCCTTCCGGATCCGCTCGGCCCCGAGGTACTTGTGGATGCGCCGCGGGCCGTCATCCTTGCGCCCCTTGTCGTCGGAGGCGAAGAAGAACATCCCCTTCGCCTCGTCCCAGATCAGGCCGCACTTCGTGGCGATCACGACCTGGTCGCGACGTCCCGCGATCGCCTTGCCGACGATCTCCTCGCCCACGCCGAACCCGTAGGCCGGCGCCGTGTCGATGAAGTTGATCCCCGCGTCCAGGCCCGCGCGGAGGGCGTCGATCGACGTCCTTTCGTCCGCGCCGCCCCAGCGCCAGCCGCCGAGGGCCCACGCGCCGAACGCGACGGCCGACGCGCGGATGTCCGACGTCCCGAGCGGGCGGAGGTCCATCACCATTCCCCTTTCTTGGAGAACTTCTTGGCGGCGTGGTCGCGGAAGGCGGCCTGCGCGGCGTCGATCTCCCGCAGGGTCTCGGCGACGGGCCGGCCGGCCGAGGCGCGGGCGGCGGGAATCAGGGTCCGGCACTCGTTCGCGTCCATGAAGCGGGCGGCCTCGAGCAGGCCCCTCTGGTCCTCGTCGGGGACGGCGAGAAACCCGTGCTGGTCGGCGTGGATGAGCTGGCCCTGCCGGACCTTGCGGCCGAAGACGCGGACGTCGACGCCCCACTCGACCGGGCAGGCATGGGCGTGGCCGACGCAGAGGGTCCGGGCGAGGGCGTGGAAGCCGGCGTTGGTCATCTCGGCGACGTCGCGGACCGCCCCGTCGGTGATCGTCCCGACGCAGCCCAGGGCGCGGTGGACGTTGGCGTTGACCTCGCCCCAGAAGCTGCCGTACAGGTCGGGCTTGTCGAGGTCCTGCACGACGACGATCTTGGGGCCGTCGATTCCCGCGAGGTGCTTCCGCCAGGCGCTCCAGGCCTCGGGCTTCTTGTGCTTCTTCTCGCCGGGCCGGACCTTGAGCGTGACGGCGTAGCCGACCATGACGCCCATCTGCGGCATGAAATCGCGGACGGGCTCCAGATTGAAGCCGTCGCGGGCGGGATCGGCCGCGGTGATCTGCTCCCACCCGTTGTAGATCGTGGGGGTGTTCCAGCGCTTGAGCTCGAGGAGATCGCCGTGCGACAGGGCCCGCTTCGTCATCGCCGGGCAGTGTAGCAAGGGGCGGAACGAAACAGACGGTCTGTTTCGTTCCGCTTATTTCACCTCGGCTTCGCGGCGGACCTCGTCCAGAGGCTTGCGGAGGTAGCCGTCGGCGGTCACGAACTCATGCGGACGCCGCTCGAAGGCCTCCCTGTTCTGCTCCGAGGCGAAGTAATAGGTCATGCCTTCGTAGCTCGTCTTGGCGAACGTGCCCGCCGGGACCCACTCGCCGCTCACCGGGTCGATCGCTCCCTGGGGAGCGCCCGACTGGCGCAGCTCGTCGACCGAGTAGCCGACCTTCGTCTGGTCGACGTCTCTGGACGTCGAATCTCCGGCGCAGCCCGCCAGGGCCGCGAGCGCGAGGCCCGTCACGACGTAACGCATCTGCTGTCCTCCAGCATGAGGAAGATCCCGCGCGACAACGGCGCGTGACGCGGCTCGACTCCCTTGACGTGAAACGAGTTCTGTGGCTCGCGGCGGCGGCGGCCCTCCTCCCGGCCTGCGACGACGGCGACGACGGCGCCGCGGTCCTGTTCAGCGACGACTTCAACCGAAGCTCCGCCGGACCCGACTGGCACGTGAGCGCCGGGACGTCGATCGCTCCCGCGCAAGGCAGCCCGGCGCCCGGGCTGGCGATGGCCGTCAGCCTGGGCGACAGCGCCCAGACCGCCCACACGGAGCTGAGCTTCACCGCCCGTCCCCTGACGGTGGCCGTCGACCTCGACGCCACGACCGGCGAAGCGTCCGGCGGCGTGGAGATCGTGACCTCCGCCCATGCTCCGCTCGCGACGGCCGAACGTTTCGCGACGCCCGGCGGCGACATGACGTTCACGATCGGGGCCGCGACGCAAACGGTGTCTCTGCCCTCGAGCCCGGGCGTCCAGAAGGTGACGTTCAGCGTCGACTCCCTGGGCAACGCCGCCTGGTCGCTCGGGGACACGACGGTCCTGATTCAGCCCGGCTTCCCCACGGCGCCCGTGTCGATCCAGCTCTTCACCCGCTCGGGCACGACGCTGCCGGGCGCCGCCTTCCCGACGTTCGTCTTCGACAACGTCGTCGTGACGAGCCCCTAGCGGACGTCGCGGACATCGAGCGGGCAGCCGAGGTCTTCCGACATCCGGCGCGCGAAGGCGCGGGCCGCTTCGACGTCCGACCGCTGCCCGGCCGGAAGGGGGCCGTCGGGCAGGTCGATCCAGAATTCGATCCGGCCGGCCGAGCCGGCGGCGCGGACCTGGCGGACGTCGCCGAGCGGAATGGAGCGGGGCGCGCGGCCGCGCGCCGCGAGGGGGTGCGTGCCGGCGTCGCGGCGGTTGTCGAGCGGGCGCGCCGGCAGCTGCGTCCACAGGGCGGCGACGAGGAGCGGGGCGCCGCAGGCGAGGAAGGCCATCTGGCCGCTTATCCAGCCGGCCAGGGCGAGCGGCACGGTCGCGGCCAGCAGGAGGGCGGACAGGGCCCGCCGCCGCTCGGCGTAGCGGACGACGGCGCCGCGGACCTCGCGGTCCATCAGGACACCTCGAGGCCGACGGGGCAGTGGTCGGACCCGAGGACGTCGGGCAGGATCCACGAGCGGCGGACGCGGTCGCGCAGGCGCGCGTTCACGTTGGTGTAGTCGATGCGCCAGCCGACGTTCCGGTCGCGGGCGGCGGTGCGGAAGGACCACCAGGTGTAGGCGCCGGCGAGCGTGGGGTTCGCCTCGCGGAAGACGTCGTGGTAGCCCGCCTTCAGGAACTCGGACATCGCCTTCCGTTCGCGGGGGAAGAAGCCGGGGCTCTCGTGGTTGGCGTCGGGGCGGGCCAGGTCGATCTCCTCGTGGGCGATGTTGTAATCGCCGGCGAGGACCACGTCGGCTCCCTCCGCGGTCAGGCGCGTGAGGTGGCGGGTGATGAGGCGGCAGAAGTCGATCTTGAAGTCGAGCCGGGCGCCGCCTTCCTGAGAGTTGGGGAAGTAGGCGCTGATCACGTGCAGCTTGCCGAAGCGCGCGCCGAGGACGCGGCCTTCGTCGTCGAAGCGCGCGTCACCGATCGCGTTCCACGTCTCGTCCGGCGTCTCGCGGGCGTAGATGGCGGTGCCCGAGTAGCCCGGGCGCTTCGCCGGGTGGAAGACGGCGGTGTAGCCCGGGATGGCCGTCAGCTCCGGTTCGAGCTGCTCGGGCCGCGCCTTGATCTCCTGGAGGCAAAGGATGTCGGGCTTCACTTTCTGCAGCCAGGGGATGAAGCCTTTCTTCTGGACGGCCCGCAGGCCGTTCACGTTCCAGCTGAGGATCTTCACGCCGGGAGCATACCAAAGAATTCCGATCCGGGACAAACTCCGCGACGCCGGATCCGCCTTGCGGATGCGGGCGACGGAACGGCGCGACCGTCCGGGCTGGGGGGAGGTCGCGCTCGCGATCGGCCTGGTCGCGGCCGCCGCGCTGGCCCGGGCGGCGCCGGGCCGGAAGGCTCCGGAGCGGCCGGGGATCGGCCGCCTGGTCCGGACCGCCGTGGAGCGCTGGATCGACGACCGCGGCCCGAAGATGGCCGCCGCGCTGGCCTACTACACCGCGTTCGCGGTCGCGCCGCTCCTGCTGATCGCGATCTCGGTGGCGGGCCTGCTCTTCGGGCAGGAGGCGGCGCGGGGGGAAGTCGAGCGCCAGCTCGGGAGCCTCATCGGCCCGCACGGGGCGGCGGCGGTGCAGGACATCCTGAGCCGGCTCTGGCATCCCAAGGCGGGGCTGGCGGCCGCGGCGGCGGGCGTCGTGGCGGTCCTCATCGCGTCGACGGGCGTGTTCGTCGAGCTGCAGGATTCGTTCGACCAGATCTGGAGGGTGCGGAAGAAGCCGGGGCGGGGGATCCTGGGGACCTTGAAGGACCGCGTCCTGTCGTTCTCGATCGTGGTGGGGACCGGGTTCCTGCTGCTGGTCTCCCTGCTCGCCTCCGCCGCGCTGCAGGCGCTGTCGGGCACCCTGCGGGCCTGGGCGGGGACCGGCGCGGTCATCGAGGTCCTGAACTTCCTCGTGTCCTTCGGCCTGATCTCGCTGCTCTTCGCCGCGATCTTCCGCTACCTGCCCGACGCGCGGACCCGCTGGAAGGACGCCTGGGTCGGCGGCCTCCTCACGGCGTTCCTCTTCAACGTCGGCAAGACGCTGATCGGGCTCTATCTCGGCCGGAGCGCCATCGCCTCCACCTACGGCGCCGCCGGCTCCTTCGTCGTCTTCCTCGTGTGGGTCAACTACTCCGCCCAGATCGTCTTCCTCGGCGCGGAGTTCACGAAGACCTGGGCCGACCTCCGGGGCGCCCCGCCCCGGCCGCTCGCGGACGCGGAGGAGGTCGAATGCGCGCCGCTCAGCGCCCGGCGATGAGCGGCTTCGCGAGCACCGCCACGTGCGTGGCCGGAAACGCGACCGCGTAGCCCCGCGCCGCGAACCAGCGGTGGAAGCAGCCCGGGCAGATCGCCCGCGTGCCGTCGGGATTCGCGCGCGTGAACAGCGCCGTCTTCCCGTGCGCCACCCCGTGCAGCCAGAAGCTCGCCTGGTGCGCGCAGCGCGCGAGCAGGCTGTCCCGCCGACGTCCCGCGGTCTTGTACCAGCGGTTCTTCACGTAGGCACGCCCGCCGGGCCGCAGGACGCGGTCGATCTCCCCGAGGACCGCCAGGGGGTCGGACACCAGGTGCAGGGCGTTCACGCAAAGCACCCCCGCGCAGGCGCCGTCGCGGAGCGGCACGCGGCGGATGTCGGCCCGCACCCCCGCCGCCGACCCCGCTTCCCGGTCGATGCCCACGTAGCCGGGCCGGCCGGCGAAGAGGCCCTCGCCGCAGCCGAAGTCCGCGATCGGCCCCTCCAGGCCCCGGAAGGCGTCCTCGACGGCCTTCGCGTGCTTGTCCGCGTGGGAGGTCGCCCGATCCATCCGGGGATTCTAGTGGTTCGACACGCTTGATTCCACGGGTCGCCTCCGAGGGGCGCGACCCGCGGAATCAAAGCTGACTCACCATTAAACGCTCGCGAAGCGCCGCAAATAGGGCTTTCGGATGGGAGGCCTTATGAAACGCGTCCTGCCGCTCGCCCTGCTGCTGGCCCTGCCGCTGGGAGCCGCCGTCGTCCCCGCGGGCTTCTCCGACGCCGTCTACGTCGGGGGGCTGAGCTCCCCGACGTCCATGGCCTTCGCGCCGGACGGCCGGCTCTTCGTCACGGAGAAGGGCGGCGCCGTGCGGGTGATCACGGCCGCGGGCGCGCTCCTGCCGACGCCGTTCCTGACGCTCCCGGTCGAAACCGGCGGCGAGCGCGGGGTGGAGGGCGTCGCGTTCGACCCCCAGTTCGCGGTCAACGGCTTCGTGTACGTCTACCACACGGTGTCGACGCCTACGATCCACAACCGCCTGAGCCGCTTCACCGCGAACGGGAACACGGCGCTGGCCGGGAGCGAGCTCATCCTGATGGACCTCGACACGGCGCCGACGATGTTCCACAACGGCGGCGCGCTGCACTTCGGCGTCGACGGCCACCTCTACGTCGCGGTCGGCGACGGCGGGCCGTCGGGCAACGGCCAGAACCTCTCGAACCGCTTCGGCAAGATCCTGCGGATCGAGCCCGACGGCTCCATTCCCGCCGACAACCCGACGACCATCGCGGGCGTCGGCATGACGAGCGGCGTCAATCGGGCGATCTGGTGCGCCGGCCTGCGCAACCCCTTCACCTTCGCGATCCAGCCCGGCACCGGCCGGATCTTCGTGAACGACGTGGGCCAGGCGACCTGGGAGGAAGTGAACGAGGCCGTCGCGGGCGCCAACTACGGCTGGCCCATGACCGAGGGCGACTTCGCCCAGGCGAGCTTCCCGAGCTTCACGCGGCCGCTGACGACCTACGGCCACGACGGCGTCGCGGAAGGGACCGGCGCCGGCGAGGCCATCACCGGCGGCGTGTTCTATCCCCAGGGCGGCGCGTTTCCCGCGGCCTACCACGGCCTCTACTTCTTCGCCGACCTCACCAACCGCTGGATCCGCACGCTCGACCCGGCGGGGAACGCGACCGCCGTGTTCGCCACGGGCGCGAACCAGCCCATCGACCTCGACGTCGGCGCCGACGGCGCGCTGTACTACCTCGAGTTCGCCGGCGGCGCGGCGGGGCAGGGCCGCGTCAACCGGATCGCGTACACCGCCGGAACGGCGCCGGCCTTCACGCTCCCGCCGGCGGACCGCGTCGTCGGCCTCGGCCAGGACGCGACCTTCACCGTCAGCGCCTCGGGCACCGCGCCGATCGCCTACCAGTGGCAGCGGGGCGGTATCGACATCCCCGGCGCCACGTCCGCGTCCTACACGCTGACCGGCGCCCAGGCGGCCGACGACGGCGCCCAAATCCGCTGCCGCGCGACCAACCCGGTCGGGAACGCCACGAGCCCCGCCGCCACGCTGACGGTGCTTTCCAACCAGGCGCCCGCCGCCTCCATCGCCGCGCCTCCCTCCTACGCCGCCGGCGACACGGTCGTCTACTTCGGGACCGCGAGCGACGCGGAGGATGGCCCGCTCGCGGGCGCGGCGCATTCCTGGCGCGTCGACTTCCATCACGGGACCCACCTGCATCCCTTCACGCCGGACACCGCGGGATCGACGTCCGGCCAGTTCACGGTGCCCCTGGCCGGCGAGACGGCGGTGGACGTCTGGTACCGGATCACCCTCACCGTGACCGACTCCGCGGGGCTGTCGACGACGGTCACGCGCGACGTCCCGCCCGTGCTGTCGGCCTTCACGCTCGCCACGGATCCGCCGGGCCTCCAGGTCACGCTCGACGGCGCGACGGTGGGGCACGGCACGGTCGTGGACGGGGTGCTGAACCAGACGCGGACGCTGGGCATTCCCGCCGTGCCCGGCTACGCGTTCACGGGCTGGTCGGACGGCGGCGCCGCGACCCACGATGTCGCGACGTCCCCCGCCGTCTACACGGCGACGTTCCAGGCGACCGGAGGGAGCGGGTCGAGCGGCGGCGGGGCCTGCGGCGCGCTGGGCCTGGAGCTGCTGCTCGTCTGGCTGCTCGGGAGGAGGAGGAGATGAGCGTGGACACGGACACGCGCGGCACGGTGGCCCGGCTGCTGATCCGGCGCTGCGAGGGACCCCTGCTGGCCTACTTCGGCGACGCGGGACGGACCGGGCTGTTCTTCGCGTGGCTGGCCACCGCGCCTCTCGGCGAGCGCCTGTCGCGCGGCCGGACCCTCCGCGAGGCGATGCGGGAGCTCGTCCGCGAGCACACCGGCGAAACGCGGCCTGCGGCGGAGGCCGCGTTCGAGGCGGCCTGGGCGGACGGGGCGCTCGACGCCGTGCGCGAGCGCTTCCGCGCCGGACGTCGCATCGTCCCCTTCCTGGCCTACCAGCGCGTCGCCGCGGGGGAGGCGGCGGAGGACGTCGCCCTCCGCCTCGGCCTGTCGGCGGCGGAGGTGCGCGGCTACGTGGAGGAGGTCGAGCGCGAGCTCCGGGCGGAGCGGGTAGAATAGCGGCGATGGCGGGCGACGCGACGGAGCTGGGCGGCGCGGGGCGGGAGTTTCCGCGGACGACCGAGGGGCTGCGCGACCACCTGCGCAATCCCGACCCGGCGGCCCGGCAGGCGGTGATGGACGCGCTGGCCGCGCGCTACTGGAAGCCGGTCTATCACTTCGTCCGGCTGACGTACGGGAAGAAGAACGAGGAGGCGAAGGACCTCGCCCAGGCGTTCTTCCTCTGGCTGCTGGAGCGCGACGTCCTTCTCAAGTTCGATCCGGCGCGCAGCACGTTCCGCACGTTCCTGAAGGGCGTGCTGCGGAACTTCGCGGGCAACGAGCACCAGGCGCTCCAGCGGTTGAAGCGGGGCGGGGCGGTCCGGCACGTGCCGCTCGACGACGCCCTGCTCGACGCGGCGGGGGCGGAGTCGGATCCGGACAAGGCGTTCGACCGCGTCTGGGTGCGCGAGCTCGTGAATCGGGCGGTGGGCCGGGTCAAGTCGCGCTACGAGGCGTCGCGCCGCCTCCTGCCGTTCCTGGTGTTCGACGCCTACGATCTCGCGCCCGGCGACCCGCCGACCTACGCGGAGCTCGCGAAGAAGCTCGGGGTGAAGGAGAGCGACGTCCGCAACCACCTCTCGGAGGTGCGCGCGCGCGTGCGCGACGAGGTCCGCCAGGAGCTGCGCGACCTCGAGGGCGAAGCCGACGATTCGTCCGTCGACTGGAGCGCCGTGTTTAAGGACCAATGACCAAGGATCAATGACCAAGGGGCGAGAGCCAAGAGCCAAGTGCCAAGAACCTAGTCGTCCCCCCCCCGCCCCC
>DASVNH010000279.1:0-8026 GCA_036383955.1 Planctomycetota bacterium | reverse complement strand
GAATCCGGAATCCAGAATCCAGCTCGAAAAGTCGGATCCTCAAGCTGTCCATTTCATCCGGGAAGCTTACGAAGGCTTCTGGCTTCCCCTGGATTCCGGATTCTGGATTCCGGATTCTGGATTGAAGTTTCCAGGTTTGCTAGAGTACCGCCGCTTATGCAAGACCCTTCACCCGCCCGCTACGTCCGCTCGACCCTGGGCCTGAAGATGCTGATGGCGCTGACCGGCGTCATCCTCTTCGGCTTCCTCATCGGCCACGTCGCGGGAAACCTGCTCGTGTTCGCGGGCGCCCAGAAGCTCAACGACTACTCGAAGTTCCTCCACCACAGCCCCGGCATCCTCTGGGGCACGCGGATCACCCTGCTCGTCGCGGTGGTCGTCCACATCGTCGTCTCGATCATGCTCACCAAGCTCAAGGCCGACGCCCGGCCCGTCCCGTACCTCGGCAAGAAGCCCCACGGCTCGACCTACGCGTCCCGCACCATGATGTGGAGCGGCCCCATCGTCGCCCTCTTCGTCGTCTACCACCTCCTGCACTTCACCACGGGGCACGCCCACCCGAAGTTCGACCCCGACAACGTGTACGCCAACGTCGTCGTGGGCTTCAAGAGCTTCCCGGTCGGCTTCACCTACATCCTGGCGATGCTGGCCGTCGGGCTCCACCTCTCCCACGGCCTCTGGAGCATGCTGCAGACCGTGGGCCTCAACCGGCCCCATCTGGAACCGGCCCTCCGCAAGATCGCGATCCTGGTTTCCGCGCTGCTGGTCGCGGGATTCATCGCGGTCCCCCTCGCCGTCTGGACCGAGATCGTGAAGGTGAGCCCGTAATGGACCTCAAATCCGCCGCCCCGACCGGTCCGATCGAGACGTCCTGGGAGCGGCACCGCTTCGACATGAAGCTGGTGAACCCCGCCAACCGCCGCAAGTACACCGTCCTGGTGGTCGGCACCGGCCTCGCGGGCGGCGCCGCCGCCGCGACGCTCGCCGAGCTGGGCTACAACGTCCACGCGTTCTGCTACCAGGACAGCCCCCGCCGCGCCCACTCGATCGCCGCCCAGGGCGGCATCAACGCGGCGAAGAACTACTCCAACGACGGCGACAGCGTGTACCGGCTGTTCTACGACACCATCAAGGGCGGCGACTTCAGAGCGCGGGAGAGAAACGTCTACCGCCTCGCCCAGATCAGCGTCAACATCATCGACCAGTGCGTGGCCCAGGGCGTGCCTTTCGCGCGCGAGTACTCCGGATACCTCACCAACCGCTCGTTCGGCGGCACCCAGGTGGCCCGCACGTTCTACGCCCGCGGCCAGACGGGCCAGCAGCTGCTCATCGGCGCCTACTCGGCGCTGTCCCGCCAGATCCACGCCGGCCGCGTCAAGATGCATGCCCGCACCGAGATGCTCGACCTGGTGGTCGTCGACGGCAAGGCGCGCGGCGTCGTCACCCGAGACCTGGTCACGGGCAAGATCGAGACCTTCGCGGGCGACGCGGTCCTGCTCGCCACCGGCGGCTACGGCAACGTCTTCTACCTCTCGACGAACGCCAAGGGCTGCAACACGACGGCCATCTGGCGCGCCCACAAGAAGGGCGCCCTCATGGCCAACCCGTGCTTCACCCAGATCCATCCGACCTGCATTCCCGTCACGGGCGACTACCAGTCCAAGCTGACCCTGATGAGCGAGTCGCTGCGCAACGACGGCCGCATGTGGGTCCCGAAGGCCAAGGGCGACAAGCGCGCGCCGAACGAGATCCCCGACGACGAGCGCGACTACTTCCTGGAGCGGCGCTACCCGGGCTTCGGCAACCTCGTGCCCCGGGACGTCGCCAGCCGCGCCGCCAAGGCCGTCTGCGACGAGGGCCGCGGCGTGGGCGAGACGGGCCTGGGGGTCTGCCTCGACTTCCGCGACGCCATCCAGCGCATGGGCCAGGCGGCCGTCGCCGAGAAGTACGGCAACCTGCTCGACATGTACCAGCGCATCACGGGCGAGAACCCGTACAAGGTCCCGATGCGCATCTACCCGGCGGTCCACTACACGATGGGCGGCCTCTGGGTGGACTACAACCTCATGAGCACGATCCCCGGCTGCTTCGTGGGCGGCGAGGCCAACTTCTCCGACCACGGCGCGAACCGCCTGGGGGCGAGCGCCCTCATGCAGGGCCTGGCGGACGGCTACTTCATCGCGCCGTCGACGATCGCGAACTACCTGGCCACGACCAAGCTCGACAAGGTCTCGTCGGACCACGCCGCGTTCAAGGCGGCGGCGGGGGAGGTCGAGGCCCGCGTCAAGAAGCTCCTGTCGATTCGGGGCAAGCGGACGGTCGACTCCTTCCATCGCGAGCTGGGCAAGATCGTCTGGGACAAGTGCGGCATGGCGCGCAGCGAGGCGGGCCTGAAGGAGGCGCTCCAGAAGATCCCCGCGCTGCGCGAGGAGTTCTGGCGGAGCGTCGCGGTGGTGGGCGAGAACGAGGAGTTCAACACCTCGCTCGAGAAGGCCGGCCGGGTGGCCGACTTCCTCGAGTTCGGCGAGCTGATGGTGCGCGACGCCCTGGAGCGCGCGGAATCCTGCGGCGGCCACTTCCGCGAGGAGCACCAGACGCCCGAAGGCGAGGCCAAGCGCGACGACGAGAAGTTCTCCCACGCGGCGGCCTGGGAATGGAAGGGCGAGAACCAGGCCCAGACCCGTCACGTCGAGCCGCTCACGTTTGACTACGTGCATCCGGCCCAGCGGAGCTACAAATAATGGACCTCCACCTGAAGATCTGGCGGCAGAAGAACGCCCAGGACAAGGGCGCCTTCCGCGAGTACACGCTGAAGGGCATCACCGAGCACATGTCGTTCCTGGAAATGCTCGACGTCCTGAACGAGCAGCTCCTCGAGAGCGGCCAGGACCCGGTCGCGTTCGACCACGACTGCCGCGAGGGCATCTGCGGGACCTGCGGCGTGATGATCGACGGCCGCCCGCACGGGCCGTGGAAGGCCACGACGACCTGCCAGCTCCACATGCGCGCGTTCAAGGACGGCGACACGATCCTGATCGAGCCCTTCCGCGCCAAGGCCTTCCCGGTGGTGAAGGACCTGGTCGTCGACCGGAGCGCCTTCGACCGGATCATCCAGTCCGGCGGCTACATCAGCGTGAACACGGGCTCGGCGCCCGAAGCGAACACCCAGCCGGTCCCGAAGCCGGCGTCGGACGAGGCGATGAACGCGGCCGCCTGCATCGGCTGCGGCGCCTGCGTCGCCTCGTGCCCCAACGCCGCCGCGATGCTGTTCACCGGCGCCAAAGTCAGCCACCTCGGCCTGCTCCCGCACGGCCAGCCCGAGCGCTGGGACCGCGTGATCGCCATGGTCGGCGCGATGGACGGCGAGGGCTTCGGCCACTGCACCAACGCCGGCGAATGCTCCGAGGCCTGCCCCAAGGACATCCCGCTCGAGGTCATCGCCCGGCTGAATCGCGACACCCTCCGCGCCGTCGTCCGCGGCCCCGCCGCGAAGATGACCGGCGGCGGAGGCCCCTAGTGCGCCGCGGCGTCTCGATTCTCCTTCTCGCGGGCTGCGCGGGCGATCCCGCCCTGGAGTGCGAGCGCTACTCCGCCTCCAGCGCCGAGGGCGCCTGGTGCGCCGCCCACAGGAACGCCGTGCTCCGCTTCGTCCGCTCCACGACGGACGTCGAAGGCCGCCGCGCGCGGCTGAAATGGTTCCGCTTCGAGTTCTATCCGGCGATCGCGAAGACCGACCGCATGGACACGATCCACGAGCTCGCGCTGTCGCTCGAAAAGGAGATGCCCACGTTCCACCGCTTCTACACGCAGGAGCATCTCTGGGCCGTGCGGGACAGCTCCCAGATGAACCCGGATCTGTTCGGGCCGCTCATGAAGGCCGGCTTCCGGCACGCCGTCGTCGAGCTCGAACGCGAGCTCCATCCGGCTCGGGACTGACCTAGCGGCTCGTCGTCTTCGCGGGAGCCGGGGAGGGCGCGACGCGCCCTGCCGCCAGCAGCGCCAGCAGCGCCAGGAGGATGCTGGCCACGATGCCGGCTCCGAGCCACAACGCGGGCCGCCGTTTCATGCGCTCAGTATACGCTCTCAGGGTTTCCCCGGGGGTCAGCGGCCCGATTTTCCTGCCGCCTCGGCCCGGATCGCCTCCGCCTCGGGCTGGCCGGGCTTGAGCCGGAGCGCCTCCTCCGCCGCCGCCCGCGCCTCCCGCCACTGGCCGAGCGAGCGCCGAATCTCCGCCTGCCGCAGCGGCAGCGACCAGTCCGCTGGCGCCGCCGCCCGGCCCGCGTCGAGGTGGCGGAGGGCGTCGTCGGTGCGCTTCAGGCGCGCCTCGACGTCCGCCAGGGGCAGGTAGGCGGGGGCGAATTTCGGGTCGCGGGCGACGGCCTCCGCGAACTTCTCCGCGGCGCGGTCGAGCAACCCGCGGGCGAGCAGGACCTGCCCGAGCTTGTAGGGGGCCTCGGGGGATTCGCGGTCGATCTCCGCCGCCGCCGCGTAACGCTCGTAGGCCTCCTCCGGACGGCCCGCGCGCTCGAGGACGTCGCCGAGCGTCCACAGGAACGCGGGATCCCGCAGATAGCGGGGTTGCAGCGTCGCGGCGGAGAGCAGCTCCTGGGCGGCCTCCGGGTGTCGCCCCTGGCTCCGCCGGTAGAGCCCGAGGTTGTAGTGGGCGGCGCGGAAGTCGCGGTGGCCGCCGACGGCCTCCGGCAGGGGGACGTGGACGAGGAGGAGGGCGGCGACGAAGACGGCGGCGGCGGTCTTCGGCACGGCGGTCATGCGCCAGCGGGAGAGCTGGATCAGGCGGGTGACGGCGTACGCCGCGAAGAGGAGGAGGAGGGGGACGACGGGCAGCCGGTAGCGCGCGAACACGAAGAAGAAGAGGATGGAGGCGGCGTAGGCGCCGAGCAGGACGAAGGCGAGGGCGAACTTGGCGCGCTCGGCCCAGGCGAGATAGATCCCCGCCGCGGCGAGCGGGAGCAGGAAGAGGCCGAACGTGAAGAGCGGCAGGCGGAGCGGCCAGGCGAAGCGGGCCATGAAGGCGGGGTCGAGGTCGTCGGGGATCTCGTAGGCGTGCAGCAGCATCGCCGCGCGCTTGAGCGTGACGCCGAGGAAGGTCCCGGGGTTCGAGCCGATCCAGCGCAGCGCCTCGCCGCGCCAGTAGGCGTCGATCTCCGACGCCCGGAGCTTCCGCCCGAGCCGGCGCTCGGCTTCCTCGCGGAAGCCGGGCTCCTCGAACTCCGTGCTCCCCGATTTCAGGAACGGCGGCGGGCGGTAGCGGCCGCTGGTGTTGTCGGCGTTATTGCCGGTGTAGAGGTTGGGCCCGAGCTGGGAGGTCGTGGGGACGAACTCGCCCGCGACGGCGGCGTTGCGGATCGTGGCCGGGAGCACGCCGGCGAGGACCCCCGCGAGCACGAGCCCGGCCGGCTTCCATTCCCGCCGGACGGCGAGGAAGGCGGCGGCCGCGAGCGCGACGAGGAGCATGTTGCCGCGGACCAGCGTGCCGAGGCCCAGGGCGGCGCCGAAGCCGAGCCATTTCCAGCGGGACGCGCGGGTCCAGAAGAACAGCGCCGCCTCGATCGCGACGACGCCGAGGAAGTCCTTGAGCACGGCGACGTCGAAGAAGGCCAGGGTCTTGTAGAGCGCGCCCATGACCAGGGCGAGGATCGCCGTGCGGTAGTCGGTGAGGCTCCGGACGGCTTCGAACAGCATCCAGAGGCCGAGCGTGCCGACCAGGGCCTGGACGAGGCGGACCCAGAGGAGGTCGCGCCCGAACACCTTGTAGAAGAGGCCCAGCGCGTAGGGGTAGAGCGGGTCCTGGTAGAAGGCCTTGGAGCCCCAGAAGCTCGGGCCGGCGATCTCCGCCGCCCAGCGGTCGTAGGCCGCGCCGTCGACGATCGGGTCGTGGAAGTAGGGCGCCTCGCGCAGGCTCAGCGTCAGGCAAACCCGGAGGACCAGCGCGGCGAGCAGCGCCGCGGCCAGCCCGAGGCGTTGACGCGGGTTCACCGCCGCATGATATCATCCGCCCATGACCGAACGGCTCTACGACCAGGATCCGTACCTCAAGGAATTCACCGCCCGGGTCGTCCGCAAGACGGACCGCGGCGTCGTCCTCGACCGCACCGCGTTCTTCCCGACGGGCGGCGGCCAGCCCTGCGACTTCGGCACCCTCAACGGCCACGACGTCACCGACGTCGTCGACGAGGGCGGCGACGTCCTCCACGTCGTCGCGGAGGAGGTCGTCGGCGAGGTCCACGGCCTCATCGACTGGGAGCGCCGGCGGGACCACATGCAGCAGCATCACGGGCAGCACCTGCTGTCCGAGGCGTTCGTCCGCGTGGCGGGGGCGGCGACGTCCAGCTTCCACCTGGGCGAGGACGAGAGCACGATCGACCTGGACAAGGCCGTGGGGCCGATCGACGTCGAGCGCGCCGAGGCGCTCGCGAACATGGTGGTCGTCGAGAACCGCGCGGTGAAGGTCGGGCTCCACACGCCGGAGGAGGCGAAGGCGCTGCCGCTGCGGAAGCCGCCGCCCGCCGGGGAGACGAGGATCCGGGTGATCCAGGTGGGCGACTTCGACACGCAGGCCTGCTGCGGGACGCATCCGCGGTCGACGGGCGAGGTGGGCGTGATCCAGGTGACGGACGTCGAGAAAGGGAAGGACGGCTCGCGGGTGCGCTTCGTCTGCGGGTTCCGGGCGCTGAAGGAGGCGCGGGAGAACGCGCGGGTGGTGCGGGAGCTGGGGCGCAAGCTTTCGGTCCCGCGGGTCGCGCTCGAGATGGCGCTGGAACGGGTGCTCGCGGACTCCGCGGACGCGCGCAAGGCGCTGAACGCGGCCGAGCGCGCCCTGGCGGGCCACGCGGGGCGCGAGCTGGCGGCGCGGGGGAAGATCGTCGTCGAGGCGTTTCCGGGGAAGGGCCTCGAGTACATCCGCGTCGTGGCGACGGAGCTCGTGAAGACGCCGGGCAAGGTCGCGGTGATGGGCGGGGCGGAGGCCCTCGTCCTGGCGCGGAGCGCGGACGTGGATCTCGACCTCCGGCCGGTCTTCAAGGAGGCCGTCGCGCTCATCCAGGGCAAGGGCGGCGGCTCGGCGATGTTCGTGCAGGGCGGCGGGCCCGGGAAGGACGTCGCGGCCGCCCTCAAGCTGGCCGAAGGACTGATCCGTGCGGCCCTCGTGTAGACAAACCAGCCTGTCTGCTTTGTCTACAGGGTTGGTCCTTTTGTCGGCCTGTTCGGCGGTGGCGGTCGACCCCTACGTCGTCCCCTGGGAAGACCTGTCGGACGTCGCCCGCCGGCGGATCGAGTTCGTGCTGGCGGACGTGGCCGCGGTCGTGGCGCTGGACGCGGCGGAGGTCCGGAGCTCTCTGGAGGTTTACGACTTCCTCCTGTCCGAGATGCCGTTCACGAGCGGGGTGGTGCGGGAGCTCGGCCGGGGGACCTGGGACATCTTCCGCGACCCGGAAAAGCCGGAGCGGGACGTGTTCTACGTGATGGACCCGGCGGGGATGCGGATGCGCTTCGAGTTGGTCCACCGCGAGCCGGAGCGCCGCTTCTACGTCGCGCGGGGATCGTTCGAGATGGGCCCGCTGCCGGCGCTGGTGGGGAGCACGGTGGTGGCGATGCGGACGACGCCGGCGGGCGACCGGGTGAAAACGGACGCGGTGGTGTATGTGAGGGTGGAGACGCCGTTCTACGCCGGGCTGGCGAAGGGCACCCGCGGGATGGTCGAAAGCCGGGTGAAGGAGCGGGCCGGGTACTTCATCCGGGCGGCGCGCTGGGTGGCCGAGGAGGCGGCGGCGCGGCCGGACTGGCTCTACACCCAGGTGAACGGATCGAAGCGCGTCGATCAGGACGTCCTTGAGAAATTCAGGGCCCTCCTGATAAAATGACCCCTCGCGGTTCTTGACAATCGGGCATGGAAGAAGGGGGCGCGGACGGTCGCCTTCCGGCGGGAGTCGGAGGGAGGCAAAGTCCGGGCTCCGCAGGGCAGGGTGGTCGCTAACGGCGACGGCCCTCCGCCGCGCTTCGCCTGACG
>DASVNH010000278.1:0-5585 GCA_036383955.1 Planctomycetota bacterium | reverse complement strand
CATGCTGCGCGCCACGCAGGTGACCGAGTACTACGCCGACCTCCTGGACCCGGCGCTCGAGAGCGCGCTCGCCATGGTGCACTCGCGCTTCTCGACCAACACCTTCCCGAACTGGGCCCGCGCCCACCCGTACCGCTACCTCAGCCACAACGGCGAGATCAACACGCTGCGCGGCAACATCAACTGGATGCACGCCCGCGAGAAGATGTTCAAGTCCCCGCTGCTGGGGGAGGACGTCGCCAAGATCCTGCCGGTCGTCGACACCGACGGCTCCGACTCGGCGATGTTCGACAACGTGCTCGAGGCCCTCGCCCTCACCGGCCGGGAGCTCCCGCACGCCGCCATGATGATGATCCCCGAGCCGTGGAGCGGCCACGAGTCCATGCCCGAGGCCAAGCGCGCCTTCTACGAGTACCACTCCACCCTCATGGAGCCCTGGGACGGCCCCGCCCTCATCGCGTTCACCGACGGCCACCGCATCGCCGCGTGCCTCGACCGCAACGGCCTGCGCCCCGCCCGCTACTGCGTCACCAAGGACGACCTCGTCGTCCTCGCCTCCGAGGCCGGCGTGCTCCGCATCGCCCCCGAGCAGATCCGCGTGAAGGGCCGCCTGCAGCCGGGCCGCATGTTCATGGTCGACCTCGACCTCCGCCGCATCGTCAGCGACGACGAGATCAAGCGCCGCGTCGCGAACGACAAGCCGTACCGCGCCTGGGTGAAGGACAACCTCGTGCCCCTCGAGGCGCTTCCCGACGCCCCCGCCGCGGCGACGCCCGAGGCGAGCCCGCTCCTCGCGCGCCAGCACGCCTTCGGCTACACGACCGAGGACCTCAAGATCCTCATGACGCCCATGGCCCAGGACGGCGTCGAGCCCATCGGCTCGATGGGCACCGACACCCCGCTCGCCGTGCTCTCCGACCGCCCCCAGCCCCTCTTCAGCTACTTCAAGCAGCTCTTCGCCCAGGTGACCAATCCGCCCGTCGACGCCATCCGCGAAGAGATCATCATGGCGACCGACACCACCATCGGCGGCGAGCGCAACCTGCTCGATCCCCGCCCGGAGTCGTGCCGGCAGATCCGGCTCAAGAACTTCGTCCTCCAGAACGACGAGCTCGAGAAGCTGCGCGCGCTGAAAGGCGAGAAGGGCTTCAAGGCCGTCACGCTGCCGGCCCTGTACGACGTCGACGGCGGCGGTCCCGCGCTGGAAAAGGCCGTGGAGGAGCTCCGCGCCCGGGCCTCGGAGGCCGTCGCGTCCGGCGCCGACCTCGTGATCCTCTCGGACCGGGGCGTGGGGCCGTCGAAGGCGCCGATCCCGTCGCTGCTGGCGGTCTCGGCCACGCATCACCACCTGATCCGCGAGGGCACGCGCACGCGGGCGGCGCTGATCCTGGAGACCGGCGAGCCGCGCGAGGTGCACCACTTCGCGATGCTGCTGGGCTACGGCGCCGGGGCCATCAACCCGTACCTGGCCTTCGAGTCGATCAAGGAGCTCATCCACGACGGGGCGATCCAGGGCGTCGAGGCCAAGCAGGCCTGCAAGAACTACGCGAAGGCCGTCGTGAAGGGCTGCGTCAAGGTCATCTCGAAGATGGGCATCTCGACCATCCAGAGCTACCGCGGCGCGCAGATCTTCGAGGCGATCGGCCTGTCGCAGGACTTCATCGACAAGTACTTCACCTGGACGGCCTCCCGCGTGGGCGGCGTGGGCGCGGACGTGATCGCGCGCGAGACGCGGATGCGCCACGACCGCGCGTTCCCCGGACGTCCGACGAACGGGCACGTGCTCGACGCGGGGGGGCAGTACCAGTGGCGGCGCGACGGCGAGGCGCACCTGTTCAACCCCGAGACGATCCACCGGCTGCAGTACGCGTGCCGGACGAAGAACTACAAGGTGTTCCAGGAGTACAGCGAGCTCGTCAACAACCAGTCGAAGCGGGTCTGCACGCTCCGGGGCCTGATGGACATCAAGTTCCCGGGGGCGGGCGTGCCGCTGGAGGAAGTCGAGTCGGTCGACGACCTCGTGCTGCGCTTCAAGACGGGCGCGATGTCGTACGGCTCCATCTCCAAGGAGGCGCACGAGGGCCTGGCGATCGCCATGAACCGGATCGGCGGGAAGTCGAACACCGGGGAGGGCGGCGAGGACCCGCGGCGCTACCAGCCGGAGGGCGTCGACGACCCCCGCCTCGGCATCAAGAAAGGCGACACGAAGAACTCGGCGATCAAGCAGGTCGCGTCCGGCCGCTTCGGCGTGACGAGCTCGTATCTCGTCAACGCGAAGGAGCTCCAGATCAAGATCGCCCAGGGCGCGAAGCCGGGCGAAGGCGGCCAGCTGCCCGGCTCCAAGGTCTATCCGTGGATCGCGAAGGTCCGGCACGCCACGCCGGGCGTCGGGCTGATCTCGCCGCCGCCGCACCACGACATCTACTCGATCGAGGACCTGGCGGAGCTCATCTACGACCTCAAGTGCTCCAACGACAAAGCGCGGATCAGCGTCAAGCTCGTCGCCGAAGTCGGCGTGGGCACCGTCGCGGCGGGCGTCGCCAAGGCCAAGGCGGACGTCGTCCTCATCTCCGGCTACGACGGCGGCACGGGGGCGTCGCCGCTGACGTCCATCAAGCACGCGGGCATCCCGTGGGAGCTCGGCCTGGCCGAGACCCAGCAGGTGCTGCTGCTCAACAACCTGCGGAGCCGGATCCGGGTCGAGGCCGACGGCCAGCTCAAGACGGGCCGGGACGTCGTCGTCGCCGCGCTGCTGGGCGCGGAGGAGTTCGGGTTCGCGACGGCCCCGCTGGTGGTGCTCGGCTGCGTGATGATGCGGGTCTGCCACCTGAACACCTGCCCGGTGGGCGTGGCGACGCAGGATCCGAAGCTGCGCGAGAAGTTCACGGGCGACCCGGAGCACGTGGTGAACTTCATGCGCTTCGTCGCGCAGGAAGTCCGCGAGCTGATGGCGAAGCTCGGCTTCCGCCGGCTGGAGGAGATGGTCGGGCGCTCCGACCTCCTCGAGATGAAGACGGCGGTGGACCACTGGAAGCAGGCGGGCCTGGACTTCGCCCAGATCCTGTACCGGCCGCCGGTGGGCGCCGACGTCGGGCGCTACGCGACCCTGACGCAGGACCACGCTCTCGAGGGCACGATCGACAAGAGCCAGCTGATGGAGCTGTGCCGGCCGGCGCTGGAGAAGCGGGAGTCGGTCGCGGCCACGCTCCCGATCCGGAACGTGAACCGGACGGTGGGGACGATCCTGGGCGCCGAGGTGACGCGCCGCTGGGGCTTCAAGGGGCTGCCCGAGGGCACGATCCGCCTGCACTTCCAGGGATCGGCCGGCCAGAGCTTCGGCGCGTTCGTGCCGCGCGGGATGACCCTCGAGCTCGAGGGCGAGGCGAACGACTACATCGGCAAGGGGCTGTCGGGCGGCCGGCTCGTCGTGTATCCGCCGGCGACCGCGACCTTCTCCGCCGAGGAGAACGTGATCATCGGCAACGTGGCCCTCTACGGGGCGACGGACGGCGAGGCGTACATCCGGGGCCTCGCGGGCGAGCGCTTCGCCGTGCGCAACAGCGGCGCGAACGCGGTCGTCGAGGGCGTGGGCGACCACGGCTGCGAGTACATGACGGGCGGCCGCGTGGTCATCCTCGGGCCGACCGGCCGGAACTTCGCGGCGGGGATGTCGGGCGGCATCGCCTACGTCCTGGACGAGGACGGCTCGTTCGCGCAGCGCTGCAATCCCTCCATGGTGGGGCTCACCCCGCTGGAGGATCCGGAGGAGGTCGAGAAGATCCGCTGGATGGTGCGCCGCCACGCCGACCTGACGCAGAGCCAGAAGGCCTGGAAGGTGCTGGCGCTCTGGGAGTCGATCCTGTCGAAATTCGTCAAGGTGCTGCCGCACGACTTCAAGCGGGCGCTGGAGGCGGAGCGCAAGGTGCGCGAGATGGGGCTGTCCGAGGACGAGGCCGAGATGAAGGCCTTCGAGATGAACGCCACGGACAAGGCCGCCCGCGTGGGCGGAAATTAGCCACAGAGACACAGAGACACAGAGACACAGAGACGACCTTATTTTTTTGGAAGGGGCCGATGAGACCTGAGGACCACAAGAGCCGTCGCTCTGTGCCTCTGTGTCTCTGTGGCCAATAAGAGATCATGGGAAAGCCGACAGGTTTCACGGAATTCAGGCGCGAGACCCCGGAGTCCGAAAGCCCGGTCCACCGGATCCGGGGCTGGAAGGAGTTCCATCACCATCAGGCCGAGTCGAAGCTCCGCGAGCAGGGCGCGCGCTGCATGGACTGCGGCGTGCCGTTCTGCCACACGGGCACGCTCCTCGGCGGGATGGCCTCCGGCTGCCCCATCAACAACCTGATCCCGGAGTGGAACGACCTCGTCTACCGCGGCTTGTGGAAGGACGCCAGCGAGCGCCTCCACAAGACCAACAACTTCCCCGAGTTCACCGGACGCGTCTGCCCCGCGCCCTGCGAGGGCTCCTGCGTCCTCGGCATCAACGAGCTCCCCGTCACGATCAAGAACCTCGAGGCCTCCATCGCCGACCGCGCCTTCGACGAGAAGTGGGTCGTCCCCGAGCCCCCCGCCCGGCGCACCGGCAAGCGCGTCGCCGTCGTCGGCTCCGGCCCCGCCGGCCTCTCCTGCGCGGCTCAGCTCAACCGCGCCGGCCATCTCGTCACCGTGTTCGAGCGCGACGACCGCGTCGGCGGCCTCCTCATGTACGGCATCCCCAACATGAAGCTCGAGAAGTCGGTCGTGCAGCGGCGCGTCGACGTCCTCGCCGCCGAAGGCGTGGTCTTCAAGACGGGGGTCGAGGTGGGCAAGACGATGCCCGCCGACGTCCTCCTCAAGGAGTTCGAGGCCGTCGCCCTCTGCATGGGCGCGACCAAGCCGCGCGACCTCCCGATCGAAGGCCGGAACCTCAAGGGCGTGCACTTCGCCATGGAGTTCCTGCTCAAGAACACCAAGAGCCTGCTCGACAGCGCCCACAAGGACGGCAAGTTCATCAGCGCCACCGGGAAGGACGTCATCGTCATCGGCGGCGGCGACACCGGCACCGACTGCGTGGGGACGTCGATGCGCCACGGCTGCAAGTCGCTCACGCAGTTCGAGCTGCTGGGTAAGCCGCCCGACGCCCGGGCGGCCGACAACCCCTGGCCGCAGTGGCCCAAGGTCTACAAGATGGACTACGGGCAGGAGGAGGCGGCCGCCCGCTTCGGCGCCGATCCGCGGACGTACTCGATCAGCACCAAGCGCTTCGTGGGCGACGCGGAGGGGAACCTCAAGGAGCTCCACACCGTCCAGGTGAAGTGGGAGAAGGGCGCCGACGGACGTCCCAAGATGGTCGAGGTCCCCGGCTCCGAAAAGATCTGGCCGGCCCAGCTGGTCCTGCTCGCCATGGGCTTCCTCGGACCCGAGGAGACCGTGATCAAGCAGCTCAACGTCGCGACCGACGAGCGCTCCAACGCCAAGGCCGAGTTCGGCAAGTTCTCCACCAGCGTGAAGGGCGTGTTCGCGGCCGGCGACGCCCGCCGCGGCCAGTCGCTCGTCGTCTGGGCCATCGCCGAAGGCCGCCAGTGCGCGAGGGA
>DASVNH010000277.1:0-16466 GCA_036383955.1 Planctomycetota bacterium | reverse complement strand
GAGAGAGTGGACGCGGAATTGGAGCGTGGACGGACGCGTCCGTCGACACGGTCCCCTGGAGGTGAAGGCTTAGCCTAGCGGGACGTGGAAGAGCTCGCGCGCGACCGGCGGGACGCTCGGCTCCAGGCAGGGGATCGCGAGGAATCCCAGGATGTGCTTCTCGAAGCCCGCGGACGCGGACGGCAGGCCCAGCGCCTGGCCCGCGTTGCAGCACGTGTGGTCGTCGTGGTGGTGGCAGGGGCTGTCGGGCGACTCGTGATGGTCGTCGGGATCGCCGTGGTGGTGTTCCCCTTCCCCTTCTTCCGGATGTCCCAGCCCCGGATGATGGTCGTGGGCGAGCACGGCGTCCGCCGGGTTTTCTTCGGCGGGCGACAGCGTCGCGAGCAGGACCAGCGCCGCCAGCGCTCGAATCATCAGGGGAAATCTTATCAGACCGGCGGGGGTCCCGCAAATGCGGAGTTCCTTCGGGGCTTCCCATCCGATATAAGAATGTGGGATTCATGAAAGAACCGCTCAAGGTCAGCACGGCGCGACACCCCCAAGGGCAGGCCGTCATCCGTATCGAGGGCTCGGTCGACCTCTCGACCTTCAAGCGGTTCGAGGCGGCCTTCCGCTGGTTCGACGAGCAGAAGCTCGCCTATCTCGTCGTCGACATGACGCTCCTGAGCTACATGGCGTCGTCCGGCTTCGGCCTGCTCATCAAGGCGAAGTCGGACTGCGCCGCCAAGAAGGGCGACGTCGTGCTGGTGCGGCCCCCCCCCGTGATCCTCGACGTCCTGAAGCTGCTGGGGCTGATCAGTCTTTTCCGCGTCGCCGCCTCCGTGGAAGAGGCGCTCCTTCCGCCCGCCTGAGCCCGAGGGGCCCACGTTGAATCATCGCGTGTTTGTGGCCGGCGCCGGCGGCGTGATCGGCCGGAGACTGTGCCCCCTTCTGGTCGACGAAGGCTGGGATGTTTTCGGCACGACGCGCTCGGCGGAGAGGACAGAGGCCCTGCGAGCCATGGGTGTCCATCCGGTCATGGTCGACGTGTTCGATGAGAGCGCGCTGCGGCGCGTCGTGGCCGAATCAGGGGCCGACGTCATCCTTCAGCAACTGACCGACCTTCCCCCCGGGCTCGATCCAGCGAAACTGGCCGAGGCGAGAGCGCGCAACAATCGGATCCGGGAGATAGGCACGCGAAATCTCGTCGAGGCCGCCGTCGCCGCGGGGGTCAAGCGGATGATCGCGCAAAGCATCGCTTTCGCGTACGCGCCAGGTCCGATGCCCCATGACGAAGGTGGCCTTCTGGACGTAGCCGCCGCGGATGACGCGACGGCGGGGCGCGCGCGCGCGGTCAGCCTCCTTGAGCAACAGGTGATGAGCGCTCCGTTAGCCGGACTTATTCTGCGGTACGGCAAACTCTACGGACCCGGGACCGGCTTCGATCGTCCACCCAGCGGCGGACCGCTGCATGTGGACGCGGCCGCGGACGCGGCGCGGCGCGCGATCACACGTGGACAGCCCGGCGTCTATAACATCGCGGAGAAGGACGGCACCCTCTCCACCCTGAAGGCCGAACGTGAACTTGGATGGAATTCCGACTTCCGCATCTGACGCAAGGGATGAACCGCGCACCGGCGCCCCCCGCCTGGGGGGCGCCCCGCGGATGTATGGTGCCGGGGATCGGACTCGAACCGACAACCTACGGCTTATGAAACCGCCGCTCTAACCGATTGAGCTACCCCGGCGGGACGCGAGAGAGGGAGATCATAAAACCGCGGTCGGGGGTCGTCAAGCGCCCCGGAAGTCGCTAGAATCCGCCGCGCATGAAGTTCACGATCGAAGCGCGCCACGGCAAGGCGCGCGCGGGCCGGATCGAGACGGCCCACGGCGCGTTCGAGACGCCCGCGTTCATGCCCTGCGGGACCAAAGGCGCCGTGAAGGGCCTCGAGCCTCAAGAGCTGCGCGACGCGGGGATCCAGATCCTGCTCGCCAACACCTATCACCTGCATCTGCGGCCGGGCGAGGACCACGTCGCGAAGCTCGGCGGCCTCCAGAAGATGATGGGCTGGCACGGGCCGATCCTCACCGACTCGGGCGGCTACCAGGTCTTCAGCCTCGCCCAGCTGCGGAAAATCACCGACGCGGGCGTCACGTTCCAGTCGCACCTCGACGGCTCGCCCGTCAACTTCACGCCGGAGCGGGTCGTCGAGATCCAGGAGAAGCTCGGCAGCGACATCATCATGCCGCTCGACGAGCCCATCCCCTTCCCGCCCGAGCCCCAGGCCGCCCGGGCCGCGCTCGACCGCACCCACGCGTGGTGGAAGCGCAGCCGGACGTCGAAGACCAACCTCTTCGGCATCGTCCAGGGCTCCATCCTCAAGGAGCTGCGCAAGGAATCCGCCGAGACGATCATGGCCGCCGACCCGCCCGGCTTCGCGCTCGGCGGCTTCTCCATGGGCGAGCCCGGGCCGGAAATGGACGAGGTCGTCGACTACACCGCCTCGCTGCTGCCCGACGCCAAGCCGCGCTACCTCATGGGCGTCGGCATGCCGCGCGACATCCTCGCGGCCGTGCGGTCGGGCGTCGACATGTTCGACTGCATCCTCCCCACCCGCATGGGCCGCACCGGCGTCGCCTTCACCCCCGAGGGCCAGATCCGCCTGCGCAACGCGAAGTGGGCGCTCGACGAGACGCCGATCGACGCGACCTGCGACGGCCCCTGCTGCCGCCTCTACACGCGCGCGTACATCCGCCACTGCTTCCAGGTGGAGGAGATGCTCGGGCCGAAGCTGCTCTCGCTGCACAACGTCCGCTACTACGGCCGCCTCATGCGCCGGATCCGCGAGGCGATCCGCGCGGGGACCCTCGACGTCCTAGCGGCGTAGCAGCGCCTCGACGCCCGCCACCAGCTGAGCCAGGCGGATCGGCTTCATGCGGCCCTCGTCGGCGCCCTTCTCGACCGCGGCTTCGGCGACGTCCGGATCCGCCGTGAGGACGAGGATGCGCACGCCGGGCCAGCGCTCGCGGAGGCCGGGGATGAGGGCCGATCCCGAGCGGCCGCCCAGGCGCTCGTCGAGGATGATGAGCTGGACCTCGCCCCCGACGTCCCGGACGTCGTCCTGGAGCAGGAGGATCTCGTGGCCCGCGGCCTCGAGGGCCATGCGGTAGAGCTCCGCCTGGTCGACCTCGTCCTCGATGACCACGATGCGCGCCACCTTCAGGCCTCCGGCAGATCCAGGGTGACTTCGAAAGATTCCGTGGCGTCCTCGTTCCTGGCGTTGGCCACCGTGACCGAGCCGCCGGCCCGCTCGACGATCTCGCGCACGACGGTCAGCCCGAGGCCCGCCCCGGTCGAGTGGGGCCCTCGCGAGTAGCGTTCGAAGAGACGGTTCCGCAGCTCCGTGTCGGAGGGCGCGCCGCCCCGCACCTTCAGCCGCACGCGGCCGGCCTCGGACGTCGCCGTCGCCACGATCCGGGGCTTCTCATCCTTGGGCGTGTGCTTGACCGCGTTGTCCACGAGGTTCAGGAGGACGTTTTCGAGAAACGGGATTTCGCGGAGCGTGACGCCCGGGTGGCAGTTGATCTCCGCGTCGAACGGGCGGTCGAAATGGACGGAGCGGACGGTGTCGACGACCCGGCGCAGCAGCTCGCCCAGCACGGCCTTGCCGGTGGCCGGAGGGAGGCCTTTGCGTCGGACGCGGTGGAGGGCCTTGGCGTTGTTCGCGAGCCGGTTGAGCTGGAAGACCTGCCGGTTGGCGCGGCGGAGGAGGTCGAGCGTCTTCGCGTCGAGCGAGCCGTCGGGGCGGTCGAGCAGATGCTCCATGATCACCATGAGCGTGCCGGCGAAGTTGGTGACGTCGTGGGTGACGAGGTCGTGGTAGGTGGCGAGCTCGTTCTGCTGGGCGTCGAGCTGGTCGCGGGCCTCGCCGAGTTCCTTGAGCTTGCGCTCGAGCTCGGCCGTGGCGCCGCGCAGGGCGACGTCGCGGCCGTGGAGGCGGACGAGCATGTCGTTGAAGCCGTCGATGAGCTGCCCGGGCTCGTCCTTGCCGTGGGGCTGGGCGCGCAGGTCGAAGTTCTCGCGCGCCGTGACCTCGCGGACGATGCCGGCGAGGTGCAGGATCGGCCGCGTGATCATGCCGCCCAGCTTGAGGGACAGGGCGAGGGCGGCGGCGGAGGCGGCGGCCCACACCAGGAGGGCGAGGCCGAGGCCGCGGAGGAACTGCTGCCGGAGCAGCTGGAGGTCCGCGCGCAGGGTCAGCGTGCCGATCGTCCGGGCCTCCTGCAGGACCGGCCGGACGATCAGGTAGCCGTCGTCGAGCTCGAACGTGCCGAAGCGCTCGGGCTTGGTCAGCGTCACGTTCTCCCGCCGGAAGGCCGCGAGCGCCGAGCCGTCCATGCGGTACACGGCCGCCCCCTGGATCTGGGGGTCCTGGCGGAGGGGCGCGAGCACCTCGCCGCCGCTCTTGGCGTCGTCGAACGCCACCGCCGGGGCGATCTGCGCGGCGAGGATGTCGCAGAGCATCTCGAGCGAGCGCGTGGCGGCGCGCCGGGACACGAGCTGGTGATAGCCGAGGAACGCGGCCGACGCCAGCAGCAGCGCGGCGCCGCTGGTGGCGGTGACGATGAGCGGCAGCTTGCGCCGGACCGAGAGGTCGCGGAGCGACAGACCCATGTGCCGGGGAGCTTAACTCCGGGGGCCCCGATCGTCTATGATGGTTTTGGATGAAGCGAACCTGCCTGCTGCTTCTGCTGCTGACCTCCTGCGCCGGGCCGTTCCGCCGGGGGGCCGACGCGTACCACGACGGCATGAGCCGCCTCGGACACAACGCCGAGCTCTCGCGGGCGGACTTCCTCGAGGCGGACGCGGCCCTCGCGGAGGCGCTGGCCGATCCGGGGCTGCCGACGTCGGAGCGGGTGACGGCGACGTCCATCCGCGTGCGAACGCTGATCGAGCTGGAACGCCACCCGGAGGCGCGGGACGTCGCGGCCGCGCCGATCCCGGGCTTCGAGCCCGGGCTGGCCTATTCGGGCGACCGGGTGGGCCTGGCGCTGCTGCGGGCGCGGACGCTCGACGCGGAGCGGGCCTTCGCGGCCCTGCTGGCGGCGGAGCGGGAGACGCGCACCCTGCGCGCGGGGATCCACCTGGCGTGGGAGCAGGTCCGCCTGCTGCGCGCGCTGAACACGCCGGCGTCGCGCGCGGAGGCCGCCAAGATCTGCGAGCGCCACCCGGGCCGGCTCGACTTCGACGCCCAGCTGAAAGAGCTCCGGCCCTGATCCGAAGGTCGCACCACAAAGGCATAAAGCGGCGATCGGATCTGGTTCGCTGGAGGAGACGACGACGCCGTCGCCCCCCCCGGGTGTCTCTCCAGCGGGGGCCCTCCGGGCCCGGGAAGGCCGAAGGCCTTCCCCGATCCGCTCGCCGCCACAAAGTAAGTCGCTTCGTGCCCTTCGTGTCTTCGTGGTGAGCGGCTAGAAGGGGACGTCGTCGTTGGGCGTGACGGTGGCTTCCTCGTAGGTCGAGGCCTCGAGCTCCTTGATGAAGCGGCTGGGCTTCTGGATCACGCCGCGCAGGTAGCGCTCGTCGGCGAGGACCGGGTGGACCAGGTACAGATGGTCCTTGGCCCGGGTGACGGAGACGTAGAAGAGCCGCCGCTCCTCCTCCTCGCCCCCGGCATCCTTGAGGGCGCGGGCGTCCGGAAATTTGCCGTCGACCAGCCAGAGCACGAACACGGCTTTCCACTCCAGGCCCTTCGCCTGGTGGATGGTGGAGAGGACGAGCATCTCCTCGTCCGCCTTCTCTTCCATCGCGTCCTGGCCGGCCACGCCCGAGGTGAGCGCGAGCTCCGACAGCAGCTGCTCGGCGCTCTCGTAGCGGATGGCGAACTCCGCGAAGCGGCGGAGGTCGTCGAGCCTCGCCGGAAAGTTCGCGAAGTTGGCCTGCAGGTGGGCTTCGTAGCCGCCGTCGTCGATGACCGCGCGGATCATCTCGGCGGGGGTCGTCGTCAGCTTCCGCAGCTTGCCGATCAGGACGCAGAGGTCTTCCCAGCCTTTCTGGGCGGGCTTTGGGATCACGGCCTTGACGTCGCCGAAGCGGTCCTGCTCGATCAGGGCCCAGATCTTTTCGGCGGTCACTTTTCCGACGCGCGGGACGAGCTTGAGGGCGCGCTTCCACGCCAGCTCGTCCTTGCCGTTGACGGCGATCTTGAGGTAGGCGGCGACGTCCTTCAGATGCGCCTGCTCGAAGAAGCGCAGGCCGCTGCGGACCTCGAAGGGGATGCCCAGCCGCTGGAGCTCCATCTGGAGCTCCATGGAGTGATAGTGCGCGCGATAGAGGACGGCGATCTCGTCGAGGCCGACGCCCTCGTCGCGCAGCGCGAGGATCCGCTGGGCCACGAAGAGGGCCTGCTCCTCCGCGTCGCCGGTGGTGACCACCTCCGGCAGGCCGGCCTCGGGGCGGACGGCGCGGAGGGTTTTCTCGAACTGCTTGGGGTTGTGCTTGATGCTGGAGTTGGCGAGCTCGAGGATGCCGGGGACCGAGCGATAGTTGGTCTCGAGCTTGTAGACCTTCGCGCTCGGATGGCGCTTGGGGAACTCCATGATGTTCGCGTAGTGCGCGCCGCGGAAGGCGTAGATCGACTGCGCGTCGTCACCCACCACCATGAGGTTGCCGTCGGGGCCGACGAGCGTCTCGACGATCTCCGACTGCAGGCGGTTGGTGTCCTGGTACTCGTCGACGAGCACGTGGGCCCAGAGGCGGCGCTGCCCCTCGCGGATGTCCGCCTGCTTCACGAGGATGTCGCGCCAGTACACGAGCAGGTCGTCGAAGTCCATCAGCCCGAGATCGCGCTTGCGCGCGGTGTAGCGGTTGCAGGCGCGGACGATCTCGTCCTTGATCTCGCCGAAGACCGGGTAGCGCTCGCCGACCAGGCGCTCGACGGTGGTGCCGGTGTTGCGGGCGAAGCTGAGCATCTCGAGGAGGACGTCGCCCTTCGGAAACTTCACGTAGCCCTCTTCCGTGGACGCGGCGGCGGCGAACTCGTCCATGAAGTCGCGCGCGTCTTCGCGGTCGAGGATGGTGAAGCTCGGCGTGTAGCCCACGAGGGCGGCGTGGCGGCGGAGGACGAGGTTGCCCACGTGGTGGAAGGTGCCTCCGGTGATGCGGCGCGTCTCGCCCGGCAGGAGCGCGTGGACGCGGCGGATCATCTCGCGGGCGGCCTTGTTGGTGAAGGTGAGGAGCAGGACGCGCTCGGGGGGGACGCCGGACTCGATGAGCCGGGCGACGCGATAGGTCAGCGTGCGGGTCTTGCCGCTGCCGGCGCCGGCGATGACGAGGGCGGGGCCGGGCGGGGCGGCGACGATTTCATACTGCTGCTCGTTGAGCTCCTTCCGGTAGTCGATCTTGAAATCGCCGGAGGAGCCGCCGGGCCGGAGAACGTACTCTTTCACCCGCATCTCCGGAGAGGATCCCACCGGCCTGTGCCGGAATGGGACACGCCGGCGCTACGCCTTGCCTTCGGCCGGCTTGGCGGCTTCGGCCGGAGCGGCGGGAGGCGCCTTGGCCGCGGCCTTCTTCTGCCGGCGCTCGAGGCCCTTCTTGAGCTTGTTGAGGGACTTGGTCTTCTTCTTGATCGAGCGCACGTAGGGATTGGCCTGGACCTTCTTCTGGCCCTGGGTGAGCTCGCCGAGGCGCTTGGAGAGCATCTCGGTCAGCTTGCCGACGCGCTCCAGCCGCTGCTCGAGGGGCATCGGCGTGAGGAGGCGGAGGCGGCGCTGCGCGCGCTTGAGCGTCTTGCGGGTCTGCCGGGCCGTCGGATCGTTGCGGAGATCCTTGCCGGCGGTCTTGAGATCGGCGATCTGCTTGAGCAGGCCGGCGATCTTTTTCTTGAGCTCTTCTTTTTGGTCAGGCATAGGCCGCGCAGTTTACTGTCGGCCCCGGGCCAAATCAAGGGAAAAGCTCGGGATAGGCGGCCCGGAGCGGCGCGGGGATCTCCAGCTCCTTCCCCAGCGCTTTCGCCAGCTGGAGGGCGTTGGCGACGGCCTTCCCCTGGAAGTGGTTGTTGGTGATCACGAACACGCTGTCCGCCTCGCCCATCTCGGCGACGGCCTCGATCCAGGGCTTCAGCTCCTCGGCTGAATAAAGATAGTCGTACTTCGCGTCGCGGCCCGCCCGCGGGTCGAACCAGGCCTTCGCGTTGCGGCCGTGCAGCCGCGCGTAGCCGATCGGACCCGTCACGTAGCGCGTGCCCGTCAGCGCGCCGGCCGACGGCGGCTGGTCGATGTTGCAGAACGAGAGCTTGAGCGCGCGGAGGAGGTCGAAGGCCTCCAGCCACGAGCGGTGGCGGAGCTCGACGACCAGCGGGGCGCCGACGTCCGCCAGGGCTTCGGCGGCGCGGCGGAGGCGGTCGCGGTTGTCGCCCGACATCCTGAAGAACCACGGAAACTGGAGGAGGACGGCGGCGAGCTTGCCGGACGCGGCGAGGGGGGCGAGGCCCTCGCGGAAGAGGAGGACGTCGGCCCCCGAGAACGCCTCGCGGTCGTGGGTGAAGCGCTGCCAGGCCTTGACGGTGAAGCGGAAGGCGTCGGGGACGCGCCGGGCCCAGGACGCGGCCATGCGGGCGGAGGGGGGGCGGTAGAAGCTGCTGTTGACTTCGATGGCGTTGAACGAGCGGGCGAGGTACGCGAGGGGATCGAAGTTCCTGGGGGCGGGCTCGGGGTAGACGCGTCCCTTCCAGTCCTCGTAGGACCAGCCGGCGGGGCCGACGTAGAGTTCCGACATAGCGCTTGTCAAGCGACGGACGCGACGATATATAATCCAGCCGACTCATGTACAGCCTCCGGGAGTCCATTGCCCTGGCCGTGGGCAAGATCCGCCGAGCCCTCCTGATCAATTTCCGCCACGCCCGGGTGGAGAAGAAGCTCGAGCGGCGCCGCGGCGCGTGCTCCCGCTGCGGGGCCTGCTGCAAGCTGCTGTTCAACTGTCCCGCCTACGACGACTCCGACGGCAGCCCGAAGTGCCTGGTCTACAACGACCGCCCCGGCGTGTGCGGGCTCTTCCCGCTGGACGAGAAGGATCTCCGGGAGCGGGACATCATCTCGCCCGACAAGAAGTGCGGCTATTGGTTCGAGGACGCGCCCCCCGAAGCGGTCCCCGTGAAGTTCCGCGAGGCGATGCCGCTGCGCTGGGGCCCGGGCGCGCGCAAGCCGGGCGATCCTCCCGACCCGGTGGGCAAGCCTTCCTGGATGAAAGGCTCGCTCGCGATCCTCTGGGCGCAGTTCCGGGGCGCCAAGTCCAAGCCCTCTCCGGACGCCGGCTCCCACCCGCCCGTCTGAGCCCGGCCTTTTTCTTGAGTCGAGCCCGGAAAGCGGGTACGATTTCCGTCACGTACTCAGAGCCACGAGGGAGAACCATCCTATGCGCCACCTGATGATCGTCTGCGCGGCCTTCGCCATGGTCCTGGGCGCCGGCTGCAAGCCTCCGCCGAAGGATCAGGCGGTCGACATGTTCAAGACCGACGTGGCGCGCTACTTCAACGAGCTGAACCGCGAGGCGATGGACCGCAAGGAGCGCATGCGGAGCGAGCTCGCGCGCGCCAAGGTGAATCCGCAGTTCGACGCGCCGACGGGGACGGTCTACAACACGTTCTCGTTCGACCCCGAGAGCTTTGTGGTGGAGAATTACAAGTGCCAGTCGTGCGGGACGACGCTCGCCCTTCCGGCGGCGGCGTCGGAGTATCTGTGCAAGTCGTGCGGCCACAGCCCCTTCCGCTCCCACACGGAGTATCCCGACTTGAGCAAGGTCCCCTCGCCCTGCCCGAAATGCGCGGGCGCGGACGGCAAGCTGAAGCCGCTGACCGACGACCTCGTGAGCAAGGAGTCGATCAAGCTGCGCGAGGGCGCGGTGGTGAAGGACATGTTCGAGCTGACGGCGGACAATCCCGAGAAGCCGCTCGTCGCGAAGGCGCGCTACATCCGCCGCCTCTGGGTGTACGATCCGCGCGGCACCGTGAAGCTCTCGCAGGCGGCGCAGACGAAGGGCGCCGTGGACATGACCTGGATGCCCTCGGAGAGCGGCGTGTACGATCCGTCGTCGCCGACGTCGCGCTACAGCGTGCCGGGCTTCCATCGTCTCGACGGCGTGTACCTCGGCGAGATCGAGTTCACGTGGAAGGGCGGGACGCTGACGGAGAAGTCGCGCGGGGCGGAGACGGCGGTGCGCCCGTGGAAGGATTTGCGGACGGTGGGAAAGTAGTCCGCGACGAATTTTTTCTTCGATTAAGCTTGACATAGGACGTCGCCGAAAATAAACTGTCGCAACCTCAGGTGTATAGCAATCACCTCGATGGTGCCCGCCTTCGACGTAGAAATCGGAGTGCCCCGGGACAACGCGACGGAGTCGCGTCGAAAAATTTTGGTGAAGTGCGGTCCGGATGTCGGCGGAAGGCCGGCCGGACCGGCGAGCTCTGTGACAAACGGGAAGGTCTGACGAAGATCGAAAGGTCTTTGTCGAGACTGAGAACATAAGAGATACCAGCGCTTAGGATTTGGCTCCGTCTGCATATTGGGATTCCAATATGCGCGGACAAGCTACTAAGAGCAGATGGTGGATGCCTAGGCTCCAAGAGGCGATGAAGGACGCTGCAAGCTGCGAAATGCCGCGGGTAGCCGCTAAGCGGGCTTTGATCCGCGGATGTCCGAATGGGGAAACCCACGGGGATGAAAATCCCCGTATCCCGGCGCAAGTCGGGAAGCCATACGCGCCGAAGTGAAACATCTCAGTAAGCGCAGGAAGAGAAAGAGCCATCGATTCCGTCAGTAGCGGCGAGCGAACGCGGAACAGCCTAAACCGATGCATGTGTCAACCGGGATGGGGTTTGCATGCGCGGTGTCGTGGGATGCCCCTTCCTAGCCACCCAGCGGGAGGGAGTTTGACAAATCGCGCACCTAACGGAACGGTCTGGAAAGGCCGGCCATAGCGGGTGACAGCCCCGTACGTGAAAGGGAGCGTGGTTCTCCTTGGGAGCATCCCAAGTAACGCCTGCCACGGGAAAACAGGCGTGAATCTGTGCGGACCATCGCATAAGGCTAAAGACTCCTTGGAGACCGATAGTGGACTAAGTAGCGCGAGCGAACGGTGAAAAGAACCCCGTGAGGGGAGTGAAAAGATCTGAACCCATCTGCTTACAAACACTCGGAGGCCCGCAAGGGCTGACGTGGTGCCTTTTGCTTAATGAGTCCGGGAGTTGCTGTGTAGTGCGTGCCTAAGGTGTTCTGCACCGGAGGCGGAGCGAAAGCGAGTCCGAAATGGGCGATTTAGTGCTACGCAGCATACCCGAATGCCTGTGATCTACGCACGGCCAGGATGAACCCTGAGTAACATCAGGGGGAGGTCCGAACGCTTGAAGGATGAAAACTTCTGCGATGAGCTGCGTGTAGGAGCAAAAGACTAGTCAAACAGGCGAATTGCTGGTTCTCCCCGAAATGACTTTGGGGTCAGCGTCAGGAAACTACACCATGGGGGTAGAGAGACTGAATGGGTTTTGGGGGTCTACCCGACTACCCTGCCCAACCAAACTCCGAATACCGTGGTGACTATCCTGGCAGTGAGAAGGGTGGGGATAAGCTTGCTCTTCGAAAGGGAAACAGCCCAGACCGCCAGCTAAGGTCCCTAAATCAAGGCTCAGTGTAAAAGGATGTGGAGATGCTAAGACAGCCAGGATGTTGGCTTAGAAGCAGCCACCATTTAAAAAGTGCGTAACAGCTTACTGGTCGAGCATTTCCGCGCCGAAAATGATCGGGCCTAAGCCTTGTGCCGAAGCTGCGGATTTATGGACGTTGTTAACGTCCTTAAGTGGTAGGGGAGCGTTCCAAACAGCCGCGAAGGTATGCCGGCAAGGCGTGCTGGAGCGTTTGGAAGTGATAATCCGGACTTGAGTAGCGAGCCAATGCGGGTGAGAAGCCCGCACGCCGTAAGCCTAAGGATTCCTGGGCAACGTAAATCGCCCCAGGGTTAGCCGGTCCCTAAGGGGAGGCTGAAAAGCGTACCTGATGGGAATGGCGTTAATATTCGCCAGCCACCTGGAAGAGGTTATTACCGTTTGGGGGGGTGGAGGAGGCTAAAGGGTCCCGCGGATAGAAATGCGGGTCTAGGGCCGTAGACGAGGGTGCTTGGAAAATCCGGTGCCCTGCTATCGTCAAGAGCTCTGGCCAGTCTGAGGAAACGAAGACGAAGCCCTTGATGCCATACTTACGAGAAAATCCTCGACGGGACGAATTCAGGTGACCGTACTAAAACAGACACATGTAGGCGAGGAGCGTATCCTCAGGCGCTCGAGTGAGACCAGTTGAAGGAACTAGACAAACTAGCCCCGTAACTTCGGAAGAAGGGGTGCTCTGGATCGTGTAGGGATTTACTCCTGAAGCGACCCGGAGTCACAGCAAAGCGGGCTGGGGAACTGTTTATCAAAAACACAGGTCTGCGCAAAGTCAAGTAAGACGACGTATGCAGACCGACGCTTGCCCAATACTGGAAGGTTAAGGGGTGGGGTCAACCGCAAGGTGAAGCTCCTAACCGAAGCCCCAGTGAATGGCGGCCCTAACTATGAGGGTCGGGCACTTCGAAAGGGCCCTCAATAAATCCGGCTGTATGCGGGAACACCCGTGCATCCTCCCCTACCCCACCGCGTCGAAAGATGAGGTGAAGGTAAAAATGGGCGAGGTGCGGACTATCCGCAGGAAACCGATGGTGAGCGAGGCTGAAAGGCCGAGGCGAGCCAGGAGGATCCTCAGAGACTGCACGCCGGAGAGACGTACGCGAAAACAGTTCACGCCCCGGGCTATTGATCTGGTTCGGTCAAGTCAGCGATCCATCCGTCAACCCGACTTAGACAGCGTACGGACTCAAGATACAGTCCGATCACCCGGGCGACCGGGTTCTCCGCATGCCTAAGGTAGCGAAGTTCCTTGTCGGGTAAGTTCCGACGCGCATGAATAGCGTAATCACTTGGCCATTGTCTCCAACTGGTACTCGGCGAAATAGAAACGGCGGTGAAGATGCCGCCTACCCGCCACAAGACGAAAAGACCCCGTGAACCTTCACTGCAGCCCTAATATTGGGTTTTGGCTTGCCTTGCGTAGGATAGGAGGGAGACTTTGAAGCTTCGGTTCCGGCCGGAGCTGAGTCGACGGTGAAATACCTCTCTTGTCTGGCTAGAATCCTAACTACGATCCCGTGAAGCCGGGCGTGGAACAGTGTTAGGCGGGCAGTTTTTCTGGGGCGGAATCCTCCAAAAGAGTAACGGAGGAGTCCTAAGGCACCCTCAACGCGGTTGGCAATCGCGTGCGGAGCGCAAGGGCAGATGGGTGCTCAACTGCGAGACCGAACAAGTCGAGCAGATGTGAAAGCAGGGCCTAGTGATCCGGTGGTTCCGAATGGAAGGGCCATCGCTCATCGGACAAAAGGTACTCCGGGGATAACAGGCTTATCGCGTCCAAGAGTCCACATCGACGACGCGGTTTGGCACCTCGATGTCGGCTCATCGCATCCTGGGGCTGGAGAAGGTCCCAAGGGTTCGGCTGTTCGCCGATCAATAGCGGTACGTGAGCTGGGTTCAGACCGGCGTGAGCCAGGTCGGTCTCTATCTGTGGTGGGCGCAGGAGACTTGCGGGGAGTTGCTCTTAGTACGAGAGGATCAGAGTGAATGTCCCTCTGGTGTGGCTGCTATCACGCTCGTGGTAATCGCAGCGTAGCTATGGACAGCACGGATAACCGCTGAAGGCATCTAAGCGGGAAGCCGCCCCCTAGATTAGGTCTCCCAGAAGGCCCCTCGAAGACGACGAGGTTGATAGGCCGGATGTGCACGACCTGTGAGGGTCTTAGCTTACCGGTACTAATCGGCCGTTCGGCTTGTCCGCGTATATTGGAGTTCCAAGTCCGCGGCGCTGGACAAATATGTTCTTGGTCGGGACCCGCCGTTAGGGTCCCCCTTCCCCCGTCACACCTCGCCCTCTGGGCGTCCATCGAATTCGTAAAACGTCCGCGTCGGAGGGCTCCATGGTCACCCGTCTTCTCGGCCGCAAGCTCGGCATGAGCCAGGTCTACACCGAAAAGGGCCAGTGCTTCCCCGTCACCATCCTCGAAGCCGGCCCCTGCGTCGTCACCCAGGTCAAAACCCAGGATAACGACGGCTACACCGCCGTGCAGATCGCGTTCGGGGAACGACGTCCCAAGAACATCTCCCGCGCCGAGCTCGGCCACGTCATCCCCAAGGGCGAGCTCAAGGCCGACGAGCGCAAGAAAGCCCTCACCCGCCAGATCAAGGAAACCAAGAAGTACCCCGAAATCATCCGCGAGATCCCCTGGGACGGCAAGGAAGCCGTCAAGGCCGGCGACACCCTCACCTGCTCCATCTTCGAGGGGCTCAAGAAGATCGACGTCGTCGGCACCTCCAAGGGCCGCGGCTTCATGGGCGTCGTCCGCCGCTGGGGCTTCCACGGCCTCCCCGCCACCCACGGCCAGTCCGACCGCGAACGCGCCCCGGGCTCCCTCGGCCGCCAGCACTCCATCAGCCAGGGCGTCTACCCCGGCAAGAAGATGGCCGGCCACTGGGGCGTCGAGCAGGTGACCTCCAAGAACCTCGACGTCGTCAAGATCGACAAGGAAAAGAACCTGGTCTTCGTCCACGGCGCCGTCGCCGGCCCCGTGGGAGGCCTGGTCATGCTTCAGGAAGCTCACTGGACCGCGCCCAAGCCTTCGACGGTGGTGTCCAAGAAGGCCGCGAAATCCGCCGGGGCCGCCAAGAAGTAACGGCCGAGGGACCTTGTGCCCGCGCGCCATTGCGTCTTCGTCCTGGACCTCGCCGAGCTGGAGAAGGCCTTCCAGGCCCCTCTCTCGCAGCATGTCGCCGCTTTCCTCGACAGCCGCTCGGCCGGCGACCGCCTCCGCGAATACGCCGAGCTCGCCTTCGCCAACGAAGAGGAAATCCAGGCCCTCCGCAAGGGCGATCGCGAAACCATGGTCATGGCCCGCCGCCTGATCACGGGCGGCCAGGATCCCCGCAGCGAGCTCCCCCGGCACCTCCAGGACGTCACCGCCGACTACCTCCGCACCCGCACCGCCAGCCAGTTCAAGTGGTTCATCCACATGTTCTCCGCCTCCGGCCTGCCCTGGGCGAAGGAAGTCGTCTGCGGCGTCACCCGCGAGTGGGTCGAGGAAGCCGTCAACCTCCTCTTCACCCAGCGCGGCTTCTCGTCCACCCCCGAGGAGGGCGAGGAGTTCAAGCAGACCCGCCAGGCCCTCCTCCGCCTCAGCGGCCCCTTCCCCCTCAAGGAGTCGGGACGGGAAGTCGACGACCCCCAGCCCGTCACCGCCGACGAATTCCCCTCCCTCCCCCGCGAGGACGGCGTCACCCACTTCCGCATGACCCCCGCCTTCGCCTGCCCCACCGTCGCGCGCACGCTCTCGACCCTCGACCTCACCGCCGCCGCCTTCCAGGACGCCGGCCGCACCTCCGACCCCCGCCTCCAGGGCCTCGTCCAGACCCACGCCACCCGCCTCCGCTCCTACCTCCAGCTCCCCTACCAGCGCCCCACCATCCTGTCGTTCATCGGCGCCTGATCCGCGATCGCCGGGTAAGCTTCTCCCATGCGCCGCCTCGCCTTCTGCCTCCCCGCCCTCCTCGCCGCCTGCGCCGGACGCGGCGACGCCGGCGTCCCCCGCTACGCCATCGTCACCACCATCCCCGAGTCCGACCCCATGCACCGCGAGATCGAATCCCTCGCCGTCCACCGCTGGGCCGACATCTTCCACGTCGCCTCGTTCGCCGCCAACGCGCCCCAGGTCCAGGACTGGCTCGAGGACCGCGCCCCCGACTTCGTCGCCGCCGTCGTCCGGCCCGCCGAAATCACCCAGGCGGAAGTGCGGGCGCTGACCGACATCCTTCGCCGCCTCGACGACGACCCGTTCCCCGACGCCGCCCTCGGCTGGTTCATCGCCTCCGATCCCGCCTTCCTGCGCCGCCAGATCCAGACCGTCCGCGGCGCCGAAGCGAAGGTTGAGAAGCGCCTCCTGCAGGCCACCGCGCTCCGCGACGGCCCCCGCGCCGACCGCGTCGATCGCCTCGCCTGGGCCGACGGCCTCCCCCTGCGCCGGATCGACGCGCCACCCACCGACACCGCCTACCTCCAGGAGCGCGTCTCCGCCTTCCAGCGCTGCGACTACCTCCTCCTGGGCGCCCCGCCCCTCCGCGGCCTGCGGCTCGACTGCGCCGTGGTCTTCTGCGAGCTGCCCGGCGCCGGCAATCCCTACAAGCCCTGGGTCTCCGACCTCCTCCAGGCCGGCGCCGCCGGCGTCTTCGCCTCCTTCGCCGACGCCCGCGCCGGCGACGCCGAGCGCGAATGGGCCGACGCCATCTCCACCGACGAGGACCTCGGCGAAATCTGGCGGCGCTCGGAGGAGACCGCCTTCCTCTGCGGCCTGCCGTCCGGCG
>DASVNH010000276.1:0-2966 GCA_036383955.1 Planctomycetota bacterium | reverse complement strand
CGGGAGGACTGGGAGCGGTACCGCGACGTCCGCCTGAAGGCCCTGCGCGACTCGCTCGGGGCCTGGCCCGCGCCCCCTCCGACGCGCCCCGTCGTCGCGAAGACGCTCGCCTTCGAGGGCGGCCGGATCGAGAACCTCGCGTACGAGAGCCGGCCCGGGCTTTTCGTCACGGCCAACCTCTATTCGCCCGCGAAGCCCGCCGCGTCGATGCCCGGCCTGATCATCATCCACAGCCATCACAACGCGAAAACCCAGGCGGAGCTCCAGGACATGGGGATGCTCTGGGCGCGCGCGGGCTGCCTCGTCCTCGTGCCCGACCAACTCGGCCACGGCGAGCGCCGCCAGCATCCGTTCAAGGACGCGGCGAGCTTTCCGGCGCCCTTCAAGGCCGGGCGCCAGGACTACTGGTTCCGCTACACCCTCGCGCTCCAGCTCCAGCTCGCGGGCGAAAGCCTGATGGGCTGGATGGCCTGGGACCTCATGCGGGGCGTCGACCTCCTCCTCGCGCGGCCGGGCGTCGACCCGAATCGGATCCTGCTGCTGGGCTCCGTGGCGGGCGGCGGCGATCCCGCCGGCGTGACCGCCGCGCTCGATCCTCGGATCGCCTGCGTCGTGCCGTTCAACTTCGGCGGCCCGCAGCCGGAGTCGCCGTATCCGCTGCCGGAGGACGCGGCGACGTCCTTCAACTACGCCGGCGGCGGCAGCTGGGAGTCGACGCGCAACCTGCGGCTCTCCGCGCGCGACGGCTTCCTGCCCTGGGCGATCGTGGGCTCCGTCGCGCCGCGGCGGCTCGTCCACGCGCACGAGTTCGCCTGGGACCGCGAGCGCGACCCGGTCTGGGCGCGCTACGGGAAGATCTGGGGCTTCTATGAAAAGCCCGACCACCTCGCCGCCGCGACGGGGCGCGGCAAGCTGTCGGGCCAGCCGCCCGAGGCCACGCACTGCAACAACATCGGCGCCGAGCACCGCAAGGGCGGGATCTACGCCGCCTTCGAGCGCTGGTTCGCGATCCCGGCGCCGGAGAAGGAGAACGCGGATCGGCGTCCTTCGGAGGAGCTGCTCTGCGGCGCCGCGTCCAAGCCCGTCCACGAGCTCGTCGCCGCGATGGCGAAGCCGGCCGGCGATCTCCGGGCCGACTGGGCGCGGATCCTCGGCGGCGTCGACCCGACCGAGTTCAGCGTCATCGACCGCGGTCTCCAGCGCTTCTCGCTCGAGACGGAGGGCGTCGCCGTCCCCGCCCTCCTCCTCTATCCGGAGCGCTGGGAGCGCGGGCCGGTCGTCGTCGCGTTCGCCCAGGACGGGAAGGCCGGCTTCCTGAAGCACCGGAAGGAGGACGTCGACGCCCTCCTCGCCGCGGGCATCGCCGTCTGCCTCGTGGACCTCCGAGGGACGGGCGAGACGCGGCCCGGGAAGGACGTCGGGCGCACGAGCGCGCTGACCTCGATCTCGGCGACGGAGCTGATGCTGGGCCGCACGCTCGCGGGGCTGCGGGTGCGCGATCTCCGCGGCGTCCTGCGCGCGCTGCGGGCGAAGAAGGAGATCGACGCCTCCCGGATCGCGCTCTGGGGCGACTCCTTCGCGCCGGTGAACGGGCCGGAGACGCGGGTCGACGTCCCCTGGGACGCGCCGAAATTTCCGGAGACCGGGCATCCGATGGGCGGGCTGACGGCGCTGCTGGGCGCGCTCTTCGAGGAGGAGGTCCGGGCGGTCTACGCGCGGGGCGGCCTGGAGAGCTGCGCGTCGGCGCTGCGGAGCCCGTTCCTGCACGTGCCCCACGACGCGCTCGTGCCGGGCGCGCTGCTCGCGGGCGACCTGCCGGCGGTGGCGGCCGCGCTCGCGCCGCGGGCCGTGAAGCTCGAGGGACAGATCGACGGCCAGAACCGGGCGGCGGGGCCGCCCGCCGGATCGGCGTCGGCCTGGCTCATCGAGCGGCTCCGCTGACGCCTACTTCAGCTCGATGCTGTCGACGAGATACCACACGCTGACGTGGTTGCTCAGCTTGATCCAGAAGCGGGAGAGGGGAGGGAAGTCGAGCGTGAACTCAGCCCAGGTGTTGCCGCCGCCGTAGGGGCCTCCCTTGGCGACCACGTTGCCGCTCATGTCCGTGATCTCGATCGTCATCGCCTGCATCGCGGCGCCCTTCCAGCGGAGCTTCGAGAGGCGCCGGCCGGACCGCACTTCGAACACGGCATCGCTGCCGGACCGCTGGTCGAAGTAGACCAGCTCGCCGCGGAACGGGCCCGTCGCGTCGTCCGTCTTCTGCTCGGGGAACATGCCCTGGCGGTGCCCGAGCGGGAAGATCTTCATGCTCTTCTCGGGGACGAACGTCGCGCGCGTCTTCGCCGCGGGCGCCTGCCGGTAGCAGGCGTCGATCCGCTGGTCCGCCTCGACTTTCTCGGCGCCCCGCAGGGCCGGCAGCGCCAGCTCGTACCAGTGGAGCGCCCGCAGCAGGCCGCCGTTCTTGAACGCCTTCACGCGCTCCTTCTGGGCCGCCGTCCACCAGCCGCCCGCCAGCGTCCTCCGGGCCGCGGGATCGGCGGGGGACGTCGCGTCCTCGCGGGCGAGCTTGCGATAGGCCTCGTCGGAGCCCTTGGAGAGCAGGGGGAGCCCTTCCTCCCACTTGTCCTTCACGAGGCAGAGATAACGCCCCGCGTCGGCGCAGGCGGCGGCGTCCTCGGGCGCCGCGGCGAGCGTCTTCTGGGCCTTGGCGAAGCGGTCGACCTCCGGCTGCAGCGCGGTGTACTCCTTGCCGGCGGCCGTCGCCTCGTCGGCCAGCGCCGTTTCCCCGGCGGCCTTGGCGATCGACGCCGCGTCGCGCGTCGCCTGGATCGCGGCCTTGACGTCGTCCGCGTCCATCGCGTCGTCGGCGAGGCGCAGGTGCGCGCCGGCCAGCTGGCTCGCGTCGTCGCGGCTTCTCACCAGCTTCTTCACGCGCTTGAGGGCGTCGGCTTTCGCCGCGGAGGGAT
>DASVNH010000275.1:0-44381 GCA_036383955.1 Planctomycetota bacterium | reverse complement strand
CGCGCGGCGGGCGTCGACCTCATCGCGATGGGCACGCACGGGCGCTCGGGCCTGTCGCGCTGGGCGATGGGCAGCGTGGCGGAAAAAGTGCTGCGGGCCGCGGCGGTTCCCCTGCTGATCGTCCGCGGGCATTGACGCGATTCGACAAGAGAGCGCCACGCCGGGGACGTCGACGCGGGGGTATCAAAGGGCATGATGACAACGCTGCTGGTCCTGCTGGCCCAGGTCGACGCCCCGGTGAAGGTCTACATCCTGGCCGGCCAGTCGAACATGGAAGGCAAGGGCCAGATGAAGCTGGCCGAGTATCAGTCGACGTCCCCCGAGTTCAAGGACGACTACAAGCACCTCAAGCCCGACGGCAAGTGGGTGGTGCGGGAGGACGTCTGGATCAACTTCCTCGACCGCCGCGGCCCCCTCACGGTCGGCTACGGCTCGCCGAATTGCGTCGGCCCGGAGCTGGAGTTCGGGATGAAGGTCGGCGACTTCCACAAGGAGCAGGTGCTCCTCATCAAGGCGGCCTGGGGAGGTCGAAGCCTCGGCCGCGACTTCCTCCCACCGAGCGCGAAGCAGCCGACGGACGAGGAGCTGAAGGAGATCGCGGCGAAGGAGAAGAAGCCGACGACGGCCGAAGAGGTCCGCGCGCGCTACGGGAAGTCGTACCGCGAGATGCTCGCCGAAGTGCGGACGACGCTGGCGGACATCGACAAGCGCTTCCCCGCCTACGGGGGCCAGGGGGTCGAGTTGGCGGGCTTCGTCTGGTTCCAGGGCTGGAACGACCACATCAACGGCCCCTTCGCCGACGCCTACGAAGCGAACCTGCTCTGCCTGATCCAGGACCTCCGCAAGGACCTGAACGCCCCGAAGCTGCCGGTGGTGCTCGGGCAGATGGGCCAGTGCGGCTTCAAGCCGGCGGCGGGCGGCATGAAGAAGGTCAACGACGCGATGGCCGCCGCCGGCGCGAAGCTGGAGCGCGTGAAGGTCGTCGCCACCGCCCCCCTCTGGGACGCCGAGGCGGACAAGCTCTACCCGACCTGGCGCGAGAACAAGGAGGCCTGGGACAAGGTCGGCTCCGACCACGGCTACCACTACCTGGGCAGCGTCCGCTTCTTCTGCCGCGCCGGCCGCGCCTTCGGCGAGGCGATGCTTTCTTTCAAATGAAAGGTGGCTAACGTTCCAGCGACGCCAAAACGTTAGCTCTGGAGCTAACGTTTTGGCGTCGCTGGAACGTTAGCATTTGTTTCAAATGAAAGGAAGTCGGCGGCGTACGATTAGCATGAACTTCACACGCCGCGCGTTCCTCGGGACGTCCGCCGCCCTCGCCCTCGCGCGTCCGGCCTTCGGCCAGGACAAGCCCTTCGGCCCCGCTCAGGGTAAAAAGCTCCGGCTCGCCACCGTCGGCTGCGGCGGCATGGGCGGGGCCGATTTGAACGCGATCAGCTCCCACCCGATGGTGGAGGTCGTCGCGCTCTGCGACGTCGACGCCAACCACTTCAACCCCAAGGACCCGAAATGCCCGGGGATGAGGTTCCCCGCGGCCAAGCAGTTCCGCGACTACCGCAAGATGTTCAAGGAGATCCCTGGAGAGATCGACATCGTGAACGTGGGCACGCCCGACCACACGCACGCGGCCGCGGCGATGTCGGCGATCAACCTCGGCAAGCACGTCTACTGCCAGAAGCCGCTGACGCACGACGTCTATGAAGCGCGCAAGCTGGCGGAGGCCGCGCGCGCCAAGAAAGTCCAGACCCAGATGGGCATCCAGGTGCATTCGGCGAAGGAGTACCGGACGGCGGTGCGCGTCATCCAGGACGGCGCGATCGGCAAGGTGAAGGAAGTCCACAGCTGGAGCTCCAAGATGTGGGGCTATAAGGGGCCCCGCCCGGAAGGCGCCGATCCGGTGCCGCCCAACCTCGACTGGGATCTCTGGCTGGGGACCGCGCCGGAGCGGCCGTTCAAGAAGAGCCACTACCACCCGGGCAACTGGCGGAAGTGGACCGACTTCGGCTGCGGCACGATGGGCGACATGTCCATCCACATCCTCGACCCCATCGCGGGCGCGCTGGCGCTGACCCAGCCGAAGACCATCCTGTCGGAGAGCGACGTCCCTCCGGCCGAGTCGTTCGCCACCAAGAACAAGGTCAAGTACATGTTCCCGGGGACGAAGTACACGGTCGACCCCTTCCCGCTGACGTGGTACGACGGGGAGTCGATGCCCGACGTCGCGGGCTGGCCGGTCGACAAGATCCCGGACCAGGGCTCGATGTTCGTCGGCGAAAAGGGCTGGTGCCTCCTGCCGCACGTGCAGATGCCCAAGCTGTTCGGGACGGACTACGTGATCCCGAAGGTCGACGGCGCCAACCACTGGCACCAGTGGGTGGACGCCTGCCTCGGGAACGGGACGCCCTCGGCGAACTTCGACTACGCGGGCCCGCTGACCGAGTTCGTGCTGCTCGGCGTGATCGCCAACCGCGTGCCCGGCAAGCTCCTCACCTGGCACGCCGCCGAGATGAAGCTCGAAGGCTCGGACGAAGCCGCCAAGCTCCTGCGCCGGACGTATCGCAAGGGCTGGGAAGTCGACGGCCTTTAACAGGACCAGGAACCAGGACCAGGAGACGTCCCCCCTTCCCCCCGCCTTCGCGGGCCGTAGCCCGGTGCCCGCTACGGCGGGCGAAGGCCCGGGGGGAGAGTCTGATCTACAAGGTCCGGGTAAGCATCCGGACCCTCAGCGGAACCAGCCGAGGCGGTCCTTGTTGGCGAGGTAGACCAGGCCGACGGCGCGCATCTGGATCGCGTAGAGCGCCAGCTCCACGAAGGCGTTCGCGGCGTGGGCGCCGATCACCGCGGCCACGGGCAGGTCGCGGGGCAGCGCGGCGACGGCCGTCTCGAGGCCGGTCGACACCCCGAACGTCACCAGGAAGAACACGCAGCAGAGCAGGTAATCGCGCTTGATCAGAAGGATGCTCCGGACGGCGAAGATGAAATGCAGGCTGCCGATCCAGCGCTCGGAGAAGCCGATCAGCAGCAGCGCCATCGGGTAGTAGAAGATGCCGGCGACGGCCAGCGCGGCGGTGACGACGTTCAGCGGGCTCTCTTTGGGGATGTCGTACGCGAACAGCGCCGTCGCGGCGATCGCCGCGGGCGCGAACGCCACCAGGAGCGCGCCGAAGAAGCGGAAGAACGATCCGGCCGTCTCCCAGAGATCCGTCGGCATGGGCGCGGCGGGCGCCTGGTGCTTGCCCATGGCGGTCGTCGAGAGGATGTCCCAGAGCCACGCGGCCACGTAGCCGCCGATGAGGATGTGGCCGAGGCAGCCGAAGAGGGCGCTGCCGGAGCTCCGGAAGAAGCCCCAGAGAGGCGCCATGAGGACGAGGAAGAGGACCGAGCCGACGGTCGAGAACGGGTAGACGAAGGCGGAGGCGAGGCCGGGGACGTCGGGCTCGGGCGGCAGCTCGACGGAGACGAGGGCGCCGCAGAGCGGGCAGGGATGGTCCTCGCCGGCGGAGGGGATCTCGATGGCCCGGTCGCAGTTGAGGCAGACGAGCCGAATGTCCATCCGGGGGTTACGACGCCCGCTGGCGCCGGTTATTGCCCGGAATTCTCTTCGACTTTGACCTGGCAGGCGGCGCAGAGACGGGCGTAGGGGATCGCCTCGAGGCGCGCGGCGGGCACGGCCTTGCCGCAGTCCTCGCAGACGCCGAAGGTCCCGTCCTTGACCCGTTCCAGGGCCTCGTCGATCTCGCGGATCTCGCGCGTCTGCGACTCCATCCGGCCGAGGCTGATCGCCTGCTCGGCGTTATCCGTCGCCTGCTCGGCCGGATTCTCGGAGATGTCGCCGGACGACTCGGTCCCGCACGCGCCGGTTTCGAGCCCGCGGACGTCGCCCGTGAGGACGCGCCGGAGCTCCAGGAGGATCGCCTTGTAGTCTTTTTTCAAGCGCGCCATTCTACCCTGTCTTTGCCCGCATGGAGGTGTTTTTTTTCGTCGTACTTGTACTGAGCGAGCCAAGCTCGCGAGCGAAGCGAGCGAGCTTGGCGAGTCGAAGTACCCCCGGTGCGATTCGAACGCACGACCACCGGTTTAGAAAACCGGTGCTCTATCCAGCTGAGCTACGGGGGCGCGGCCCCATTTTAGGGTGGAGCCCCCGTTCAGGCGACGCTTAAAAGACCCCCCAGATCCGATGGCCGTACGCGATCAACCCGGACAGGGCCAGGGCGATCCCCGTCGCGAAGCCCATGACGAGCGCCGCCACCAGCCAACGATTGAAATGCGGCAGCCGGCGCGCCTCCTCCGGGCTCCGGCCGCACGGGTAGATGACGTCCTCGGTTCCGCAAGCTGGGCATTTCATCCGGCGAGAGATTAGACGAAGCCGGCCGGCGTTCCGGCCAGGTCATCCCGGGAAATGGGGGGCGAGGGCGGGAACGCGGGAGAGGATCTCCTGGCGCGCGCGGTGGGCCAGGGCGAGGGCCGCCGAGACCGTGGTGTCCAGCGCCTCGGCGATCTCCTTGAACGGCATCTCCTCGACGTAGTGCAGGACGAAGACCTCCCGCTGCGCTTCCGTGAGATAACCCAGCGCCAGCACCAGCTGCCGCTCCGTCTCGCGGCGCAGCACGCTGGTGACGACGCCGCGGGCCCGACGTCCCGGCTTCCGCCCCTTCTCCAGCGCCGGCACTTCCGCCGACTTCGCCCGCCGCTTCGTATCCCGCAGATGCCGCCGGCAGAGGTTCAGCGCGATCATCCCCAGCCAGGTCGCCGGCTCCGCCTCCCCCCGGTAGCTCCCGATCTCCGCCAGCCCGCGCGTGAAGGTTTCTTGCAGGACGTCGTCCGCCGCCCAGCGGTCGTGGAGCAGGTAGTAGGCCGAATGCCAGATGCGATCCGCGTGACGCGCGAAGAGCTCGGCGTACGCCCCCCGATCCCCCGCGCCGGACCGCGTCATCAGGCCGCGATCATCCAATTGAATCACCCGCCGTTACGATCCCCGAGCCCGCGGAATATTGTGCCGCCGCGCAAGATTATCGGGGCACCGGGATCAAAGAAGTACCTTACCCTCCCTACGGCCGTCGGGGCGGCGCCTGCCGCTCCGGCGGCCACTATTATTTCAGGACCCGGATCAGGATCCTGTCGAGGACTCTTCCTTCCCGGCAAGACCCGTTCTACAATAGGCCCCTATATGGCCAAGAACTGCGTCAACCACCTGGACTCCCACGCCGTCGCCGACTGCGCCGTCTGCGGCAAAGCGGTCTGCCTCATGTGCGTCGAAGAGGAGGCCAACGCGAGCTACTGCTCCGCCGCGTGCGCCACCCAGGGGCGCTCGCGCCTCGCGGAGGCGTCGATCGACGTCCCCCGCCCGAAGAAGGGCGCCTGCGTCAACCATCCGGAGGCCCAGGCGACGTCCCACTGCCAGGTCTGCGACAAGGCCCTGTGCACGGCCTGCATGGTCCAGACGCCCGAGGGCACGATCTGCTCCCCGGCCTGCCTCGAGGTCTTGAAGGAAGTCCGCGGCTGGATGGATACGCCCGGCGCGCCGAAGCTGGTGGCGCCCACGCCCGCGGCGATGCCCGCCCCCGCGGCCAAGGCGGCCGCGACGGCCTCCTGCGCCCGCTGCGGCAAGGTGGTCGAGCGGCGCCTGGCCGTCGAGTCGTCGTGGGGCGTGTTCTGCTCGCCCGAGTGCGCCGGCGAAACCGCGGCGCCGGGGTCGTCGGCGACCCTCCCGCCCGGCATGGAAGCGTCCGCTGCTTCGAAGGGCACCCATCCGGCCGTCTACGCCATCGCCGCCATCGTCCTGGTGGTGGTGGGCCTCCTGATCATCCAGGCGATCAGCGGCACGCAGACGCCGCCGACCGAGATCGCCGCCAAGACCGAACCCAAGACCGAACCGAAACCCGAGCCCAAGCCGGAACCGCCCAAGCCCGCGCCGGTCGTTCCGAAACCGGAACCGAAACCGGAGCCGAAACCCGAGCCCAAGCCGGAGCCTCCGAAGCCCGCTCCCGTAGTTCCGAAGCCGGAACCGAAACCGGAACCGAAGCCCGAGCCCAAGCCGGAGCCGCCCAAGCCCGCGCCGGTCGTTCCGAAACCGGACCCGAAACCGGAACCGAAACCGGAGCCTCCGAAGCCCGCTCCCGTAGTTCCGAAACCGGAGCCCAAACCGGAACCGAAGCCCGAGCCCAAGCCGGAACCGCCCAAGCCCGCGCCAGTCGTTCCGAAGCCGGAGCCCAAACCGGAACCGAAACCGGAACCGAAGCCCGAGCCCAAGCCGGAGCCGCCCAAGCCCGCGCCCGTGAAGGCCTTGGCGGCGCACATCGCGACGGCCCGGGATCCGTGGGGCACGGAGAAGCCCGGCGCCTGGTTCCGGACGAAGAAGACGACCGACGGCCGCGACTCGTACGCGGACGTCGGGCTCAAGGACGCGGGCGAAGGCTATCGCGTGCTCCTGGCGCAGACGAAGTCCCGCGAGCCGGCCGACAGCGAGCATCACCGCTGGATCGAAGTCAAAGATCTCGCGCTGCGAGGGGATGTCGCCCTCGACATCGCGGGCCAGAAGCTGGCCGTCGACCTCGCGGGCATTTCGACGCCCCGGGGCGAGGCGGTCCTCTGGATCGTCCGCGACCAGCCTCACGCGGGCGTGATCGCCCACAGCGAGACCAAGGACGTCAAGAGCGTCGTCAAGCGCCTCTCGCGCGAGACGATCCAGGTCCGCGACCGCTCCTTCGACTGCCTGGTCGTGGAGACCGAGGAAGGCGAGGGCGACGCGAGGCGGACGCAGACGCGGTGGCTGTCGGCCGCCTGCCCCGCCGGCCCCATCAAAGTGGTGTCCGGGGGGACGACCGAGTTGCTGATCGATTTCGGCGCGAACTGGTCGACCCGCCCGCCCTTCCCCCCTCTGGCCGCGCCGATCGCGAAGGCCGACCCCAAGCCGGAACCGAAACCGGAGCCGAAGCCCGCGCCGGTCGTTCCGAAACCCGAACCCAAGCCGGAGCCGGTGGTTCCAAAGCCTGAGCCCAAACCCGAGCCGGTGGTTCCCAAGCCCGAGCCGAAGCCCGAGCCCGTGGTTCCGAAACCTGAGCCGAAGCCCGTGCCGGTCGTTCCGAAACCTGAACCCAAGCCGGAGCCGGTCGTTCCGAAGCCCGAGCCGAAGCCGGAGCCGGTCGTTCCGAAGCCCGAGCCGAAGCCGGAGCCGGTGGTTCCGAAGCCCGAGCCGAAGCCGGAGCCGGTGGTTCCGAAGCCCGAGCCGAAGCCGGAGCCGGTGGTTCCGAAGCCGGAGCCCAAACCGGAGCCGGTGGTTCCGAAGCCTGAGCCCAAACCGGAACCGAAGCCCGAGCCCAAGCCCGAGCCGAAACCGGAGCCGCCCAAGCCGGCGCCGCCGAAGGAAGATCCCGCGGCCCAGGCGAAGAAGATGCTCGCGGAGGCGGCGGCGCTGCTGAAGGAGTCGAGCCCGGCGTACCAGGAGATCGCCGTCGCGGCCGATCCCATCCCCACCGACGCGAACACCCGCGCGACCCTCAAGGGGCGGGCGGAGGACGTCCGCGCCAAGCTGCTGCGGGCGAAGACCCTCTACGCGGCGTGCCGGGACAACGATCCGGTGGTGCTGGACCGGCGGATCTCGACGATCGACTCGCTCGTCGACTCCCTGAGCGAGATCCTGAAGCGGCTGAAGTAGGTAGAGAGTAGAGCTTAAGAGCCGGAGAGGCTCAGCTCGACCAGCTGGCGGACGGCCTGCGACGAGGCCGGCTCGCCGGCGACGTCCGGATTCCCGCCCGTGAACACGCGGCGCTCCATCGGCTTGCGCACCCGGTTGCCGCTCTCGCGCATCTTCTTGGCCGACTCCTGCATCGCCCGCAGCGCCGCGTCCGGATCGTCCTGCTGCGTCGCCTGGAGCGACACCCGGAGCTCCCCCGCCACCGGCGTCTCGCCGATCGCCCAGCCGGCGGCCGTGCGCCGCACGAGAACGCTTTCCCCGACGACCCCCGCGACCTTCAGCCGCGCCGGCGCGTGCGCGCTCAGGCGGAGGCCGTCGACGTCCCTCGCCACCCGCACGCCCGGCTCCACCGTGAGCGCGAGGCCGTCGACCGCCACCCGCAGCGGAGCCGCGAGCGGCTCGACCACGTGGCCGGACACGAGCGCGCCTTCCCGGAGCTCCAGGAGGGCGCCGGTGTGGAGGACGTCGCCGAACCGCACGCCGCCCGCCTCGATGCGGGCCTCGGCGCCGGCGAGGGCAAGCGCGAGGAAGATCGTCATAGAGGGGCAACGTACCGCCGGGAGGGCGTCCGGGTCAAGTTTCATCGGATTTCCGTTGCCAGCTCCGGGGATTTCGGGTTCTAATGCCCTCGAGCGCCGATGCCCTTCGTCGACAAGCCCCTGAAGTGCAAAGACTGCAACGACGATTTCGTTTTCTCCGCCCGAGAGCAGGAACACCACGCGAAGCTCGGGCTCCGGAACGAGCCTCGCCGCTGCCAGATCTGCCGGCAGATGCAGCGGATGCGCAACGACGACCGCGGCCGGGTGTCCCGTCCGCCGCGTCCGATGGGCGTCGGCCCGCCCCGTCCGGGCGGCTTCGGCGGTCCGCCCCGCGTCGGCCCCCGCGAGGTCTTCATGGCCACGTGCGCCGGCTGCGGCAAGCAGACCGACCTGCCGTTCAAGCCCCGCGGCGACCGCCCCGTCTACTGCCGGGATTGCTTCCGCAAGCAGCGCTGAGCGAGAGATGGCGCAAGGCTACAGCCTCTACCTGGTCCCGAAGGACGCGGCCACCTACCGGCCGACGCCCGTCCAGATCACCCAGCTCATGAAGTTCTTCGCCGCCCGCCTCGAGATCCCCGGCGAGTACGCGGTCAACGGCGAGGAGGAGCTCTCCCTCGAGAGCGCCGTCGAGCACCTCCGCGCCGGCGTGCAGGCCAACCAGGGCGGCACCGAGTGCGTGGTCTCGTTCAACGACCTCGTGAGCGGCAGCCTCTTCGGCTACGACGCCGAGATGGAAGACCCCGACGTCAACTACTGGGCCGACGAGCTCCGCGTCTGCGTCACCGCCCAGCCCTTCCCGTACTGCGACTGGGACTACGAGGAAGCCGCCTGCCCCGCCTGCGGGCAGCGGATCAGCCAGCCGTTCGACGTCCTGGAAGAGGTCCGCCTCTCGGGCGCGCCGGTGGCCTGCCCCTGCGGCGCCAAGACCCTGCCCGAGGACCTCAAGAAGACCCCCGGCGTCCACCTCGTCCAGTTCGCCGTCTGGTTCGGCGGCAACCGCGGCTGGAAGTACGAAGTCCAGCAGGACCGCGACGCCTTCGCCGACCAGGACTTCCTCGCCGAGATCGAGAAGATCCTCGGCCTGCCCATCCAGGTCATCGCCGCTCAGCACTGACGACCGGTTCAGGTTCAGAAAATCCCCCCCCGCCCCCCGCCTTCGCGGGCCGAAGCCATGCCCGCTTCGGCGGGCGCAGGCCCGGGGGGGACATCGGTTCAGGTTCGGAAAATCCCCCCCCGCCCCCCCCGGGGGGGCGACGACCTGAGTTTCCGGAACCGGAACCCGCGCGCCGCGGATAACCAGACCCGACGGACGGAGGCGGTCTGTGTTTCTGTGCCCAGAAAGCGCGCGCGCGTTTCCCCTTGTTTCGGAGCGCGCGCCGCGATACGGTAACCCATGCGGTAAGGGAAGGGCCCCGGACTAAATGGGTGGAGGCATGGGGCAGGCGCGAGCGGCGGTCGAGGAAAGGCTGGCACGCCTGGCCTTGGACCGGGGATTCATCACCCCGGCGCAGTTGCAGCTGGCCATCGACTCCCGCGACCGCGACGGCATCTCCCTCCACGAAGCCCTCCTCCTCCACCACCTCCTCACCAACCCGCAGATCCAGCGCCTCCTGGCCGAAGCCGAAGGGCCCGTCGCCTTCCCGCCCATCGGCCGCTTCTCCATCAGCAAGGAGCTCGGCCGGGGAACCTCGGCCGTCGTCTACGAGGCCCTCGACACCGCCGACGGCCGCCACGTCGCGCTGAAGGTCTTCCATCCCGGTCCGGCGGCGGACGTCGACCGCTTCCTCCGCGAAGGCACCGTCGCCGCCAAGATCCCGCCCCACCCCGGCATCGTCGCCGTGCGCGAGGCGGGCGAGTGCGACGGTCGCCGCTTCCTCGTCCTGGAGCTCGTCACGGGCCTGCACCTGGACCAGTGGGTCCGGCAGGGCTCCGTCGCCTTCCCCGCCTACGTCCAGTCCCTCCGCGACGCGGCCCTGGCCGTCGACCACGCCCACCGCGTCGGCGTCATCCACCGCGACCTGAAGCCCGAGAACATCCTCATCGATTCCAACGGCCGCGCGCGCGTCACCGACTTCGGCCTCGCCAAGTCCGTCGCCACGCCCGGCGGCGCCTCGCTCACCGCCACCGGCATGGCCGTCGGCACGCCCGCCTACATGAGCCCGGAGCAGATCCAGGGGAAGTCGGACGTCGACCGCCGCTCCGACGTCTGGGCCTTCGGCGTGATGCTCTACGAGGGCCTGACGGGAAAGCGGCCGTTCGACGGCGCGACGGCCTTCGAGGCGATGACGCAGGCGGTCTCGAAGCCGCCGCCCCCGCCGTCGAAGGCCTCCCGCCTCCAGATGAACCCGCTGCTCTTCGGGACGGTCGAACGGATCACGCTCAAGGCCCTGGCGAAGGACCCGAAGGACCGCTATTCGACCGCCGCCGCGTTCGCCGAGGACCTCACGCGCTGGCTGAACGGGGAGCGCTTCGACGTCCACCTCCCCGCCGCGCCGCCCGCGCCGCCCAAGAAGCGCCGGCGCGTCCGCAAGCTGATCGTGCTCGCGGCGACGGCGCTGCTCGGCGCGGCCGTCGCGTCCACGCTCCTGCTCGGCCGCGGCGAGCCGGCCGTGCCCGCGCTCCGTCCGGCCGCGGCGCCGCAAGCCCGCGGCGCGATCCTCGAGTACTTCGGCGGCATCCAGTTCAACACGCTCGGGAAGCGCGAAGTCGACGCCCGCGCGCGCTTCGGCAACCCCGCCGATCCCGTCTGGCCCGGCGGTCCCGAGTACTACGTGTCGACGCGCTGGGCCGGCCAGCTCCGCGTGCCGAAGACGGGCGCCTACCGCTTCCAGGTCCGCGCCCGCGAAGGCGCGCGGCTGGTCGTGGCGCGGGCGGAGGTCGTCGCCCACCTCTACCCCAACCTGCCCACCGAAGGCTCCGGCCGCGTGGTGCTGGAGCGGGGGACGCACGACCTCCTCCTCGAGGCCTTCCATTCGGGCGAGCCGGCGGAGGTCGAGGTCTCCTGGGGCCCCGAGAACAAGCCGGCCGCGCCGCTCGGCCCGGGGCACCTCACGCACGATCCGGCCGGGTTCCAGCCGGTGCCGCCGCCGGCGGTCAACGGCCCGGTCGTGATCCCCGGCGCGCAGGAAGGCGAGTTCCTGAAGGTGCTGGACGCCGGCGGGCGCGAGACGACGGTCCAGTCGTTCGCCCCGTTCCGCTGGTTCTGGAAGGGCCGCTGGAGCGGCGAGTCGCATCTCTGGTGGGGCTACGGCTCGAAGAAGGGCGACGCGCTGACGCTGCGGTTTCATTCGACGGCCTGGGGCCGCCACGCGCTGCGGCTGGGCCTGACCTGCTCGATGGACCACGGCATCTTCGCCATCGAAGTGAACGGCCGTCCCGTCGGCGAACCGATCGACCTCTATTCGCCCGACCTGGCGACCCGGGAGGTCGAGCTGAAGAACGTGGAGGTCCTCGACGGCCTGAACAACCTGACCTTCCGCGCCGTCGACACCAACCCCGCGGCCCGCGAGTGGAGCCCCGGCGGCGGGTTGTACAAGCTCGGCATCGACTACCTCCTCGTCCGCTAGGACGACGACGAACACCACCGAGACACCGAGAACACCGAGGATACGCTTATAGACAGCCCCCCTCCCCCCGGGGGGGCGGGGGGGGGATCTACAAAGCGCTCACCTCGGTGCCCTCGGTGTCTCGGTGGTGCACGGGTGTCCCGGTTGTGTAGAATCGCCCCGCATGAAGACCGCCATCGTCACGGGCGCGGGGTCGGGCATCGGCCGGGCCGTCGCGCTCGCGCTCTTGAAAGACGGCTACCGGGTGGGGCTGCTGGGACGTCGAAGGGAGCCCCTCGAGAAGACCGCCGCGGGCTCCGACGCGGCGCTGGTGCTGCCGGCGGACGTCACGAAGCCGGAGGAAGTCGAGAACGCCTTCGCCCGGCTGAAGGAGGCGTGGGGGCGGCTCGACGTCCTCTTCAACAACGCGGGGATGAGCGGGCCGCCGGTGCCGTTCGACGAGCTGACGGCGGAGCAATGGACGTCGATCGTGAACGTCAACCTGAACGGCATGTTCTTCTGCGCGCGGGAGGCGTTCCGGCTGATGAAGGCGCAGACGCCGCGGGGCGGGCGGATCATCAACAACGGCTCGATTTCGGCGGACCGGCCGCGGCCGCGCTCGGCGCCGTACACGGCGACGAAGCACGCGGTGACGGGGCTGACGAAGTCGCTGTCGCTCGACGGCCGCGCGCACGACGTCGCCTGCTCGCAGATCGACATCGGCAACGCGGCGACGGAGATGACGGAGAAGATGGCGGCGGGGATCGCCCAGGCCGACGGCTCGATGAAAGTCGAGCCGCGGATGGACGTCGCGCACGTCGGCTCGGCCGTGCTCTACATGGCGAATCTCCCGCTCGACGCCAACGTGCAGTTCATGACGATCATGGCCACGAAGATGCCTTTGATGGGACGGGGATGATGCTCACGCTGCTACTGGTTCTTGCTCAGGATGTCGAAGCCCTCAAGGCCCTCGGCGCCGAGGTGAGCGCCACGCGGGTCGCGTTCAAGGACTGCTCGAAGCTGGGCGAGGCCGAGTACAAGATGATCGGCGCCCTGAAGGGTTTGAAGTCGCTGACGCTGTACGGCGGGAAGAAGACGCTGACCGACGCCACCCTGCCCCTGCTCGCCCCCCTGGCCGAGACGCTCGAGGAGCTGAACACCGAGGGGACGCACATCACCGACGCGGGGCTGGCGGGCTTCGCGGTCTTCAAGAACGTGAAGGGGATGTCGTTCTTCCACCCCTCGCTGGACGTCAAGGGCTTCGACGGCTCGGGCTTCGTGGCGCTGAAGGAGCTGCCGAAGCTGGAGCGCCTGACGATCGCGGGGACGCGCTTCGACGACAAGGGAATGGCGGCCGTCGCCCAGATCACGCAGCTCAAGGACTTCCGCACCTGGCACACGCACCAGTCGCAGGCGGGCAACGCCTTCCTGGAGAAGCTGCCCAGCCTGCGCTCGCTGACGCTGGGCCAGCGCCTGCGCCGCTGGGACGGCAGCTCGAACGCCACGTCCCTCGACGACGGCACCCTCGACCTCCTCAGCCGCCTCCAGACCCTGGAGTCTCTGTCGCTCGACGAGGCGAAGCTTTCCCTGGAAGCCCTCCTCAAGCTCAAGGCGCTGCCGAAGCTCAAGAAGCTGTCTCTGCAGCGGATCGACCTCTCCGCGGAGGACGTGGAGAAGCTGAAAGCGGCTCTGCCGGACGTGAAAGTCGACTTCAAGCCGATGACGGAGGATGAGCGCAAGAAGCTCGAGGTCTACCTGAACCCCCCGAAGTAGGCGCGGACCCGCTAGGAGTTCTCGCGCTTCTTGGCGCGGGCGCGGGTTTCGGAGTTGATGCCCTTCTTCTCGAGCACTTCGAGAAGCTCGCGCCACTCGCCGCTGACGGGCGCGGGGGCGTCGACGAGCACCTTGCGCTCGACGGGCTTGGGGCTCTTCTTCGACTTGCTGATGCTGTCCGCCAGCGCGCTGATCAACTGGCGTATGAACTGCCACTCGTTGACGTCGGGCGTCTTTTCGAGTTTGTCCATCCGCTCGCGGAGCCGGTCCAATCTCACGAAGGTCGCCTCGGCGTCAAGGATCATCATGCGGCAGCACCTCTTTCTACGATCATTTTATCGACTTTTGGGGTCGACCGAAAGAGGAGATTGACCCGCCGGCCCGAATCCCGCCGGGCCCCCGCCGGAACGTGCATTTTTTCATCCACGAGACCCGCTCCTCGGGCGTGGGAATTCCGGGGCTCAGGCGGTCGCGCGCCGGGACACGATGGCCCCCCAGTCCAGGAAGAGGCTGGGCAGGAAGGCGGCGAGCGCGATCGTGGTCCACACGACGATTTCCACGCCGACGATGCCCAGGGCCTGGACCGGCGGCAAGGGGATGAGCAGGCGGGCGACCGTGAAGATCATCGCGAAGGGATAGCCGCGGATCATCCAGCGGCGGTGCTCCCGCACGTTCCCCGTCTTCACGCAGTACAGCGCGATCGCGGTGCACGTCATCCAGCCCAGCGTCTGCATAACGGTCGCCGCCGTGAGCACCGGCGTGCCCGTCTTGACGGCCAGCGGAATCGCGAGCGGACCGCCCACGAACACGCAGAGCACGTAGGCCCATCCGAGCTTCCGGTGCAGCGCCAGATACTTGGCCCGCAGGCGGTTCGAGAACTGGAACACGCCCATCAGCAGGGCCAGGCCCGCGAAGATCGCGTGCGGGATCAGCCAGGCCATGCCCGGCGCGTAGTGCCGCGCCATCGGGGAGTTCGGGTCGAACGCGTCCTTGTTCTTCATGAACGTGACGAAGGCCGTCGCGAGCAGGAAGAGCGCGAAGAAAATCAGCTTCGCCTTGGAGCGCGGCGCCTCGGGTCCGGGGTTCATCTGGAGCGGAAATATACCTGAAGTTCCGCTCAGCCGACCCGCACTTTCGTCTTGGCGACGACCGGCACCCGCTCCTGGGACTTCCGCGTCGTCGATTAGTGCGTCACAGACTCGCGTGCCTTCCGATTGGCCGGCCGCGGATTCTTCACCTGGGACCAACCTACGAAGCAACACCGCGGGCATTTCAGATCCAGATGGTCTAGGGAAGGACATTCCCGTCCCTCGGCAAAGACGTCGAATATGGCAGGTCCGCGCTTCGGTGTGTTGTCGCCCGCGCAGTAGGTCTGACGGAGCCCAAAAAGTCCGCACTTGGGGCAGCGCCCCTCAGGGTCGAAGGGAAAGACCTCATATTTCCGAGGCCTGCCTTCTCCAAAGACGCGGTCAAGAGTCTCAAATAGCCGCTTCAGCCACACAATGGGCCTCCTTCGTTTCCGTCATCCAACTCGAACCTTCGTCTTGGCGACGACCGGCACCCGCTCCTCGGGCGTGAGGATGCCGCGGTAGTTCAGGGGGTCGGCGGCCGCGACCGTGATCGGGGGCACGACGTCCCCCCGCTTCCGGACCGCCCGCATCATCGAGACGGCCTCGGGAAGCGCGAACTGCTCGCCGCTGAAGCCCGCCACGAAGCGGCCTCCCCGGATCTCGCCCCGCGCCTCCAGGCGGCGCAGCTCCCGGGCGATGTCGCGCCAGGGCGTGGGGATCTTCTCGCGGTCGAGCGTCCGGCGGAAGACCACGCCCGTGCGACGCAGCAGCTGGCGGGCCACCCACTCCGGGGACGGCGCGGGCTGGGCTTCGCGGCGGACCCCCTCGACCTCAGTCGAGGGCCCCCGAAAGAGGGACCAGCGGCCGACCGTCGACATCGGCGCGCGGCGCTTGGAGGGGGGCACGACGAGCCAGCGCAGCGCGCCGAACGAGTCGCAGGTCAGCGCCCCGGCGGCGATCAGCTCGCCCAGCCCCTGCTCCACGTGCGCCGGCAGCAGCTTCGCCGAGCGCGCCAGCTCTTGCGGGAACATCGCGCCTTTGGCGGCGATCGCGGTCAGGAGGTCCTTCGCCGGCCCCCCCACGCCGGAAAGGTCCGGCGGCGAAGAGAGCCCCATCCAGCTGTCCAAATCGTCGCGGGGGACCAGGCAGATCGGCGAGATCCGCACCGCCGCCGCGCCGCTCCCGAACAGGCGCCCCCAGGCCACCTCGCCCGAGAGCGTGAGCGAATCGAGCCACTCCCGCTTGTAGCCCTTCACCCGTGCCGGCAGCACGCTCCCCTCCCAGGCCGCCGCCGGCACCTCGAGCCCGGCCAGCTGCCGGACCGCCTCGAAGACCCCCCGCGGGCCCTCCAGGAGATGCTCCGGATCCGCGTGCTGCCAGCACGCCAGGAACCGCAGGAACTCGACCGCCGTCACCGGCTCGATCTCCTTGCGCAGCCGGTCCACCGTGCAGCGATGGATCCGCGCCAGAAGCCGCCGGTCGCACCACCCCTGCCGTCCGTCAAACCTGCCGCGCAGCGCGACCCCCTCCGCCTCCAACTGGAGAAGGACGGGATCGTCGCTGAACACCGGCCCCAGCGCCTCCAGCCTCCCGCGCCAGATCGCCTTGGGATCCCTCGACGCTTCGACCGCGAACCAGCGGTCCCCCTCCAGCACGACGCGCGCGCCCAGCACCGTCAGCCACGGCGCCCAGGGCTTCGCCTCCTCCACCGTCGCGTAGCCCATCCAGAGCAGCGCCTCGTGGACCTCCTCCGCGTTCTCCGGCCGCGGCCAGGCTTCTTCACGGACGCGGGCGATCGCCTCCGGGTCCAGCTGGCCCAGGTCGTCGGCCGTCCGCGCGTCCAGCGTCCGCCGTGCCATCACCGCCTGCGTCCGCCGCTCCTCGAGCGGCGCGTCGTCCAGGAACGTGTACGGCGCCGAGTTCAGGATCCCCTTCGCGAACGGCGAAGGCTCCGTCGTGTCCACCGCGTGCCGCTCGATCGAGCCGTCCCGCAGCCCTTCCAGGACCCGCAGAAAGCCGTCGACATCCATCGCCTCCGTCAGGCAGTCCTCGATCGTCTGTCGCACGATCGGGTGCTCCATGGGGATGTCGATGTCCGCGCTCGGCAAGGTCTCCGGACACGCCGCCGCCTGCGGGAAGCTCCGCACCAACTCGTCCTGCGCCCGCATCCGGATCAGCGGCGCGGGGACTTTCTTGCCGCTCGACATCCTTTCGACCAGCAGCGACCGCGTCACGTTCCAGCGCCAGCGCACCTCGAACATCGGCTGGTCCAGCAGCGCCTGGGTGAGCAGATGCTTCGCGGATCGGGGATGGAGGAAGTCGAAGACATCCTTCAGCTCGACGCCGTTCGACGGCCCCAGCGACAGCACCACCGCCTCCTCGTTGGCCGCCGCCTGCAGCTCGAAGCCGAAGCCGCGGCAGAAGCGCTTGCGGATCGCCACGCCGAACGCGCGGTTGATCCGGCCGCCGAACGGCATGTGGATCACCAGCTGCATCCCGCCGCTCTCGTCGAAGAAGCGCTCCAGGACGATCCGCTTCTGCGTCGGCGGCTTGCCCAGCGCGTTCCGGCCGGCGATCAGGTATTCGGCGAGGGACGTCGACGCCCCCGGCTCGAACCCCGTCTCGCGGGCGATCCACTCGGCCCCCCCGCACTCCTCGCGCATGCGGCCGATCTCGGCCGAGAGCTCTTCGGTGCGCGAGGCGCCTTCGCCGAACCAGAACGGCAGCGACGGCGGCTGGCCCTTGGCGTCGGCCACCCGCACGATCCCCGGCTCGACTTTCAGGATCTTCCACGAGGTGTTGCCGAGCTGGAAGATGTCGCCCGCGTTCGACTCGATCGCCCAGTCCTCGTTGACCGTGCCGACCGGCGCGCCGTCGGGCTCCAGCACCACCTGGTAGTCCGCCGTGTCGGGGATCGCGCCGCCCGACATCACCGCGGTCATCCGCGCCCGCTTCGTCGCCAGCACGCGGCGGCCCAGGGCGTCGCGGTGCAGCAAGGCCCGACGTCCCTGGCTGTGCAGGTTCAGCACGCTCTCGAAGTCCTCGCGGGGGAGGTCGCGATACGGCCACGCGCGCTTCACCGCCGCGTAGAGCGCGTCCTCGTGCCATTCGCCCGGGACGCAGGCGGCGACGACCTGCTGCGCGAGGATGTCGAGCGGCGCCGGCGGCTGCGGCGTGCGGTCGAGCTCCTTGCGCTTCAGGCAGCGGAACAGGGCGCCGGCCTCGGCCAGCTCGTCCTGGGTGAGCGCGAAGTAGCGGCCCTTGGGCGTCTTGCGCAGGGCGTGGCCGGCCCGGCCGACGCGCTGCAGGAACGTCGCGATCGAGCGGCAGGCGCCGACCTGGATGGCCAGGTCCACGTCGCCGACGTCGATGCCGAGTTCCAGGGAGGAGGTCGCCACCAGCGCGCGCAGCTTCCCCGCCTTCAGGCGCTGCTCGGCGTCGAGCCGGTGCTTCCGCGACAGGCTCCCATGATGGCTCGTGACCTGCTCCTCGCCGAGCCGCTGCGAGAGCCGCGCCGCCAGCCGCTCCGCCATCTTGCGCGTGTTCACGAAGACCAGCGTCGTGCGGTGCGCCTCGATCAGCTGGGCCATGCGCTCGTAGATCTCCTCCCAGGTCTCGTGGGAGCAGACCGCCGTCAGCGGCGACTTCGGGATCTCCACCTGCAGGTCGAGCTCGCGGAGGAACCCGACATCCACCAGCTCGCAGTCCCGGCCGGCGCCGACCAGAAAGCGGGCGACCTCCTCGAGGGGCTTCTGCGTCGCGGACAACCCAATCCTTTGAACCGGCCCGGTCAGCGCTTCCAGCCTTTCCAGCGAGAGGGCCAGGTGCGAGCCTCGCTTGTCTCTCGCGAGGGCGTGGATTTCGTCGATGATCACCGTTCGGACGGTCGAGAGCATCCGACGTCCCCCGTCGCTCGTCAGCAGGATGTAGAGCGACTCGGGGGTGGTCACCAGGATGTGCGGCGGGCGCTTGGTCATCTTCGCCCGGTCGGCCTGCGTGGTGTCGCCGGTCCGCACCATCACCCGGATGGGGGGGATGAAGGGGTCGCTCTCGAGAATCTCCGCCAGCGGGCCCTGGAGGTTCTTCTGGATGTCGTTGCTCAACGCCTTCAGCGGCGAGACGTAGAGCACCTGCGTCTCGTCCTTCAGGTACGGCCCCTGCCGCACCAGGGAGTCGATCGCCTGCAGGAACGCCGCCAGCGTCTTGCCGGAGCCCGTCGGCGCCGCGATCAGGACGTTCTTGCCCTCGCGGATCTTCGGCCAGCCCCGCAGCTGCGGCGGCGTGGGCTCGCCCAGCCGGCTCTCGAACCAGCGCTTGACGGCGGGATGGAGGACGTCGAGGGACATAGGCCGATTTTAGCGGACCTGTGTGTCAGGATGTGACTATACTGCGCCGATGTCCGAGGAGAAAAAGCGCTGGACGCCGCTGCGCGTGGCGCTGGTCGTCGCGCCGATCCTCTTCTGGATCGTGATGGAGGCGCGGGGCGCGACCCCCGCCAACCGCGCCCTGGCCCTCCTGGTCATGATGGCCGTCTGGTGGGTCACCGAGACCTTTCCCCTCCACTGGACCTCCCTGCTGCCCATGGCCTTCATTCCCTTCTTCCCCGCCCTCGTCGGCAAGACGCGCCTCGAGAACATCCAGACCGTCGCCTGGGCCTACGCCAACCCCTTCATCTGCATTTTCATGGGCGGCATGCTCATCGGCGTCGCCATGGAAGAGCACAACCTCCATCGCCGCGTCGCCCTCAACATCATGAAGGCCATCGGCTCCTCGCCCCGGCGCATCCTCCTGGGGTTCGCCGTCTCCACCGCCTTCATCTCCATGTGGATCTCCAATACCGCCACCGCCGTCATGATGGTCCCCATCGGCCTGGCCGTCATCTCCCAGCTCGAGGTCCGCGAAGGCCGCAAGCTCCCCCTCCTGGGCCAGTCCATCATGCTCTCCATCGCCTACGCCGCGAACATCGGCGGCATCGGCACCCTCATCGGCACCCCGCCCAACATGCAGCTCCGCGGCTACGTCGAGCAGACGTACGCGGGGACGAGCGTCGACTTCCTCCGCTTCATGACCGTGGGCTTCCCGGTCGTCGTCCTTCTGCTCCCCGTCATGTACGGCCTCCTCGTCTGGATCGCCCGCAAGGAGGAGATCAAGACCATGGAGAGCGACGTCCTCGCCCAGGAGATCGCCAAGCTGGGGAGGATGTCGACCTCCGAAAAGATCGTCCTCGGCGTCTTCCTCTTCACCAGCACGATGTGGATCCTGAGCGACCCCCTCCGCGGCCTGCTGACGAGGATGCCGGCCCTGAAGGATCTCCGCGGGGATCAGCTCGACGCGTTCTGGGCGCTGGTGGCCCCGGTCGTCCTGCTCTGCCTGCGGGTCCTGTCCCCGAAGGGCCTGAAGCGGATGCCGTGGGACGTCCTGATCCTCCTCGGCGGCAGCTACGCGCTGGGGCGCGTGGTGCAGGGCAGCAAGCTCTCGGACGAAATGGTCGTGCTGTTGAAGCACGCCGGCGGCCTGCATCCGCTGCTCATCATGGGGGCCGTGACGGTGACGACCATCATACTCACCGCGTTCAGCGCCAACGCGGCCTCCGCGCAGCTGATGATGATCCTGATCACCGGCTCGCTGGACCCGGCCAAGTCGAATCCCAGGGGGACCGTGCCCTATCTCTACGGCGCGGCGATCTCTTCCAGTTGCGACTTCATGCTTCCCTGCGGCACGCCGCCCAACGCGATCGTCTTCGGCACCCGCTACGTCTCCATCCGCGCGATGGCCGCGACGGGCTTCGCCCTCGACTGCGTTTCCGCGATCCTCGTCGCCCTCTGGATCTGGGGCGCGGCGCGACACTGGATCACCTGAGTTACGAAACAGACCGTCTGATTCGTAACTCGCCCCAAAATCGGAATTCAATGTCGATTTTTTCAAACATCGGGGCGATCTTGGGGTATATTGAGATAGAGTCTCAAACGCAATATGACGCGCAGCAGCCGTTGTCGAGTCGTGTGCGAATGCCTCAAGGTCACCGAGGGGCAGGTGGTCGACGCCATCCGCTCGGGCCGGGCGTGTTCGCTCCGCGAGATCGCCGCCTGCACCGAGGCGGGCGCCGGCTGCAACGCCTGCCACGTCGATCTGCGCCGGCTGCTCCAGCGCGAGAACGAATCTCAGCCGCGTTCCGCCACCCAGCCCCGCCTCGCGACCTGAACGGCACAAGCCAGACTGTCTCTTTCGTGCCGCCGGGCAGACTTTAACCCCGGCTAAGAACCAAGACCTCACGACTCAGAACTACGCGTCGCCGCCGAGCTTCTCGGCCAGATAGTTCTGCAGCCCGACGGACTGGATCAGGCCGAGCTGGGTCTCGATCCAGTCGACGTGCTCCTCGCTGCTCACGAGGATGCCCTCGAGCAGCTCCCGCGTCCCGCCGTCCTTCAGCTTGCCGCAGAGGTCGACGGCCTCGTTGTAGTGCTTCACGCCGCCCGTCTCCAGCCGCAGGTCGTTCTGGAGCATCTCCTTCACGTCCGTGCCGACCCGGATGACGTCGTAGCGCGCGATGTTCGGCGTCCCCTCGAGGAAGAGGATCCGGTCGATGATCTTGTCGGCGTGCTTCATCTCGCCGATCGACTCCTCGTGCATCTTCTTCGCCAGCGTCAGATAGCCCGAGTTCTTCAGCATCTTCGCCTGCACGAAGTACTGGTTGATCGCCGTCAGCTCGATCGTCAGCGCCCGGTTGAGCGCCTCAATAACCTTCGCGTCGCCCTTCATTCGCGGTCCCTCACCTGCGCCCCATCATAGTCCCGCCCGGTCGTACGTCAACTGAACCAGGCCGTTCGGCCATGAATTCGTCGAACGCAGGCGCCAGTGGATCCGGACGTCCCGCTTCGAAAAGAGAGGCACCCCCTCGCCCAGCGTGACCGGGTGGATCGTGACGACCAGCTCGTCGACCTCCTCCATGACTTGGCCGGCGAGGTTGGAGCCCCCCACCAGCCAGATCTTCTTCTTGCCCTTCTTCGCCTTGAGCTTTTTCACGAAGGCGAGCGCATCTCCTTGGGCGAAAGAGACTTCCTTGAACGGGGAGTCCGTTCGGGTCGTCGAGAAGACCCAGGCCTTCTTCCCCGGCATGAGCCACTTGCCGCTCAGGAGGAAGGCCAGATCGTAGGTGGTCCGGCCGATCAGGATGACGTCCACGCCCTCGAGGAACTCGGAATAGCCGTAATCGCCCTCATGGGCCAGCCAGTCGACACGTCTGTCGGTCGTCGCGATATATCCATCCAGACTGCACGCGACGAAGTAGCTCAGCTTTCGCATGAAGTGTTAACGTTCCAATCTGATTCCAACGTTAACACTCACGAGGGGAAATATCCGCGCTTTGGAAAGGTCGTACCTGTGCGAGTGTTAATGTCCGAATCAGATTGGAACGTTAACACTTCGTCCGCAAGAAGGGTGTTCATAATAGCAACATGATCCTTTTGCTGCTGGCGCTGGCCGCGCAGGACCCGGGCGAGGTCATTTATAAGAAGCACTGCGCCTCCTGCCACGGCGCCAAGGGCGAGGGCGGCAAGGACTATCCCGAGCCCCTCGTCGGCGACCGCACCCTCGACAAGCTCGCCGTCTACATCGACAAGAAGATGCCGGACGGAAAACCCGAGCTCCTCGACGCCAAGCAGTCCGCTCTGGTCGCGAAGTTCATGTTCGACGCCTTCTACTCCAAGGCCGCCCAGGCCCGCCGCGACCCGCCCCGCGTCGAGCTCTCCCGCCTCACCGTGGGCCAGTACAAGACGGCCGTCGCCGACCTCCTGGGCATGTTCTCGACGCCCCCCGCCCCCGACGACAAGCGCGGCCTCCGTCTCGAGATCTTCAACGGAGGACGTCGCTTCAACAACGACAAGCGGGTCGTCGACCGGACCGCCCCCACCCTCGACTTCAACCCGGGCGACAAGCCGCCGGCGGAGGGCGTCAATCTCGAGGAGTACAGCGTCCGCTGGAGCGGCGGCCTCTTCGTCCCCGAGACCGGCGACTACGAGATCCTCCTCGAGACCCGCAACGGCGCCCGCCTCTGGGTCAACGACGACGCGAAGCCCCTCGTCGACGGCTGGGTCCGCTCCGGCGACAGCGTCGTGCTGAAGGAAACCCTCCCCCTCCTCGGCGGCCGCGTCTACCCCCTCCGCGTCGAGATCTTCAAGGAGAAGAAGGAAAAAGTCGTCGCCGCCGCCCTCAAGTGGAAGCCCCCCCACCGCGCCGAGGAGCTCGTCCCCGAGCGCCTCCTCCGCCCCGGCAAGGTCCCCGAAACCTGCGTCGTCCGCACCCCCTTCCCGCCCGACGACCGCAGCATGGGCTACGAACGCGGCACCTCGATCTCCAAGGCCTGGGACGAGGCGACGACCGACGCCGCCTTCGAAGTGGCGACGGCCCAGGCCCCCAAGCTCGCGAAGAACGACGCCCAGAACCGCGCGAAGAAACTCGTCGAGCGGGCCTTCCGACGTCCCCTCACGCCCGAGCAGCAGCAGTTCTTCGTCGACCGCTTCTTCGCCGAGAGCAAGGACCCCGAGGCGGCCCTCAAGTCCGTGCTCATCCTCGCCCTCAAGTCCCCCCGCTTCCTCTACATGACCGGAGAGACCGGCGACGCCTTCGACGCCGCCGCCCGCCTCTCCTTCGCGCTCTGGGACTCGCTGCCCGACTCCGCCCTCTTCGACGCCGCCAAGGCCGGCACGCTCGACCCCGCCAAGCAGGCCGAGCGCATGCTCGCCGACCCCCGCGCCAAGGCCAAGCTGCTCGCGTTCTACCACCGCTGGCTGCAGCTCGACCGCCTCCACGACCTCGCCAAGGACGCCAAGGCCTTCCCGGGCTTCGACGCCCAGGTCGTCTCGGACCTGAGGACGTCGCTCGACCTCTTCCTCGAGGAGACCACCGACTTCCGCCAGCTGCTCCTCGACGACGAGGTCTACATGAACGGCCGCCTGGCGAAGTTCTACGGGGTCGACCTCCCCGCCGACGCGCCCTTCCAGAAGGTCAAGATGGACCCCAAGAAGCACGCGGGCCTGCTCACGCACCCGCTGCTCATGGCCGGCTTCTCCTACACCTCCGTCTCGTCCCCGATCCACCGCGGCGTCTTCCTCGCCCGCGCGCTCCTGGGACGTCGGCTCCGCGCGCCCCCCGACGCCGTCACGCCGATCCCCCCCGAGCTGCATCCCTCGCTCTCGACGCGCGAGCGCATCCTCCTGCAGACCAAGGGCGCGGACTGCCAGTCCTGCCACGCGATGATCAACCCGCTGGGCTTCGCGCTGGAGAACTTCGACGCCGTGGGCCGCTTCCGGGAGGTCGAGAAGAACAAGCCCATCAACGCCCAGGGCTCCTACTGGACGCTGGGCGGGGAGGACGTCAAGTTCAACGGCCCGCGCGAGCTCGCCGAGTTCCTGGCGAAGAGCGAGGAGACCCACGAGGCCTTCATCGAGCACCTCTTCCATTTCCTCGTGAAGCAGCCGATCCTGGCGCACGGGCTGGACCGGCCCGACGTCCTCCGCGAACAGCTCATCAAGGACGAATTCGACATCCGCAAGCTGCTGATTCAAGAAGCGGCCGCCGCCGCGCGATTCTCGGGCGTAAAGTCTCCTGAGAGGAAAACTCCATGATCGACCGTCGCGCCTTCCTGCGGAACCTGGGCCTGAGCGCGGCCGCGCTGCCCTTCATGAGCCTGCCCAGCCTGGGCGCGACGGGCGTCGGCGCGAAGAAGCAGCGGCTCATCGTCATGTTCAGCCCGAACGGCGTGGTGCCCTGGAACTTCTGGCCCGACGAGGAAGGCGCCGACTTCAAGCTGAAGGAGAGCCTCACGCCGCTGGAGCCCTTCCAGAAGAAGACGCTGATCCTGCACGGCCTCAACAACAAGCTGAAGGGCGACGGCGACGGCCACATGCGCGGCATCGGATGTCTGCTGACCGGCATCGAGCTCTTCCCCGGCAACATCCAGGGCGGCTCGGACACGCCGGCCGGCTGGGCGAAGGGGATCTCGATCGACCAGGAGATCCGGAACCAGCTGCAGGCGAAGCCGGAGTCGCGGACGCGCTTCGGCTCGCTCGAGTTCGGCGTGCAGGTCCCCGACCGGGCGGACACCTGGACGCGGATGGTCTACGCGGGCGGGAACCGGCCGATCGCGCCGATCAGCGACCCCGGCCAGATGTTCAAGAAGCTCTACGGGGCGGAGAAGGACAAGCAGACGATCGCGAGCGTGCTCGACGACGTCCGCGAGGACCTGAAGAAGATCCGTTCGACGGCCTCCGCGGCGGACAAGAAGCTCCTGGAGGAGCACGAGACGTTTGTCCGCGAGATGGAGAAGGAGCTGACGGCGGCGCCGAAAGGCAAGGTCGCTCCGCCGCCGCCCGCCCCCGAGGCGGTGAAGAACGACAACGACAACATCCCCAAGCTGAGCCGGCAGCAGATCGACCTGCTGGTGAACAGCTTCACGCAGGACTTCGCGCGGGTCGCCACGCTCCAGTACACCAATTCGGTGGGCGGGGCGAAGTTCCGCTGGATCGGGGTCAACGAAGGCCAGCACGAGCTCTCGCACAAGCCCGACAAGGACGAGGCCGCCCAGAAGTCGCTGACCGCGATCAACAAGTGGTACTGCGGCGAGCTGGCCTATCTCTGCGAGCGCCTGCAGGCGACGAAGGAGGCCGACGGCCAGGGCAGCCTCCTGGACAACACCTTGATCGTCTGGACGAACGAGCTCGGCCAGGGCAACTCGCACACGCGCAACAACATCCCCTTCGTCTGCGTCGGCAACGGCGCGGGCTGGAACATGGGCCGCTCCGTCAAGCAGCCCAAGGGCGGCGTCCCCCACAACCGCTTCCTGGTCTCGCTCGCCCACGCCTTCGGCCACAAGATCGACAAGTTCGGCAACCCCGAGCTGAGCGCGGGCGGCCCGCTCTCCCTGACGTAGAATCAAGAATCACGAATCAAGAATCACGGGAGCATCCCCCCTCCAGGGGAAGCAAAGAGAACCCGGGCTAAGGCAGCCTCATGAACGTCCCCACCTTCCTGCCATCGCCGAACTTGGCCCATCAAGCTCAAGTCCCGCTGCCCAGCGGAGCAACGGGACTGATCCTCTTCGTGATCTACGTGATTTTCGGGCCCGGCAACGTCCTGTTCCAGATCGCCGCCCTCGTCCGGCTTTTTGTGCTGCGCAAGACGACCGTGGATCCAAAGGCCATGATCCAGTGGCCGACAGACCCCAAACACATCCGGAGATACCTGCTCATCGGAGTTCTCGTCACCCTCGCCCCGCTCGGCCTCGCCCTGCTCTCCCGCTGACCCTCCCCGCCCCCGTGATTCTTGATTCGCGATTCTCCCAGGTAACACCGCGAGCCCTCACGGAACCCACTTGGGGGGTAAGCTACAGTCCATGACTAAACGATTCCTTTGCGTCGCCGCGCTGCTGTGGTCGGCCCTTCCCGCGCCCGCCTACGTCGAAGCGCCCGCCAGCCTGGCCGTGCTGCTCAAGGAGTCGGACGTCGTCATCAAGGGCGCGGTCGACGCCGTGAGCCTCGAAAAGAAAGTGGTGATCCTGCGCGTCGGGAAGGCGGTCAAGGGCAAGTCGGCCTACGAGAAGATCCGCGTCGACCTGAGCACGGGCGACGGCTGGCAGCCCGCCGCGGCGCTGCGGCACGCGGTGGCCGGAACGCCGGTGTCCATCTTCTACAAGAAAGCGGACAACGCGGAGACGGCGGCGGCGGGGATCGTTTACTTGAACCGCTTCTTCTTCATGGCGCAGGGAGGCGCGGAGGTCTGGCGCTTCTCCAAGATCGAGCTGGGGATGAGCAAGGTCTTCACGGGCACGCCGGACGAGCTCGCGGAGCTGGTCGCCAAAGTCAACGCGGGGCGCGCCAAGGCCCCGGCGGCCGGCGACCTCAAGCCCTGGACGAAGGACGCGCTCGACGCCCTCCCGCTCCCGCCCAAGGAGGGCGAGCCCTGGCCGCCGTTCTCGCCCGGCCCGTAACGAGCGACGCGACCCGAGCACTCATTAAAAGCGGGTTAAGGTTGTAAAGACGAAACGTCCCGGGCGTCTCGCGCGATAGAGACACGGGAAGGGAGAACGATGCTGACGATACTGACCCTCTGCGCGACGGTCCTGGCTCAGGACGACGCCCTCAAGGCCCCCTGCGACCAGGCCGCGGCCCACCTCGCCGCGGGCAAGGCCAAGGACGCCCTCGCCGTCCTCCAGCCGCTCCTGAAGACCGCCGCGGGCCCCTCCAAGGATCGCTTCCACTACTATCTGGGGCTGGCCGCCTTCGGCGAGAACAACGACCTCCTCGCGGGCCGCGCGCTCAGCCGCCTCGCCCCCTTCGAGAACCCGCTGTACGCCGCCCATGCCCGCTATCTCCTCGGCCGCGTCCACCACAGAGCCGGCGAGGCCACCGAGGCGGCCATGAACTACGACGCCGTCCCCGCCGCCTTCGAAAAGATGCCGCCCGCCGCGAAGAATCCCGTCCCCGACTTCGTGGGCGACGCCCTCTTCCACTCGGCCGTTCTCCTCTACGAACAGAAGGCGTTCAGCGACGCCCTCGCCCGCTTCGTCCTGGTCCTGCAGAAAGAGAAGCGGCCGGCCCTCCTCGACGAGGCCCGGCTCCGCGCCGGGCTCTGCCAGGTCCGCGCCGACCAGCCGGCCGAGGCCGTCAAGACCCTCCAGCCCCTCCTCGCCCACCCCAAGCTCGCCCGCGCCGCCCGCTGGTGGTCCGCGCGCGCCGCGGCGAACCCGGCCGAGGCCGTCGAGCACCTGAAGAAGGCCCTCGAAGCCCCGGAAGTCGTGAACGGCCCCGACGTCCCCGAGCTCCAGCTCGCCCTGGGCGACGCCCTCGAGCGCGCGGGCAAGCCGGCGGAGGCCGTCGACGTCTACAAGAAGCTCCCGCCCGGCGAGGCCAGCCTGGCGCGGCTCTCCGGCGCGCACGCCTCCGCGAAGCAGCTGAAGGAGGCGGAGGCCGTCGCCCAGCGCTTCGAGAAGGAGTACCCGGCGAGCCCGCTGCTGAGCGGCGTGCTGCTGCGGCTGGCGGACGGCGCGTTCCTGGAGGCGCAGGCGGCTCCCTCGCCGGCGGCCTTCGAGGCGGTGATCCAGCGCTACGAGCGGGTGCTGAGCTCTCCTCAGGGGAACGTGGCGCGCTACCGCACGGCGCTGGCGCTCTACCGGCTGGACAAGATCAAGGAAGCGCTCGCCCAGCTTCGCCAGATTCCCGAGAACGAGCGGACCGGCGCGGTCGGGGACGTCGCGCTGCTCCTGGCCGAGTGCGTGATGCGCTCGGCGCCGCCCGCGGAACACGCGACCGACGCCCTCCAGGCGGCCGCCCTGCTCAAGGACCTGCAGGAGGCGGCGGCGCAGTTCCAGAAGGCGCTGCCTTCGGCGGGCGAGCGGACGCCCGACGTGATGCTGAAGCTGGCGCGCGCGCTGCAGCAGGTCGCGACGGTGATGGCGGACCCCGCCGAGAAGACGGCCGCCGCCACGGCGGCGCGCGAGCTTTACGAGGCCTTCCGGGCGCAGTTCGCGAACCACCCGCTGCGGGCCGTCGCCGAGTACGAGCGCGCCAACTGCTACGCGCTGGCGGGCGACCCGAACACGGGGCTGTCGAAGCTGGCGCGCTTCCACGCGGCTCCGTTCGCCGACGCGCCGATCGCGCCGCTCGCCCTGCTGCGCGAGGCGCAACTGATCCGGACGGCGGGCAACCCGCAGCAGGCCGCCGCGATCCTCGCCGAGTGCCGCCAGAAGTACGAGGCCGCGCTCCTGAAGGATCCGGCGCGGGCCGCGTGGGTTCCCCTGATCCGCTACCACCACGCCGCGGCGCTGAAGGCGGCTAATCAGTCCGCCCAGGCCGTGCCGATCCTGGAAGCCCTGCTGAAGGACGCCCCGACCGGCGAGTGGGCCGAGTCGGCCAAGCGTCTGCTCAAGGAGGCCAAGCCGTGAAAAAGCTTCTCCCGGTCCTCGCGCTCCTGGCGCTGTGCGCGCCGCCCGTGACGGCCTACATTGAAGTCCCCTACTCGCTCGGCCGCCTCGTCGCCGAGGCCACCAACATCGTGATCCTCCAGGTCGAGAAGGTGGACAAGGAGAACAACCGGATCCTCTACAAGAAGATCCGGGACGTGAAGGGCACGCATCCGAGCGAGGCCCTCCTGCACAACATCGGCAAGGCGGGCTTCCACCCGCGCGAGTGGCAGAACACGATGGCCTGGGCGGAGCCGTCCAAGATCGCGGTCTTCATGTACAACGGCAACGCCAGCGAGACCTGCATCGACATGTACTGGTACCAGGCCTACGGCGGCGGCAAGGACTGGGGCATGAGCCACGCCGAGCCCTTCCTGCTCCGGAGTTTCGCCGGCCGGCCCGAGAAGCTCGTGATGGCCATCGAGGAGATCATGGCCGGCAAGGAAGTCATCGTCCCCGCCATGATGGACGGCGACAAGAACGCCATCCAGCTGCGCACCGCGAAGGTCCAGCGCCTGCGCGCCAGCCTCAAGCTCAACGACTACAACGCGTCCCGCGACTTCATCGGCTGGGGCAGCGAGGACTTCCGCCGCATCACCTTCATGCCCGGCTTCACCCACATGGCCGCGCTCAGCCGGGTGGATCCCGACGCCCGCGGCGTCGTCGCGGCGGATGTCGACGGCGACGGCGACACCGACCTCTGCCTCTTCGGCGAAAAGAAGGTCGTCCTGGTCCAGCCCGACGGCGGCGCGCTCAACGAGATGTCGCTGCCCGTCACCGGCGGCGCGCGCGGCGCCGCGTTCGCCGACTACAACGGCGACGGCAAGGCGGACCTCCTCCTCGCCTGCCCCGACGGCGCGAAGCTCCTGACGAACATGGGGACGTCGTTCAAGGACGACAGCGCCATGCTTCCCAAGGACGCCTACAACAACGTGACGGCGGCGGCGTGGATCGACTACGACGCGGACGGCAAGCCCGACATCCTGGTCGCGAACGGCTTCAACGGCCTGCGGCTCTTCCGGAATCCCGCGTCCGCGGCGGCGGCCGTCCCGAAGCCTCCCGCCTACGGCCCCTGGTACTTCATCGGCGGCTTCAACGAAGGCGACAACTTCAGCACCGCCTACCCCCCGGAGAAGGAGATCAAGCTCGACGCCAAGTACAAGGCGCGCGGCGGAGTCGACGTGGCCTGGGTGAAGAAGGACTTCGCCGACGGCGCCGTCCACGACTTCCTGGCCCACAACCCCCAGCCGCTGCACGAGAACGTCGCGAACTACATCTTCCGGGAGATCGACGCCCCGACCGCCGCGGAGGTCACGGCGTCCTTCGGCAGCGACGACAGCCTGACGGTCTGGATCAACGGCAAGCAGGTCCACGCCGAGAACGTCGGCCGCGGCGCGGCGCCGGACCAGGCCATGGTCAAGCTCCCCCTCAAGCAGGGCAAGAACCAGCTGCTCGTCAAGATCTGCAACGGCGGCGGCCCCTCCGGCTTCTACTTCGCGCCCAAGGCCCCGGAGGTCGCTTCCGGCCCGCCCTTCGAGGACTGGACCGCCAAGGCCAGCCTCGGCCCCGACGGCCGCGCGGGGAACGTCAGAGGCGACCACCTCCTGGTCGCGGACCTGAACGGCGACGGCCGCCAGGACGCGTTCTACGCGGCGGCCGAAGGCGTGCTGCTCCTGAACACGCCGGGAGGCTTCCTGGAATCCCGCCCCCTCACCGGCGTCCGCCTGGGCGGCGTCGTCCCGGCGACGGGGGACGTCGACGGCGACAAGGACCTCGACCTCGTCGTGCCCCAGGCCAAGGGCGTCAAGATCTTCCGCAACGACGGCAAGGGCGGCTTCGCCGACGCGGGCGGCCTGCCCGGCTTCGAGGGGCGCGCGACTTCCGCGGCCTTCGTCGACCTCGGCAAGAAGGGCGCGGCGGACCTGATCATCGGCTGCCTGGGCGAGCCGAACCGCTATTACCGCAACGCGGGAGGCAAGTACAGCGACGCGTCGAAGGAGATCGGCCTGAACGGCCGGGTCCTGAACTCGCGCCTCGCGGCGGCGGCGGACGTCAACAAGGACGGCGTCTGGGACATCGTGTTCAACAACGAGGGCCAGGAGCCCTTCATCCTCCTCGGGGACCCGAATCGATGATGGCTCGCGCCCTGCTGATTCTTTGCGTCACCGCGCTCGGCGCTTCCGCTCAAGACTGGGCGGCGCATCGGGGCGGGCCGGAGCGGAAGGGCTGCGTCGACGGCAAGGCGGGGCCGGCGGCGCCGAAGATCCTCTGGTCCTACGCCTCGAAGGAGCACTTCCTGGCGCCTCCCGCGTTGTCCGGCGACCGCCTGGCGGTCGTGGCGCTGGGCGCGTTCAACACGGGCTCGCTGCGCGTCTTCGAGGCCGCGAGCGGCAAGCCGGCCTGGAACAAGAGCGCGCCGGTCATCCGCCTTCCCACCGTCGGCACGCCGGCCGTCGCGGGCGGCACCCTCTATTTCGGCGAGGGCATGCACCAGACCGACGGCAGCTCGCTGCACGCGATGCGCGCGGCGGACGGGCGGTCGCTGTGGAGGCTCGACGTCCCCGGCGAGCTGGTCCACATCGAGGCGTCGCCGACGGCGGCGGACGGCCGGGTCTACTTCGGCGCGGGCAGCGGCGGCGTGGTCTGCGTGGACCTGAACAAGGTCTCGCTCGACGGCAAGGACATGACGCTGGCCGAGGGCGCGGCGGCGGTGGACGCCAAGTGGAAGGCGATGTCCGACGCGTACGAGATCGACAAGAAGAAGGACCCCGACTTCGCCATCCCGCCGAACGAGGCGGCCTTGCCCCGGCCGTCGCCGAAAGTCCTCTGGGAAAAGGGCAAGGGCGCGTGGCACGTCGACGCCCCGCTGCTCGTCGCGGACGGCAAGGTCTACGTCGCCTCGGCCTTTCTCGAGAAGGAGAAGATGGGCGAGCGCGCGCTGATCTGCCTCAACGCGGCGGACGGGGCGGAGCTCTGGAAGACTCCGCTGAAGTTCAACGGCTGGGGCGGCGCGACGAAGGCGGGCGACCTCCTTCTCGTGCCCTGCAGCAGCATGCGCTACGACCCGAAGGAGATCCCGACGTCCAAAGGCGAGGTGCTCGCCCTGAAGCTCGACGGCAGCGTGGCCTGGCGGCGCGAGACGCCCGCGGTGCTCGCCACGGTCGCGGCAGCGGGGGACGTCGCGATCGTCTGCGACGTCAGCGGCGAGGTGCGCGCGCTGGACCTGAAGTCGGGGGCGCCGAAATGGACGTCGAAGGCCGCCCACCCGTACTTCGCGGGCCCGGCGGTGGCGGGGGACGCGGTGTACGTCGCGGACCTGGAAGGCGGACTGCGCGCGCTGGGCCTGGCGGACGGGAAGGCGCGCTGGTCGCTGGACCTGGGCGCGGAGCTGAAGGCGCCCGGGCTGATCTACGGCTCGCCGGCGGTGCACGGCGGCCGGGTGTACGTGGCGACGTCGAACCTGGAAGGCCCGCACACGGGCGGCGCGACGGCCGTCGTGTGCGTGGGCGAGGGAAAGTGACATGATGCTTCCGATGATCGCGGCGCTTCTGGCGGTTCAGGGCGTGACGGCGGACGCGGCGAAGAAGGAAGTGCGGGTCGCGTGCAAGATCGCGCCGCGCAAGCTGCCGAACCTGCCCGAGATCTATCCCATCGAAGTGATCGCCACGCATCCGGCGCCGAAGGGGCAGAAGGCGCACGAGACGGTGGTGACGTTCGAGGCGGCGCCGAGCGAGGTGCACAAGGCCCTCGAGTCGATCGGCCTGAAGCCCGGCAAGCCGGTGCGCGGCGAGGGCCAGGTCACGGGCGCGGGCCTCGAGGTCCTGCTCGAGATGCCCGACAAGCGGCAGGTCCGGGTGGAGACGCTGCTCTCCGAAAAGAAGACCGGGAAGCCGCTGCCCCCGCTCCTCTGGCACTTCACGGGTTCGGCGCAGAAGGACGGCAAGTTCGGCGCGGACGTCTCGGGCACGCTGATCTCGCTCTACCCGGTCACCGACGAGACGGTGATGCAGAGCGCCCTCACCATGAAGGAAGAGGGCCTGATCAAGATGGACACGATGAAGGGCGCCCTGCCGCCGGAAGGCACGGCCGTCACGCTGATCCTCCGCGCCGCCGCCGGACCGCCGCCCGCCCCGGCCGCCGCGGCGCTGGACCCGGAACGCCAGGTGACCGTGCTGTCGCGGGCCGCCGGGCCGGGCCCCCTGCCCCCGCCCGCCGTCACGCCGGGCCTCGCGCCGCCGGCGACGGGCGTCGCCGACCCCTTCGAGCACCGCCGCGAGGTGCGCGCGACGATCCCGGACGTGGTCAAGCCGGTCGACGCGAAGTAAGCCGTTCGGTTCCTGCCCGGCACAATCCGAACGCGAACCGTTCGGTTGTTGCCCGGCACAATCCGAACGCGAACCGTTCGGTTTCAGCCGGGCAGGATCCGAACGCTAGGCCTTCTGGACGCGGCGGGCGTCGAGGCTCCACGGCCCCGCCCCGCGGAAGACCATGTAGAAGAACAGGAAGCAGTAGAGCAGCGCGAGCTCGCCCTTGTTGACGACCGGGAAGAAGCCGGCGTCGAAGGCGAAATGCCAGTGGAACTGGATGTAGGCGACGGCCATCGTGCCGCTCGCGACGAACGCGGCCCCGCGGGTGAAGAGACCCAGCAGGATCAGGGTGCCGCCGACGAGCTCGATCAGGCCGCCCAGCCACATCTGCGACCCGAACGGCGGGCGCTGCCCGCCCAGCGCGCCCAGGATCTTCTGCCAGCCGTGAAGCGAGAACATGAAGCCCGCCACGATCCGGAGCAGGGCGTAGGCGCGGTCGGAATACGGGGCGAGCCGGGGGATGACGCTCATCCCTCCAGCCTAGGATCCCGCCCCCCCAACCCTCAAGAGCCCGGCGGCTTCGGCGGCGGCTCGTTGAGCAGCAGCCAGTAGAGGCCGAGGTTCTCGACGGCCTGCACGAACTTCTCGAAGTCGACGGGCTTGACGATGTAGCTGTTCACGCCGAGCTTGTAGCTCTCGACGATGTCCCGCTCCTCCCGCGAGGAGGTCATCACCACCACCGGCGTCATCCGGGTGCGCTCGTCCGACTTGATCCGCTTCAGCACCTCGAGGCCGTCGATCTTCGGCAGCTTCAGGTCCAGGAGGACGAGGCGCGGCTGCGGCGACGCCTTCCGCGCGGCGTGCTTGCCGGCCGCGAACAGGAAGTCGAGCGCCTCCGCCCCGTCCTCGACGTGAAAGACCTGGTTGGCGACGTGGCTTCTTTCGAAGGCCCGGAGGGCCATCTCGGCGTCAGCCGGATTGTCCTCCACCAGGAGAATCTCCATTCCGCCCTGGTTGCGCATGATCGGCCTCCTTTTTGGGCAGCGTGAACGTGAAGACGGCGCCGTGATCGACTTTCCCTTCGCCCCAGATCCGGCCGCCGTGGCGCTGGATGATCCGCTGGACCAGCGCCAGGCCGACGCCGGTGCCCTCGAACTCCTTCGCCGAATGCAGGCGCTGGAACACCCCGAAGAGCTTGTTGGCGTACTCCATTTCGAAGCCGACGCCGTTGTCGCGGACCGAATAGATCATCTCGGCGCCGTTCTCCTGGCCCTGGACCTCGATCACGGCCGGATCGCGGTCCCGGGAGTACTTCACGGCGTTGGCGAGCAGGTTCGCGAAGACCTGGCGCATCATCGACACGTCGCCGTGGCACGGCGGGAGCGCGCCCAGGCGGAAGTCGAGCTTCCGCCCCGGGTAGATCGCCACGACCTCCGCGTAGGCCGACTTCGCCAGCGCCTCCATGTCGATCGGCGACGGCACCACCTGCTTGCGGCCCATCCGGGAGAAGGCCAGGAGGTCGTCGATCAGCTGTCCCATCCGCTGGGTGTTGGTCCGGATCACGTTGACGTAGCGGCTGCCCTTTTCGTCCAGGCGGCCCGCGCAGTCCTCGATCAGCATGCGCGAGAAGCCGTCGATGGCGCGCAGCGGCGCCCGCAGGTCGTGCGAGACGGAGTAGGAGAAGCCCTCCAGCTCCTTGTTGGCGGCGGCGAGCTCGTCCATGCCGTCCTGAAGCTTGCGGTTGAGCTCGCGCACGGCCTCCTCCGCGCGCCGGCGGTCGGTGATGTCCTGCGTGACCCCGACGAAGCGGACGGGGCGGCCCGCGTCGTCGAGGACCACCTTCCCGTGCGCCAGGAGGGCGCGCACCTCGCCGTCGGGGCGGATGATCTGGTGGTCGGCGGCGAACGGCCCGCGCCGCTTCACCGCGTCCTCGAGCTTCTCCTTGAACGGGCCGCGGTCGTCGGGGTGCACGAGCTTCAGGTAGGCCTCGAGCGTGCCCGCGAAGCCGGCCGGCAGCAGCCCGTGGATCCGGTACATCTCGTCCGACCAGGTGACGCGCCCGGTCTCGGGATCCCAGTCCCAGCTGCCCAGGCGGGCGATCTGCTGCGCCTCGCTGAGCCGGGCGTCCTTCTCCTTCAGCTTCTCCTCGGCCTGGCGGCGTTCGGCGACTTCTTCCGTCAGCTCCCGGGTGCGCTCCTCGACGCGGATCTCCAGCTCGCCGCGCGCCCGGGCGAGAGCCTCGTCCCGCGCCTGGACCTGGGAGAGCATGTCGTTGAAGCCCTCGATGAGCAGGCCGAGCTCGTCCCGGCCGTGGGGCTCGGCCCGGATCGAGTAGTCCTTCTTGGCGGAGACGCTCCGCACGACTTCCGCCAGGCGCAGGACGGGCACGGTGATCCAGCGGCCCAGGCGCGCGGACAGGGCCAGGACGGCGAGGCCGGCGGCCCCGAGCACGAGCGCGGCGGCGCCCAGGTTCACCCAGAGCCGCGCCCAGAGGAAGCGGAGGTCGGAGCGCAGATAGAGCGTGCCGACCCGCTCGCCGGCCGACGTGACGGCCTGCTGGATGATCAGGTCCCCGCCCTCGTAGGCGTGGCCCTCGGGCCGGGCCTGGTCGGGCACGGCCGGGCCCCCGGGCGTCGCATACGGCGCGAAGAGCCGGTCCTTCTTGTCGTAGAGGGCGGCGGCCACGATCTCCGGCTCGGACCGGAGGGAGGCGAGGAGGGTCCGCGCCTGGTCCTTCTGGTCGAATTCGAGCGCCGCCGTGCTCTGCTCGGCCACGATCGCGGCCATCACCTTGAGCTGGACGAGCCGGTCGTTCCAGGAGGTCACCCACTGGTAGATCAGGAAGATCGCGAAGGCCCCCAGCAGGGCGACGGAGCTGACGACGAGCACGATCAGGCGGAGCTTCTTCGGCAGCGGCATGTCCCGCAAGGGCGTCGGGGCCATCGCCTACTTCTCCGTCCTCACCAGCACGGCCAGCTTCAGCAGCTTCGCGTTGATCGTGACCTTGCGCTCCTGGGCGGCGTCGAGGTTGACCTCCAGCTTCGGCTTGCCGTCTTCGATCAGGATCGCCACCACCCCGCCCGCCTGCGCGAAGCCCTTCTCCTCGCCCACCGTCAGCACGCCGGGCTCCCGCGCCCGGTCCAGCATCGCCGCCACCCGCTCCTTCACCGCCCGCGAGACGAAGAGGATGTGGCAGCGCTTGACGTCCTCCGGATTCTTGAAGCGCTCGATCGTGAAGGACCGCCCGTTGACCGACTTGTCCTTCAGCGTCTTCTCGATCGTCGGCCCGAACGGGTCGTCGCCCGCGATCCCGATCCGGATCGGCGCCTTCGGGCCGTCGAACACGTCCGCCGGCCATTCCACGTACTTCGCGAAATTGAAGAGGAAGCCGGCTTTGACGACGTATTCGGAGAGCTCGACCTCCTGCCCCGCGCCGAGCAGGCCGAGGAGGAGCGCGGCGGCCGCGCCCCGGACGGGACGCGCGCCTAGTATCGCCATGTCAGGCTCACGTACGCGCTCCGCTCCAGCTCGCTTCCGGTCCGGTCGGAGGAAGCCTCCTCGTGATGCGCGTGGACCAGGTTCTGGCCCACGAGAGCGAGCTCGATGCCCGTGTTCGGCACGTGCCAGGCCAGGCGGACGTCGGCTTCCACGTAAGCGTCGGCGGGCACCGCCGTCAGCCGGCTCACGTAGCGGACCATCGCGTCCAGCGTCAAGTCGCCGGGCAGGTCCATCGCCGAGCGGATCCAGACCTGGTTCCGCGGGCTCCGTTTCTCCTCCGCCTCGCTGGTCGTGTCGTTGCTGTCGCTCGAAAGCTCGATGTTCATGTAGAGATAGGCGTAGCTCGCCTGGAGCAGCCACCAGGACGCCGCCTGCACGTTGATCGACACCTCCGCCCCGTAGGTCCGGGCCGTCGCCTCGTTCTGAATGTTGAACGGCGAGACGTCGTTGCCGGGCTCCGAAAACGTCGCGCCCGTCTCCAGGCTGCGGAGGTCGTCGTAGACGTTGTAGAAGGTCGCGACGTCCAGCGTCAGGGGCTCCCAGAGACGGCCGCGATAGCCCAGCTCCAGGGACAGGAGCTCTTCGCTGCGGAAGTCCCGCTGCCCGAAGACGGCGAGCACCGTGGGGGGGGCGCCGGGAATCGTGATCGCGTTCAGGCGGAAGTCGTTGTCGAGGATCGACGGCGTCCGCACCGCGCGGGAGGCGGCCAGCCAGATCATGTGGTCGTCGTGGGGGGTCCAGGCCAGGCGGACGCTCGGCTGGACTTCCAGGCCGCTGTAGTCGTTGTGCTCCGCCTTGACCCCGGCGGTGAACTTGAGGCGCTTCTCGACGAGGGTGATCTCGTCCTGGAGGAACGCGCTGGGGAGGTCGTCCGTGCGCTCCTCGGGATCGGTCTGGGCGAAGAAGCTCCCGTTGAAATCGTTCCCGTAGAGGCGGTAGCCGACGCCCCAGACGAGATCGTGCCCCTCGAAGGGGCTGAAGCGGTGCTGGATCTCGAGGTCGCCCGTGTTCTCCTCTTCCTCGAAGAGCTCGTTCTCGCGGTACGCGCGGTCGTAGTAGACCTGCGCCGTCAGGTTCGAAGAGGGGCCCAGCTCGCGCTCCCAGCGCAGGATGACGTGGCCGCCCCGGAGCTGGGTCCGGTCGTGGAAGGACGAGCTGAAGGGCGCGACGAGGAGGGGCGTCGTCAGCCGCTCCTGGGCCTTGCCGTCGTAGTAGCCCGCGATCAGCGAGACGCGGTCGCGGTCGCCCGCCTTCCAATCCCAGCGCAGGTCCCCGCGCGACATGACGAGGTCGTCGAAGTTGTCGTCGTCGGGATCGGCGGCGAGGACCGAGTCGTCCCGCGTGAAAGTGTTCACCGACGCGCGCACGTAGTGGTTCTCGCCGGCCTGGGCGCCGTAGCGGGCCCCGGCGAAATAGCGCTCCTCCGTCCCGCCGCCGCCGTAGACCACGCCGCCCTGGGTCTCCTTCGCGGTCTTGGTGATCACGTTGACCACGCCGTTCACGGCGTTCGCGCCCCAGAGCGTGCCGCCGGGGCCGCGGATGACTTCGATGCGCTCGACGTCCTCCAGGAACACGTTCTGGACGTCCCAGAAGACGCCGGAGTGGAGCGGGGAGTAGACGCTCCGGCCGTCGATCAGCACCAGGAGCTTGTTCGCCGAGGAAAAGCCGCGCGCGGTGATGGTCCAGGAGTTGGCGTCGGAGCGGCCGACCTGGTAGCCCGGGACGCGGCGGAGGGCTTCCGCGACGCTCGTCACGCCGGTGCGGCGGAGGTCTTCGTTGCGGATCACGTAGATGGCGGCCGGCACCCCGGCGAGCGCCTGCGACTTCCTGCCCGGGCTGCTGACGCTGACTTTCATGAGGTCTTCGAGGTCGAGCTCGGTGACTTCCTGGGCGGGATCCTGGGCGGTCGCGGGACGAAGGGCGAAAAGGAGGGAGAGAAGCGCGACGACGGGGACGCTCATGCCACATGCCCTCTGGAGCCGCCCCGGTCGCCCCCGCAGTATAGCCTCAAAACGCCCATCGGAGCCCCAGCGAAAGCGTGAACCCGATGTCCGGAATGCCGTTCTCGGCGCCCGCCGGCGAGGGAATGAAGTTCTCGCGGTCGAAGAGTTACCGGGTCGTCCATGCGTTCGCTCCGTTGGGACAACCCCCGGTCGGAAGTATTATAAATGCTGAATTTCAGCCTGGGGCCCTATTCCGGCGGGCGGCTGAATATTCCGTGGTAGCGCGGGCTCCGGATCTCGAGCGCGATCGCCGCGAGCGTGACGGGCAGCTGGACCGCCAGGATCCCGGTCCACGAGAAGCGGCCCGAAAACGTCCAGGCCGCGACGTTCGCCAGGAAAACGGCCGTCCAGGCCAGCTCGTAGCTCCGCCGCACCCGGAACACGTTGCAGAACAGGAAGAAGTGCCCCGCCGCCGCCGCGATGATCCAGACGAACGTGCCCATCCGCTCCCGCAGCAGGACGATCGCCCCCGCGCAAAGCAGGAGGAAGATCCCGTCCACGACGGAGAAGCGGAACCCGGGTTTAGACATGGAACTCGACGTCCTCCACCGCCCCCTCGGTTCTCACCCGCAGCCGGATCTCGCCGAAGCGCGCGCCGAAGTTCCGCGTCCGCAGGTCCCGGCAGGTCAGGCGGGTGCCGGAGGGCTCGTCGACGGCCTCCGTCACGTGGTACGCGGGCGACAGCTCCCGCATGAGCCGCACTTCCGGGACGTCGCGGATCTTGTCGAGCCAGAGGCCGTCGAGAATCGCCGTCCGGCGGTCGTCCTTCAAGGCGCCGCTCAGCGCGCTGATCCGCCAGGTGCGAAGGACGTCGCCCTCCCGCGCGCAGCCGAAGTACTCCCAGGGGATGAGGGCGCTGGGCAGGAGCGCGAGGGCCCCGGGGGGGCCGAGCCGGGCGGCGCGGCGGCGCCAGAGGGCCTTCAAGGTCCAGTAGACGGCGAGGGCGGCGCCGTAGGCGGCCTGGACTTTCCATCCGGGCTCGGGCCATCCGCGGATCACCCACCCCAGGGCCGCGACAGTGAGCGCGACGACCGCGGCGTCGATGAAGAAGACCCATTCGGTGCAGAAGCGCCGCCGCGTGAACGGCGCGAAGAGGGTGATGCCGTAGGTGTTCGTCGCGTCGAGAAGGCCGTGGAAGAGCATGCCCAGGCCCAGGCCGAGCCCCGCCCAGGGCAGGCCGGTGGCGAGGGCCGCGGCCGCGCCGATCGCGGCGATGACGGGGATCGCGTGCGACCAGGTCTGGTGCGCCCGGAGGAAGACGCGCTTGCCGAAGACGCGGCTGAAGGCGTCGAGGTCCGGCAGCACCGAGCCGAGCATGAAGGCCGCGGCGGCCTCGGGGCGGTCGACCGCCCAGGGGCTCGCGACGACGACGCCCATCATCCCGTGGGTGACAATGTCCATCTCCGGAGGGTTCCCTCCTAGAGAGGCTAGCACACGAAAATGGATTTGATGCCGGCCGGCTTCTCGAGAAGCAGGCGGCGGAAGTCGTCGAGCCGGAAGCGGCCCGTGATGAGGCCCCGGAGGGCCTCGGGCCAGCGCTTCAGGAAGACCTCGAGGTCGCGGATCGCCGCCTCGAAGGCGTCGCGGCCCGCGTTGACGGTGCCGATCACCGCCTGGTTCTTCAGCACCACGTTGCGCATGATCCCCGCGACGTCCGTCGAAACGGGCGTCAGGGCGGGCACGCCCGTCATCACGAAGAGGCCGTTCGTCCCCAGGTGCTCGAGGAGCTCGAAGGCGGGCTTCACCGCGCCGGCCGCCTCGTACACGAGGTCGATGCCGCCCAGCCGCTTCGCCAGCGCGGCGAAGTCGGTCGTCCCGCCGCTGACGTAGGAGGCGCCGATCGACGTCGCGAGCCGCGCGTTCGGGGTGTCGCCGGGGCTGCGGGCGAAGACGAAGGTCTCGTAGCCGCGGGTGATCAGGGCCATGGCGCCCAGCAGGCCGACCGGCCCCGCGCCGAGCACCACCGCCTTGCGGCCGGGCGGGTACGGGAGGCGCTTCTGGACGTCGGCCGCCTGGAAGAGCGCCTTCTCGGCGATCGTGAGCGGCTCGACGAGCACGGCGACGTCGCGCAGGGCGCGCGGGACCGGCACGAGGAAGCGCTCGCGTTCGACGACGGCCTCCGTCATGAACCCGTGGGCGCGGCGGATGCCGTGCTCGGGAAACGTGTCGGTGAGGCAGAAGTCCTGGCGCTCGCGCCGGCAGGCGGCGCAGGCGGGAACCTCGCAGGGCAGCCGGACCATCGGGACGACGAGGTCGCCGGGCTTGAGGCGGCTGACGCCCTTCCCCACCCGGGTGACCTCGGCGAGGCCCTCATGGCCGAGGACGAGGTAGTCGCGGCCGACGGGGGGCTCGCCGAACTCGAAGGCGCAGATCTCGCGGTCGGTGCCGCAGGCGCCCACTTCGAGGACGCGGGCCTCGACATCGTCGGCCGCCTCGAGGACGGGCGCCGGATGGTCGACGAGCCGGACTTCGCGCGACGCCGGGAACACCCCCACCGCTTTCATCGGGGGGAGATTATACAAGGAGATATCGCGATGGAACGGATCCGGAGATCCAAACGCCGAAGGAGATATCGAGATGGGACGGATCCGGGGATCCCAACGCCGAAGGAGATTTCGAGATGGGACGGATTTGGAGATCTCAACGCCGGAGGAGATAGGCCGATGGGACGGATGAGGAGATCGCGATGGGGCGGATCTGGAGATCCCATCTCCTGATCCGTACCATCACCGGATCTCCTTACCCGATCGCCTTTCGGAGGACGTCGAGCCACTTCGGGATCGCTTCCAGGGGCTCCTCGGCGGCCTCGTACTCCAGGGTGATGAAGCCCTTGAAGGCGTGCTTGCGCATCATCGCGACGAGGCGGGGGACGTCGGCCGCCTCCTTCTTCTTCCCCTTGGCCGACATCTCGACCTTCACCTGGCAGGTGACCGCGCGCGGGGCGATCTTCTCGAGCTCCGCGTAGGGGTCCTCGGTGTGGAAGTTCCCGGTGTCCATGTTGAAGCCGAACCAGGGGCTGTCGATGCCCTTCGCGATCTCGAGCATGCCGTCGGCCGTCGCCACCACCCCGCCGTGGTTCTCGAGGGCGAGGATCACCTTGCGCTCGGCCGCCTTCTCGAGGCAGGCCTGGACGCATTCGCGGACCCAGCCGCGCGCGGTCGACTCCTCGACGCCCTTCGGCGTGCCGCCCGCGAAGATGCGGATCGACGGCGAGCCGAGGTCGCCCGAGACGTCGATCCACGCCTTCATCTTCGCGACTTCCTTGTCGCGGGCCTCGCCGGGCGGAAGGGTGAAGGTGTTGCCGACGGGCGTGCCGGTGATCGCGAGGCCGAGGTCGGCGGCCTTTTTCTTGAGGGCGGCGACCTCCTCCGCCTTCACGGGCTTCTTGAAGTAGTACTCGGTGAGCTCGGCGCCATCGACCTTCCAGGCGGCGCACTTGTCGAGGAAGCCCGAGAGGTCCATCGTGGCGTCCTTGCCGGAGAGGTACTTCCGCATCGAGTAGGCGGCCAGGCTGATCTTGTAGTCCGCCGCCCGCGGCAGGAGAGGAGCGACGGCGAGGGCCGCGCCCGTCTGAAGGAACGTGCGTCTGTCCATGATGGCTCCTTAGCGGCCGTGAGACACAAATCACACGGGATCCGTTATATTAAACGACCTTTCCAAATGAGGAGCTTCGCATGCGCTTCAACCGCCGGCAATTCCTGAAGACGTCCGCGGCCGTCGCCGCGCCGATGATCGTGCCCGCCTCGGTGTTCGGCCAGAACGCGCCGAGCAACCGGCTCACGCTGGCCTTCGTCGGCTGCGGCACGATGAACTACGGCCACCTGAAGCGCGTGCTGGGCTACGCCGACGCCCAGATCGTGGCGGTGTGCGACGTCGACAAGGACCGCCGCGAGTTCTTCCGCAAGACGGTCGACGCGGGCTACGCGAAGCAGAACAAGACCGACTACAAGGCCTGCGCGGAGGTCGTCGACTACAAGGAGCTCGTCGCCCGGAAGGACATCGACGGCTTCGTGGTGGCGACGCCCGACCACTGGCACACGGCGATCTCGGTGGAGGCGATGGCGTCCGGGAAGGACGTCTACTGCGAGAAGCCGCTGACGCTGACGATCCGCGAGGCGAAGCTGATGCTCGACGCGGCGCGGAAGTACAACCGCGTGCTGCAGACGGGCAGCCAGCAGCGCTCGGAAGGGCCGTTCGGCAAAGCGCTCGAGCTCATCCGGGCGGGGCGCATCGGCAAGATCAAGCGGGTCGTCGTGGGCGTGGGGACGTCGAGCAAGCCCTGCGACCTCCCCGAGCAGGAAATGCAGCCCGGCCTGGACTGGGACCGCTGGCTGGGCCCGGCCCCGAAGCGCGGCTACAACGAAGTCCTGTCCCCGCGCGGCGTGCACACGCACTTCCCGAACTGGCGCGCCTACAAGGAGTACTCGGGCGGCATGATGACCGACTGGGGCGCGCACCACTTCGACATCACCCAGTGGTTCCTGGGCGCCGACGAATCCGGCCCCGTGGAGATCATTCCGCCCGTCGACCCCAATTCCTGGAAGGGCGTGAAGTACATCTACGAGAACGGCGTCGAGGTGGTCCACGGGGAGTCGAAGGGCGTCACCGTCGTCGGCACCGACGGCTCGCTGGAAGTCGACCGCGGCTCGCTCAAGGTCAATCCCGAGGCCGCCGGCAAGGATCCGCTGACGGAAAAGGACTTCAAGCTGCCGAAGTCGCCCGGCCACATGCGCAACTGGATGGAGTGCGTGCGGTCGCGGTCGAAGCCGATCTGCGACGTCGAGATCGGGGCCCGCAGCGTGACCGTCTGCCACCTGGGCAACATCGCCTACTGGGAGCGCAAGCCGCTCAAGTGGGATCCGAAGGCCTGGGCCTTCAAGGAAGGCGGCGGCGATCCGAAGTGGCTCGACCGCGAGCGCCGCGACGGCTTCCCGCTCCCGTCACTTGGATAGGGCGGCGAGCCGCGCGTTCGCGGCGATCCACGCGTTCGGGGACGTCGAGAGCTTGGCCAGCCAGGACCGCAGGCCGGAGTCGGCGCGGACCCGCTTGAGGTGGTCGTAGGGCCCGGGCTCCTCCTCGTCCTCGTCGAAGCGGACGCCCAGCCAGCTCAGCGCCTCCAGGACCTCCGCGGGGTTTTCGCTCCGCAGCGGATACGTCCATTCGACCGGCGAGCGCTTCGGAAGCGCCGGCCCCAGCCCGCCCGCGCCCAGCGAGAGCGGCGGCCGCCGCCGCGCCTCGCCGTCCTCGCCCGACACCCGGACCAGCGCCGGACGGTCGCCGAGGATCGCGTACGACATCCGGAGGCTCTCCTCCTCGGCGGGGACGATCACTTCGACGCACCAGCCGCCCGCGTCGGCCCGGTGAAGCTTCTCGACCGCGGTCGGCGGCTCCTCGACGCCGAAGACGAGCGGCACCGCGCTCAGGATCGTGCCTTCGGCGTCCAGCACCGTCGCGTGCGCGCCGGGCAGGATCACCCCGACGTCCGCCGGGCCCCGGAAGCTCCGGAGCGCCACGACGCGCTCCCGCCGGCCCTGGGGGTCGAGCCGCAGCATCGCCCACGGCCGGGCGTCGGTCACGGGCCCCTTCGGATCGAGCGGCGCGAAGCGCTCGAAGAGGGCCTCGGCCTCGACTCGGCGGGCGTCGGACAGCGACGAGAGCGCCGCCCCGTCGAATTCCATGAACCGGGCCCAGGCTTTGCCGGATTCGTTCGCGCGGCACGCGCGGATTAAGGACAGGAGGAGCGCCGCGAACGCGGCCAGGAGCAGGATCCTCGTCCGGATTCTCACGCGGGAACCTTCATGAACGGTCGGGGCGGTGTCCTTATAATGGGGGGCGGTCCGGCAAATTGTATGGGAAAAGCTCTTTTCTACTGCTTCAAATGCAGCCGTCTCCTCCGGGAAGCGGACTTGGACAAAGGCCAGGCCTTCCGGATCGGCGACCGCGTCGCCTGCCGCGTCTGTTCGACGTCCATCCCCGGCGCGATCCCCGCCGCCACCCCG
>DASVNH010000274.1:0-3234 GCA_036383955.1 Planctomycetota bacterium | reverse complement strand
CCCGCAGAGATACGCGGTGTCGGCGTGGCGCGCGGCGAGCCAGCGGGCGAGCTCCTTCTCGACGAGGGGCGACAGCTCGGCGACGCGCTCGATCGTGCGGCGGGCGTCGGCGTGCAGCCCCAGCTCCGTCTCCAGCGCCGCGAGCTGCGAGGCGAGCGGGCCGCTCTCGAGGCGGGCGCAGGCGTCGCGGAGGAGGTCGAGCGCCTCCCGGTCGCGGTCGAGCAGCTGCAGGAGGTGCGCGGCCGCCTGCACCGCGGGGCGATAGTCGGGGCGGCGGGCGAGCGCACGCCGCGCCGCCTCGAGCGCCTCGGGATAGCGGTCCTCGAGCTCCAGCACGCGCGCGCGGACGACGGCGGTCCAGAGGAGGTCGCCGCCGACGTCCTCCGCGCGCGAGAGGAGGGCGTCGGCGGTGTCGAAGTCGCGGAGCGTGGCGGCGAGCTCGGCGCGGAGAGCGAGGAGATCGGCGCGGGCGCGCGGCGGGGCGTCGACCGGCTCGCCGGCCCGGCGGAGGACGTCCCACGCGGCGAGCGGCCCGCGGCGCTCGAAGAGCGCGAAGGCGGCGTAGTAGAGGGCCTCGGGATCGCGGGGATCGCGGCGCCACGCGCTCAGATGGAGGGCGTTGGCCGTCCGACGCGCGCCGAGATTGCCGGCGAGACGGCCGGCGAGCACGCGCGCGTGGGTCCCCTTCCACGTCGACGGCGGCCCGAGCGACTCCCCGAGCTTCCAGGCCTGGACGTACAGGCCCCGCTCGTAGAGCTCGAACACGCGATCCAGGACGTCGGTGGAGGTGGTGGTCGACGTGCTGAAAGTCTACCACCCGCGCGGGGCCCGGCCGTTCCGGTTCCGGTTCCGGTTCCGGTTCCGGTTCCGGGTCCGGTTCCGGGTCCGGGTCCGGGTCCGGTTCCGGGTCCGGTTCCGGTTCCGGTTCCGGGTCCGGGTCCGGTTCCGGGTCCGGGTTCTATCTCTCGGGCGGAACCGCGCGCGGAGCCGGCTTCGCGGTCTGGGTCGCCGAGAGCCAGACCGTGTCCACCCGGATGCCGGGATGGCCGACGAAGAGCCGCAGCGTCTGGAAGCCCGCGCGGTGGAAGCGCACCCGCAGCGGAACGAAGTCCTTCCCTTCCTCCGCGTGGCCGCTCGTCCACCCGTACTGCGGCAGCGCGCCCAGGCCGCTGAAGACGGAGCCCGTCGTCACCGCCGCGCCGAAGAACGGGCTCGTCGGCGTCAGCTTCGCGTCCAGCGGCTGGACCACCAGGAAGTCGCGCGTCCACGGATCGCCCATCGCCACGCTGTACGCCCGGGTCCACAGCGTGTAGTCCAGGTCGTTCCGCGCCCAGAACTGGAAGGTCGCGTAGGCCAGCCGGGTCTCGACGTGGTCGGTCACCTTGTGCGGCGTCTTCCACGCCTCGAGCGCGGCGCCCTCGGAGGCCCGCGGGTCCGCGACCAGCCGCCACTCCGCGCCCGTCAGCCGCGCGTCCCGCGCCTGCAGCGCGATCTCCTCCGCGAGCGCGGACCGCGGCGCGAGCTCGCCCTCCGGCCCCGCCGTCGCCATCAGGCCCGCGCCGACCTCGATCGACTTCCCGTCGCGCGTCCGGATGAACCGCACCTTGCCTTCCATCACCTCGAGCGCCGTGCGGCCCTTCGGCCCCGGCTCGACCGTGAGACGGAGCGACGTCCCCAGCACCCGCGTCTCGGCCTGCGCCGTGAGGAACGTCACCGGCTGCTCCTGGGGCTGCTTCGTCACCGACGCGACCACGGTTCCCCGCAGGATCGCGAACCGGCGCCCCCGGGGCTTCGGACGCGCTTCACGCTCGCCGAGCTCGCGGATCGCCGTGTCGCCCGCCAGGTCGATCCGGGTGCCGTCGTCGAACTCCAGGCTCGCGGCCGCGTTCGCGGCCACGTCCAGCCCGTCGCCCGCCCCGAGCGGAGCTCCGTCCCCGAGGCGGCGGCCTTCCGGCGCGGTCACGGCGCCCGACACGCCCCGCAGGACCGCCAGGACCCGGACCTCGACGCGCGTCGGCGGCGGCGCGGGCGGCGCGGGCGCGGGCTTGGGCTCCGGCTTGGGCTCGACGGCCGGCGTCGGCGCGGGCGGTTCGACCGGCGGCGCGGGCGACGGAGCGGGCACCGGCGCCGGCGGCGGCTCCGGCTTCGGAGGCGCGACGACGGGAGGCGCGGGCTTCGGCGCGACGACCGGCGGCAGCGTGAACTTCGGAAGCGGAGAGCGCGCTTCCACCGGAGTCACCGGGGGGCGCGGGCGCATCGAGGTCGCGGCGACGACCGCCAGCAGGATCGCGGCGGCCGCGGCGATCCAGACGAGGCGGCGGGACGTCGACTTCCGCGCGTGGATGGAGCTCATGACGCTGGCCGTGAAGCGGCGGCGCGGGCTTTCGGCCCGGAGCGACGCGAGGACGCGAGCGGGGAGGATCGCGGGGTCCGCGTCGCGGGCGCGGAGCAGGCCTTCGATCCCGGCGAGCTCCTTGAAGCGCTGGAAGGCGGCGGGATCGGCGGCCAGGAGGACGTCGAGCTTCGCCTGCTCGGCGGCGTCGAGGAGGCCGTCGAAGTGCCGCGCCAGAAGGTCTTCGAACTCGGGGGTCGAGGCCATGTCTCTAGAGCTCCTGAAAGGCCGCGAGGCGGCGCTGGACGCAGGCGCGAAGGCGTTCCCGGAGGCGCTGGAGGGCCTTGCGGGTCGCGACGGCGGTCTTGCCCAGGGTGTCGGCGATCTCCTCGCAGCTCAACCCTTCCCGATAGCGGGCGCGGATGATGTCGGCGTCGCCGCGCTCGAACTCGGAGAGGCAGCGTTCGAGGGCGACGCGGGCATGGGGCTCGCCGTCGTACGGCGCGCCTTCCTGGACGGAGCGCTCGACGTAGCGGTGGAGGCGGCGCTCCTCGGCCTTGCGCCGCCGGAGATCCTCCAGGACCAGGTTCCGGGCGACGGTGAGGAACCAGGGGAGGAACGGGCCGCGGGCCGGATCGTAGTCCTTGAGCTTGAAGTAGGTCTCGACGAACGCCTTGTGGCACCACTCCTCGAGCTCGTCGACGGAGCGGGAGAAGCCCCCCAGGGCCGCGCGGAGCGGGTCCTGGTAGGCGGAGACGATCTCGGCGTACGCGTCCTGCTCCCCCGCGCGGATGCGGGCGATCAGCGACGCGCAGCGCTCGGCGTCCAGGGTTTGGCGCATGGCATATGGATTATGCGCGCGGGGGGAGTCGCGTGACAGGTTAAATCCGTAGACCGTAGCC
>DASVNH010000273.1:0-7316 GCA_036383955.1 Planctomycetota bacterium | reverse complement strand
AGCTCGTTCCAGCACAGCCGGACCGCGCTCTCCAGGACGGTCTTCAGGTCCGCTTCCACGAACTCCAGGTCGTCCGGATGCGAGAACTCCCGCAGCGTCTTGACGATGTCGCGAATCCGCTCCGCCCCGTGCCGGCAGTCGCCGACCGACGGCCCGTAGTCCTCGAGCAGCTGGTCCACCTTCAGGTCGGCCTTCGTTTTCTTCAGCTTGGCGCGGGCGTCCGCGCCCTCCGGGGTCGTGCCGAGGCGGTCGACGGCCTCCTCGGCCGCGCGGACGTAGCGCTCCAGGTCGCGGAAGTACTCCTGGAGGGTCCCCAGGTTCGAGAGGATGTAGCAGGTCGGATTGTTGATCTCATGGGCCACGCCCGCGGCGAGCTGGCCGAGGGCCTGCAGCTTCTGCCCCTGCAGCAGCTGCGCGTTCATGCGGTCGCGGTCCTGCTCCGCCCGCTTGCGCTCCGAGACGTCGCGGAGGATCCCGGTGTAGAACGAGCGCTCCCCCGCCGTCCACGACGCCAGCGAGATCTCCATGGGGAACTCTTCGCCGGTCTTCCGGCGCCCGTAGAGCTCCAGCGTGCGGCCGATGAGCCGCGACTCGCCGGTGCGGACGTGCCGGCGGAAGCCGGCCTCGTGGGCGGCGTGGAAGCGCTCGGGCATGATGGTCGTGAGCGGGCGTCCCACGACGTCCGCCGCCGGGTAGCCGAAGATGCGCTCCGCCGCGCGGTTGAAGTAGATGATGGCGCCCGACTCGTCGGCCGACACGATGGCGTCGTTCGCCGTCTCCGCCAGCGCGCGGAACTTCTCCTCCCCGCGCCGCAGCGCCTCGAGCTGCCGCTTCACCAGCTCGGTCTTCCGCGTCAGGTCGACGAAGACCGCCACTTTCGAGCGCAGGATCTCGGGGACGATCGGTTTGAAGATGACGTCCACCGCGCCCGCCGCGTAGGCCTCCTGGAGCCGCTCGCGCGTCACGTCGTACGCCGTCAGGAAGATGATGGGGGTGTGGCGCGAGCGCGCCCGGGCCCGGATGAACGACGCGGTCTCATAGCCGTCCATGTCGGGCATGCGGACGTCGAGCAGGATGACCGCGAAATCCCGCTCGAGGAGCTGCTTCAGCGCTTCCTGGCCGGATTTCGCGCGGATGAGAGGCTGTCCCAGAACCTGCAGGGTCGCCTCGAGGACGTCGAGATTCTCGTCGCGGTCGTCCACCAGGAGGATGGCCGCTTCGCCCTCGCGCGGCTCCCCCCTGGACGTCGCGTTGTCGGTGGCCATCAACGACCCTCCCTTCCCAGGATACCCCACATCGACGTCCCGAATCCAGACTCAGCCCACCGCCGGGCCGTCGGCGCCCGCGCAGTCGCATTGGTGGATCCCCGCGACCGCCCTCAGGATCTCCCTCACCGCGTACGGCTTGGACACGCAGGTCCGCACCCCGAAGCGGCCGCAGGACTCGGCGTCCCACAGGTTCGGGCAGGTGCTGAGGCCCACGACGTCCGGCTTGTGTTCGAGCCGGGCCAGGCCCTGCTCCACCGCGCGCATCACGGCCGGCCGGAGCGAGAGGTCCAGCAGCACCACGTCGACGGCCCCTTCCCGCAGCAGCTCCGCGACCTTCGGCGCCGTGGAAGCCCGGACGCAGTCGTGGCCGGCCGATTCCAGGAGCGCGGCCAGGAAGTCCGCGGACTTCGAGCGGCTTTCGACGAGGAGCGTCCGGCGCCCCTTCTCCCCCCGCTTCGGCGCGAACACGATGAGCGGGCCGATTTCCTCCAGCGGATCCAGCAGGACGGAGGTCAGGCCCGTGGGCTCCACGAGGTAGGCCCGGATGCCCGCCCGCGCCACCTCGATCGACAGCCGCTCCACGAAGCCGCGCAGGGAGTGGGCCAGGCCCGTCAGATTCTTCAGGAAGATCACCAGGCCGCGGCGGACGACGTCGAGGCGCGACAGCGCGGGCGTCACCTCCCCCAGGATGTCCTCCGGCGTCCGGCCCCGGCACTCGACCGGGAGCACGAACTCGCGGATGTTGTCGGCGTCGTCCGTGCGCTCGCGGATGAGCTCGCGGACGGCGAAGCGGAGGCCGTCGCCGTCCCACGGCTTGGTGAGGAGGCGCTCGACGCCCTCCGTCGCGCGGGCGCGGATGACGGCGCTTTCGGGATAGGCGGTGAGGATGACGCGGCGCGAGGTGGGGCTGCGCCGTCGGACCTCCTCGAGGAGGTCGGTCCCGCGGGTGTCGGGCATCCGCTGGTCGGCGATGACGACGGCGACGTCCCGGCGGTCCAGCCACTCCAGGACCCGGCCGGGCTCCTGGGTGGTGACGACTTCATAGGGCTCGCCCCGCAAGGTCCGCTGCAAGGCCGCCAGAACGGGCGGTTCGTCGTCGACGCAGATGACCAGGGGGGCGCGCTTGCCCCCTCGCGCTTCGTCCTTCATCGTCTCTTCCTTACAACCGGGACTCGAGAAGCTCCCGTTCCTGCGCGTCCAGATCGCCCGCGTAGTAGTCCACGACGTCCAGCAGCCGCTGGGGATCGCAGGGCTTGGCCACGTGGTAGATCGCGCCGTTCGCCTTGCCCGCCTCCTTGTCTTCGACCGTCTGCTTGGCGGTGAGCAGGACGACGGGGACGAGATCCGCGAACTCGCGGCGGATCTCCCGCGTCATCTCGAAGCCGTCCATGCCCGGCATCATGACGTCGAGGAGGGCCAGGTCGGGGACCGCCTCCTTCATCACGTCGAGCGCGGTCTTGGGGTCGTCGTGCGCGACGACGCGGTAGCCGTGCCGGGTGAGGAGCCGCGAGACGGAGTTGAGGCACTGGCGGTCGTCGTCGACGCAGAGCACGAGGGCCGCGGGCAGCGTCTTGGGCTCCGCCTGGGAGAGGCGGCGCGGGAACGCCTGGAGGATCACTTCGAGGAGCATGTCGCCGGCGGTGCGCTTGGTGCCGGAGTAGATGAGGCCGAGGCCCCAGCCCCGCGGGGTCTCGGAAGGCCGCGAGCGCAGCAGGGCGATCTCCGCCGAGGGCAGCTTCTCGCGGAAGTAGACGACCGGGTCGTCGATCTCGGCGTCGGTGAGGTCCTCGTCGAGGACCAGGACGTCGGGCGCCGCGCGTTTCACGGCCTCGACGGCGTCGCGGATCGACGTGGCGAGCGTGACGCGGGCGCCGCGGCGGCGCAGCTCCGAGCGGAGCGCGCGCAGGGCGGTGATGTCCGCGTCCACGAACAGGACGCTGGGCGGTTCCATGAGCATCGGGACCTCCTTAACGACCGGACTCTCCGTTCCCCGAAGGCGGCCTAGCCGCCTTCCCCGCCGAGATCGGGCTCGTCGCCCGAGGCGCGGTAGCCCGTCTCGCGCTCGAAGAGCATGTGACGGACGACGCGCCGGAGCTGCTGGTCGTCCCACGGCTTCAGCAGCATCTTGCCGATGTCGGTCCAGGACGGCTCGCCGGCGGCGACGCTGCCGGGGTAGGCCGTCAGCAGCATGCACTGGGTGCCCGGCGAGCGCCCCCGGATCTCGGAGATCATCTCGGAGCCGGTCATCTCGGGCATCCGCTGGTCGCTGATGACGAGGCTCACGTCCCGGCTGTCGATCCACGACAGGGCCTGCCAGGGGTTGCTGGTCACGACCACCTCGTAGGGTTCCCGGCGGAACGTCCGTCGCAGCGCGGCCAGCGTCCGCGGTTCGTCGTCCACGCAGAGCACCAGGTGGTGATGGGTCAGGGCGGGTGAGTCCGCCCGGGTGGTTTCGGCGGCGATCATGGCTGCTTTCCTCCTTCCCGCGGCCCGTCTTCCGTCGCCCAGGCGGGCCCGCCGGGTTCCGACAGGGGAAGCCGGACCGAAACCTCGGTTCCTTCCCCGACCTTCGACGTCACTTCGATCTCCCCCCCGTGCGCGCGGACGATCTTGTAGGCCACGTGCAGCCCGAGGCCGGTGCCTTCCCCCACGGGCTTGGTGGTGAAGAACGGCTCGAAGATCCTCGGCAGCGCCTCCGGGGAGATCCCCCGGCCCGTGTCGCGCACGCGGATCTCCGCCCAGCCGCCTTCGGCGCGCGTGGAGACGCGGATTTCCCCGCGCTCCTCGATGGCCTGGGCCGCGTTCACCAGCAGGTTCACGAAGACCTGGCCCACGCGCCGCGGGTAGCACGGCACCGGCCCCGCGTACCCGTAGTCGCGCTTCACGTCCGCCTTGTACTTCAGCTCGTTCCAGCAGATGCGGAGGCTGTCCTCGATCAGCTCCCGCAGATCCGCGTTCATCCGCTCCCCCTCGTCCGCGTGGGAGAAATCCCGCAGGCCGCGGACGATGTCGCGGATCCTCTCCGCGCCCTCCCGGGTCTCCTCCAGCGCCTTGCCGAAGTCGTCGAGCATGAACTCCGCGTCGATCTCCACCCGCGGGCGCTCCAGGGCGGGGTCGGCCTTCTGTCCGGCGCGCAGCAGCCGCGAGAGGTCGGCCAGGTACTCCTTCAGCGCGGTCAGGTTCGACAGGATGTAGCCCACCGGATTGTTGATCTCGTGGGCGATCCCCGCCGAGAGCTGGCCGATCGCCTGGAGCTTCTGCCCCTGCAGCAGCTGGGCCGTCAGCCGGTCGCGCTCCGCCTCGGCCCGCTTGCGCGCGGCGATGTCGTCGCGCAGCGCGGCGTTGACCCGCACCAGCTCCGCCGTGCGCTCCCGGACCCGCAGCTCCAGTTGGTCCTGCGCCTGGCGCAGCGCCGCCTCGCGCCCCCGCAGCACGCTGATGACGTCGAGCAGCTTGTCCTCCACCCGGTTCCGCTCGCGCCGCACCCGCTCGGCGTGCGTCGCGAAGAACTCGGCGAGGCGCGGCTCCTCCGCCTCCAGCGCCGCCCGGTGCGCCACGACCCGCGCGTCCCCGTCGGGAACGATCTCCGGATGCCCCTCCGACCAGGCGTGGCAGAGCCCGATGTAGGCGAGCAGCGCCTGCAGGCGCGTGTAGCCGTCGACGCCCAGCGCGCGCCGCAGCTCCTTCCGGCCGCGCTCCGCCTTCGCGCCCCCCCGGAACAGCGCCACCGCGCAGCGGAACACGCTCCGGTCGAGCTCCGTTCCGGGCTCCGGCCAGCCCTTCAGCGGCCCCGGCGCGTTCCACAGCGCCGCGAACGGCGCCGCCAGGTCGATCTCCATCGCCGGCGGCGGCTCCTCCAGCAGCTCGAGGATCTCGCGGCCCGACATCCCCAGCGGCCGCAGCGCGCAGGCGTGCGCGATCAGCGCGTAGGGCGTCGCGCAGAACCGCGACAGGTACGCGAAGAGCTTCTCCTTGAAGAGCGCCGGCAGCGTGCTGTCGAGATAGGAGACCTTCGCCTCGAGCCAGAGCGCGCGGAGCACCGACGGCACCCGCGCCGCCGGCTCGAAGAGCGGCGGAAAGAAGCCCAGCCGGCGCCGGATCTCCGCGAGCAGCCGGGGCTCCGCCCCCGCGCCCTCCCCGGACCCGGGCAGCCGGCCCGCCTCGCGGCCTTCCAGCAGCTGGCGCAGCGCGCCGCGCAGCGCGCCGTCGTTCCACGGCTTCGTGATCAGCCAGTCGATGCCGTGCGCGAGGCCGTAGCTCACCAGCCCGCTCTCCGGGAATCCCGTCAGCATCACGCGGATCGTCTGGGGCGACGCCTTCCGCACCCGCTCGAGCAGGTCGGCGCCGCTCATGCCGGGCATGCGGTGGTCGCTGATCACGAGCTGCACCGGCTGCCCCGTCTCGATCCGCTTCAGCGCCTCTTCGGGCGTCGCGGTCGTCACGACTTCGTAGGGCTCGGGCCGCAGCACGCGGCGCAGGGCGGACAGCGTGGAAGGATCGTCGTCGACGCAGAGCACGACGGGCTCCTTCGAGACCGGGGCCGTTCGCGCGATCATGGGGTACGTCCTCCGTCGGGAGACGGTGATCCGCTCCGTCGGGTTCGGGATCGCGGCCTTCGTCGCGACGTCCGCCAAAAACGCGAGGCGGTCGCGAGAGGGCCAAGGAGGGAAGTGTGTCGTGGGCCCCAGGCGAACTTCGCGCCTATGAGGGCCGCACGTCTTGCCGCACAACTAGTCTAGCCCGAACGCGTCCCGCGATACAAGGGAGAAAAATAAACGCGGCCCCGTTCAGGGCGCGCGGCGGAGCGATTCGACCGCGCCGCCGTCCCCTTCGACCAGGACCTCGTGCGCCATTCCGAGAAACAGGCCGGTGCCGACCACGCCCGGCACCGCGCGGATCGCCTCCTCGAGCGCCTCCGGATCCTCGATCGGTCCGACGGCGAGGTCGAGGATCGCGTTCCCGTTGTCGGTCCGGACCGGCGCGCCGTCCGCGATCCGGACGACGGCGGCGAGCCCCGAGGCGCCCAGCACCCGCGCGGCGAACGCGGCGCCGAACGGCACGACCTCCACGGGCAGCCGTCCGCGGGCCCCGAGCCGCGGGACCAGCTTCTCGCGCGACGCCAGGATCAGCACCCGCCGGGAGGCCGCCGCCACGATCTTCTCCCGGACGAGCGCGCCGCCGAATCCCTTCAGGAGGTTCAGGCGCGGATCGACCTCGTCCGCGCCGTCCACCGTGAGATCGACCGCCTCCACGTCGTCCAGCGTCGTCAACGGGATGCCCAACTCCCGCGCGAGCGCCTCCGTCCGCCGCGACGTCGGCACGCCGCGGATCTTCAGGCCGTCGCGCACCCGCGCCCCCAGCGCCCGGAGGAAGCGCTCCGCCGTCGAGCCCGTGCCCAGCCCCACCACGCCGTCGCGCGGCACCCGTTCCAGCGCCCGCGTCTCGAGGTCCATCGCCCGCCTCCCCTGGAGTTCTCTCGCGATGATAACGTGAATCCCCGCGTTTCACCGCCTCCGCGGCCGCGCCGCGCGAGGGAGCGACGCTGGCCCGGCGCTTGCTTCCCCGTGCCGGCCTGGAGAAGGGCGGAACACAGGGGCCGCGGGGGGCCGCGGGGCCCCCCGCGGCGTTTTACGGCCGCTCCGGGGCCTGCACGTCCGCGTCCGCGGGCATCGCGCCGGTCCGCGCGACGGCGTCGCCCCCCGCCGCCGAAACGACATAAAGGTCGAAGCGGTCGTCGACCTCCTGATCCGCCACGTACTGCAGAGTCGTCCCGTCCGGCGACCAGGAGAACCACACGACGCTCCGGCCTTCCGAAAGCGGGGGCGACACCTTCCGCCGCTCCTGCCCGTCCGGGCGGACGGTGTAGAGCTCGTAGACTCCCTCCAGGTCCTCGTCGGCGGTGTACGCGAGGCGCGACCCGTCGGGCGCCCAGGCGAAATAAAGGACGTCGCGATCCGGCCCCGTCTCGGCGGACACGGGGAACATGGCCTCGCCGTCGCGGGCGTCGGCGACGAAGAGGCGCACGCGGCGGTCCCGGTCGCGGACGCG
>DASVNH010000272.1:0-26261 GCA_036383955.1 Planctomycetota bacterium | reverse complement strand
ACCCCCGATTTCGGGGGATGCGCCCCGGACGCCCCGGCTATTTCTTCTTGAGCTCCAGCTCGTCCTTCTTGAGCTGCAGCACGATGTCGCCCGTCCGCTGGGGCCTCCAGGTGCCGACGCCGCCGCCGTCGACGCCGTCCGAGCCGATGCTCCAGACCTTGGTCCCGTCGGAGCGCAGCTTGGCGCCGTCGAAGGGATCCAGGAGCGGCGGCAGCGGCTGGCCCGCCCGGAGCGCGACCGCCATCCGCAGCAGGCTCAGCTGCGCCCGGCGCTCGACGCCCGCCCGGTGGCTCGAGGCCAGGCCCGGAATCGTGATCTTCACGATCGGATTGCTGGAGGCCTCGACCGCCTCGTCCAGCTCCTTGCCCGTGCGTTCCGAATCCGCCCACGACCGGCACGCCGCGGCATGGCGGCGCATGCAGTCGAGGTGGGTGTCCACCGCGTCGGCGATCATCAGCCTCAGCGAGAACCCGTAGCGCCAGGACGACAGGGCCCCCATCGCGCCTTCCCCGAAGCCAAGCCCGACCATCTCCTCCTTCACCAGGCCCGCCGCCGCGCTGACGCCCTCGTTCAGCATCGACTCCGCGTGGTCCGGCCACGACGCGTCCAGGAGCTCCAGCGCGCGGGCGACGCCGGGCCAGTCGACGTCCTTCATCTCCGGATCCCGCGCCAGGTCCCGCAGCTCGTCCATCATGGTCGACAGCATCGCGATGGAGATCATCTCGGCGATGAGCAGCGTGTTCTTGCCCATGTCCGCGCCGAAGCGCAGGCCGTCGAGCAGCAGGTCCGCCGCCTCGCGCGTCTTCCCCGCCTCCACCAGAAAGCGCGACTTGCAGGCCATCAGGTTCACCAGGTTCTGCGCCGCGAGGAGGCCGGGGAGGTCGGCCGCGAAGCCCTTCTCGAACTGGACGCGATACGTGCCTTCCGCCTTCCGGGCGCCCGACGCCAGCAGGGCCAGGGTCCCCTCATGCAGCTTGAGGATCGCCTCCACCGCGGCGCGATCGGCTTTCAACCCGCGGCTCACGAACTCGCCCAGGTCCGAGGACTTGGCCCCTTTGATCGCCGCCAGCGCCTGGTTGTAGTCGTCCCACGCGTTCCCCGGCACCGCCTCGCCGCGCAGCACGGGACGTCGCGCCTCCCGCCCGCGCGCCTCCAGGATGAGCTGGGGGACTTTTTCCGAGAGCGCGGTCCAGCGTCGGGACGCCGTCGCCTGCACCCAGGAGAAGAAGGCCGCGATGACCACGATCAGGGCGGCCGCGATCCCGCACAGGAGTTTCCAGGCCGGACGTCGCTTCATGTTCCGATCCTACCCTTGACACTCGAAAACCGGGGTTCGATAATCCACCCCCCTTATGAGAATCGACGAGATCCGCGAGCGTTACCTCGATTTCTTCAAGAAGCGGGGCCACACGCCGTATCCCAGCGACTCCCTGGTGCCGGCGAACGATCCGTCGCTGCTTTTCACGGGCGCCGGCATGAACCAGTTCAAGGACATGTTCCTCGGCCGCGGCACGCTGCCGTTCAAGCGGGCGACGACGTCCCAGAAGTGCCTGCGCACCGGCGACCTGGAAAGCGTCGGCCGCACCAGCCGGCATCACACGTTCTTCGAGATGCTCGGCAACTTCTCGTTCGGCGACTACTTCAAGCGCGAGGCGATCCACTGGGCCTGGGAGTTCGCGACCCAGGAGATGAAGATCCCCGGCGAGCGGCTCACGATCTCGGTCTACAAGGACGACGAGGAAGCCTTCAAGATCTGGAACGAGGAGATCAAGCTTCCCGCCTCCAAGATCGTCCCGCTCGGCGAGGCCGACAACTTCTGGCCCGCGAACGCGCCGACCCAGGGCCCCAACGGCCCCTGCGGCCCCTGCAGCGAGATGTACTACGACTTCGGCGCCAAGTACGGCTGCGGCTCGCCCGACTGCTCCATCACCTGCGGCTGCAACCGCTACGTCGAGATCTGGAACCTCGTCTTCACGCAGTTCGACCGCCAGGACGACGGCTCGCTGCCCCCGCTCCCCCAGCAGAACATCGACACCGGCGCCGGCCTCGAGCGCTGGGGCGCCGTCCTCCAGGGCGTCCACTCGAACTTCGAGACCGACATCTTCCAGCGCATCATCACGGCGGAGTGCGACATCCTGGGCCTCACCTACACGCCCGGGACCGAGCAGTCCTCGCGGATGCGCCGCATCGCCGACCACGTCCGCGCGCTCACGTTCTGCGTCGCCGACAACGCGCTGCCCGGCAACACGGGCCGCAACTACGTCGTCCGCCGCATCCTCCGCACCGCGCTGCGCGACGGCGTCCAGCTCGGCCACAAGAAGGCCTTCCTCCACCGGATCGTGCCGTCGGTCGTCGAGGTCATGAAGAAGGGCTACCCCTACCTCGCCGAGCGGCGGGCCTTCGTCGAGAGCGTCATCAAGCCCGAGGAGGAGAAGTTCCTCGACACGCTGGAGAAGGGCAACGAGCTCATCTCCGAGGCCATGACGCGCCTCCGGAAGGACCACAAGGACACCCTCTCCGGCGAGGAGGCCTTCAAGCTCTTCGACACCTTCGGCTTCCCCATCGAGATGACCGAGCAGATCCTGCGCGACGCGCGCATGAAGCTCGACCGCCCCCGCTTCGAGGAGATCCGCAAGCAGCGCAGCGAGGGCGACCGCGTCGCCGTCGACATCTTTGAAAAGGGCCCGTTCGCCACGATCAAGGACGAGAAGACCCCGACGTCCGTCTTCCTCGGCTACGGCGTCGCGATCGCCGATCTCGCCCAGCCGCACGACGCGACGGTCCTGCGGATCGTGAAGATCGGGAGCCGCAAGGACTACGACGCGTCGAAGAAGGACGTCGTGTCCTTCACCTCCATGCTCAACGGCAAGGGCTCGGCCCTCGTCGAGAGCGCGGGCGAGGGGTCGGACGTCGCGATCCTCCTCGACCGCACGCCCTTCTACGGCGAAGGCGGCGGCCAGGCCGGCGACGGCGGCCGGATCTTCGCGGAGGGCGTCGAGGTCGCCGTCGAGGACAGCAAGAAGCCCGACGGCTACTACCTGCACTTCGGCCGGGTCGCGAAAGGCGCGATCAAGGTCGGGCAGAAGGTGAAGGCGGCGGTCGACACCGCGCGCCGCCTCAACATCATGCGCAACCACACGGGCACGCACCTGCTGCAGGCCGCGCTGCGGGCCGTGCTCGGCGCCCACGTCCAGCAGGCCGGCTCCGTCGTGGAGGCGGACCGGCTGCGCTTCGACTTCCACCACTTCCAGGCGGTGACGCCCGAGGAGATACGGAAGATCGAGGACTGGGTGAACCGGGTCGTGTTCGAGGACCAGGCGGTCACGAAGGTCGAGATGACCAAGGACGAGGCCGAGAAGAAGGGCGCGATCGCGTTCTTCGGAGAGAAGTACGGCGACCGCGTCCGCGTGGTCACGGTCGGGCCGAGCACGTCGGTCGAGCTTTGCGGCGGCACGCACCTGGAGCACGCCGGCACGATCGGCGCGCTGCGGATCACGAGCGAGTCGTCGATCGGCAGCGGCACGCGCCGCATCGAGGCCGTGACGGGGCCGAAGGTCGTCGAGACCGCCCGCGCCGCGGAAGCCGCGCTCGGCGAGCTGGCGAAGCTGCTCAAGGCCCCGCCGGCGGACGTCGCCAAGAAAGTCCAGAAGCTGCTCGAGGAAGTCCAGAAGCTGAAGAGCTCGTCGGGGAAGGTCGCGACGGCCCAGGCCGGCGAGATCAAGACCATCGACGTGGGCGCCGAGAAGATCGCGGCGCAGAGCCTGGGGGAGTCGAGCGTCGACGAGCTGCGCAAGGTGATGGACGGGCTGATCAAGGGCAAGAAGCTCGCGGCCGGCATCCTGGCGGCGGGCGGCGAGAAGCCGGCGTTCGTGATCGGCGTGCGCGAGGACCTGGTGAAGTCGAAGGGCCTGAAGGCCGGCGACCTCGCGAAGGCGGTGGGCGCGGCCTGCGGCGGCGGCGGCGGCGGCCGCGAGATCCAGGCCCAGGCCGGCGCGAGCGACGCCTCCAAGATCCCGCTGGGCCTCGAGACCTTCGAGAAGCTCGTCCGCGAAAAGCTCGCCTAGCAGGTCCAGGAAGTTAGGGGTCAGGTCCAGGTCCAGGAGGCCGGCGGAAAGCGGCGGTCCGTTTCGTCACTCGCGCCCCCCTGCCCCAAGCCGATGGGCCAGGCTTCGTCCTAGACCTGACTCAGGGGAGATTCGAGCGGTGCCGGCGGCGGCGATCCCGGCTCCGGTCCCTCCGGCGCTCCTCCCGGCGGACCGGAAGAGGGGGCGATCCGAAGACTCCTCTCAGGAAGCGGATCAGCGCCTGGGCGATCGCGGCCATCTACTCCTTGGAGCGACGGCCCGCGGCCCGCGTTACGAGCGCCGCCAGAAGCGCGAGCCAGGCCGGAAGGCCGCCCGGGCCCCCGTCCGGAATAGTCGAGCCGCAGGCGCAGTTTTCCTCGAGCAGCCCTTCCGAGTGCCCCTCCGTTCGCGGCGGCGGCGGCAGCGGGACCGCGGTCGCGATCGGCGACGGCCGGCTCGCGCCCACCGACGTGTTCGCGACGACCGTGAACGAATAGCTCACGCCCTGCGTGAGGCCCGTCACGAGGTACGACGTGCCGGCGACCGTCGCGATCGCCGTGGTCCCCTGATAGACGGTGTAATCCGCCGCGCCCGCCACCGGCGGCCAGAACAGCTCGATCGACCCCGCCCCCGGCACCGGCATCAGGCCGGTCGGCCCGGGCACGCCGAGCACGAGGACCCCGACCTCCGCCGCGCTCAGCGCGCGGTTGTAGAGCCGGACCTCATCGATCCCGCCGTCGAAGAAGTTGCCCGTCGCCGCCACGATCGTCCCGATCCCGACCTGCGCCGCGTTGCTCACGCTCCCGCCCAGCGCCGCGATGTTCAGGTCGCCGCCCACCTGCGTGCCGTCGAGGTAGAGGCGGAGGATGTCGGCGGTCCGGTCGACGACCGCCGCCACGTGACGCCAGGTGTTCACGCCCAGGGTCGCGGCCACGGAGAAGTCGACGTCCGCCCCCGCCGCGTCCCGCATGCGCACGCGGATCCGGTCCGCCATCGCGCCGCCCCCGACCGCTTCGTTGATGTCGAACAGCCAGCCCGGCTCGGTCGTGCTCGCCCACTTGTTGACGAGGCGGTCGGCGGTGGCGCCGGCCGGCCGGACGAACGCGGCGACGGAGAAGCTCGACGTCCCGAAATCCAGGTCGGGGGCGTCGGAGGCGCGGAGGTAGTCGGTGCCGCCGTCGAACGTCAGGGCGTTGCCGAAGGCGCCGGCGCCGGCGGTGGGCGAGCCCACCAGGGTAGCGGTGTGGGCGGCGCCGGAGCCGTCGGGGGTGGTGCCAGCGCTGAGGGTGTCGAGGGACCAGTACGCCACGAGGCCGCCCGCGGCCTGAGGGACGGCGCCCGCGAGACAGGCGCAGACGACGAGCATGACGAAGCGCGTGACCATATGCCTCCCCATATCCGGCCCGACTGGACGTGTCCCCCCATAAGCGCGCGCGTCACGGGGATTACACGCAATCGACTTCCATCCACTTCCCGGGCGCGCCCCGGTTTTGCTTGAATTGGGGGGGAGGAATGACTATATTCCTGCCCTCTAAACGGGAGAGAGCCGGGGATGTACAGCGGGAGAACGTATGCCCAACCCTAAGCGGAAACTGTCGAGGCATTGGAAGGGCAACCGGCGGGCCCACGACCACGTCCACGTGGTCAATCTCTCCACTTGTCCGCGATGCAACCAGCCCAAGTTCGCGCACCGCGTCTGCGGGACGTGCGGGCACTACAAGGGCGAATTGATCGTGGACATGAAGAAACTCTAACCGCGAGTCGCCGTAGCACCCTCAACACAGCATGCGCATCGCGATTGACGCCATGGGCGGAGATCATGCGCCCGCGGAGATCGTGACGGGGGCGATCGAAGCCGCACGCCTGCTCCCGGACACGAAGCTCATCCTGGTCGGCCGCAAAGACGAGATCCAGCGCCCCGACCTTCCCGCCAACATCGAGATCTTCCACGCCTCCGAAGTCGTCGAGATGAAGGAGGAGCCGGTCAAGGCGCTCCTCGGGAAGCCCGACTCCTCGCTCCGCAACTGCCTGCGCCTGGTCAAGAGCGGGCAGGCCGAAGCCCTGATCTCCGCCGGCAACACCGGCGCCCTGGTCGGCGGCGCGATCTTCCCGATCAAGGGCCTGGGCAACCTGGAGGGGGTCAAGCGCCCCGCCATCGCCGTGCCGATCCCCACCGAGAAGGGCTACTGCGCCCTCCTCGACGCCGGCGCCAACCCGAACGCCAAGGCCCTGCACCTCGTGCAGTACGCCGTCATGGGCGCGGTCTACATCAAGTACCTGCGCCCCGAGCTCGGCGTCCCCAAGGTCGGCCTCCTCAACATCGGCGAGGAGCCGAAAAAGGGCACCGACCTCCAGCGCGAAACCTACGGCATCCTCCAGAAGATGAACCTCAACTTCGAGTTCATCGGCAACATCGAGCCGCACGTCATGGTCAAGGGCGCGGCGGATGTCGTCGTCTGCGACGGCTACACCGGCAACCTCGCCCTCAAGATGGCCGAGGGAATCTCGAGCTTCATCTTCGACCGCTTCCAGAACGGCATGGCCGACAATCCCGTGCTCCTGAAGACCCGGGAGTCCTTCGACCATTCCGAGCACGGCGGCGCGCCGGTCCTGGGATGTCGCGGCATCGTCATCAAGTCGCACGGGCGGTCGAAGGCCCGCGCCATCACCAACGCCGTCAAGCTCACGGCGGGCTTCATCAAGGGCCGCCTGAACGAGCACATCGTCCAGGAGCTCTCCAAGCTCTCCTACAAGGGCGACGCCTGGTATTCGAAGTGGTTCAACTGGTCCAAGGAATCCGCTGAATGAAGGTCAAGATCCTCGCCACCGGCGCCTACGCCCCCGAGAAGCTCCTCACCAACGCGGACCTCGAAAAGCTGGTCGACACCAACGACGACTGGATCACCGAGCGCACCGGCATCAAGTCGCGCCACGTCGCCGCCCCCGACCAGGCCACCTCCGACCTCGCCGCGCGCGCCGCCAAAATCGCGCTCGACGCCGCCGGCGTGAAGGCGGAGGAGGTCGACACCCTCATCGTCGCCACGTCCTCGCCCGACCGCCTGGTGCCGCCCTGCTCGTCGGTCGTGCAGAAGCTGCTGGGCTGCTTCGACGCCGCGTGCTCCGACCTGGTCGCGGCCTGCAGCGGCTTCACCTACGCGCTGCACCAGGCCCGCGGGCTGGTCGCCTCCGGGCTCTCCAAGCGCTGCCTGATCGTCGGCGCCGAAGAGCTCACCCGCATCACCAACTACAAGGACCGCCAGACCTGCATCCTCTTCGGCGACGGCGCCGGCGCCGCGCTGCTGGGGCCGTCGGACGGGGACAGCGACATCCTGTATTCCCGCATGGGCTGCGACGGCCGCCTGGACCACCTCATCACGACGCCGGCCTTCGGGACGGCCCAGGTCCCCAACGCGGAGTCGCTCGAGAAGGGCGAGTGGGGCATCCAGATGAAGGGCCGCGAAGTCTTCAAGTTCGCCGTGCCCAAGTTCGTGGAGATCATGAAGGAGGCGCTGACCGCGACGAAGCTGACGCTCGCCGACATCAAGTGGGTCATCCCCCACCAGATGAACGCGCGCATGATCGAGGCCGTCGCCGAGCGCCTGGACTGCCCCATCGGCAAGGTCGTCATGAACATCGACCGCTACGGCAACACGTCCGCCGCGTCCATTCCGCTCGCCCTGGACGAGACGGTCCGCGCCGGGAAGATCCAGCGCGGCGACCTCCTCCTCTTCAGCGCGATGGGCGCCGGCATCACCTGGGGGACCGCGATCGTCAGATGGTAAACGTCGCCTATCTCTTCGCGGGCCAGGGGGCCCAGGCCGTCGGCATGGGCAAGGACCTGCCCGCCGCCCGCCCGCTCTTCGACCGAGCGTCCGCGATCCTCGGCTTCGACCTCGCCAAGGTCTGCTTCGAGGGGCCCGCCGAGGAGCTCAACCGGACCGACCGCTGCCAGCCCGCGCTGCTGGTCCACGGCATCGCCTGCCTCGAGGTCGCGAAGGCCAAGGGCTTCCCCGAGGCGGAGGCCGCCGCGGGGCTCTCCCTCGGCGAGTACACCGCGCACGTCTTCGCGGGCTCGCTCACGTTCGAGGACGGCGTCCGTCTCCTCCAGAAGCGCGGCGCGTACATGCAGGAATGCTGCGACGCGACGCCCTCCGGCATGATCTCGATCCTGGGCCTCGACCGGGACAAGGTCGCCCAGGCCGTCGAGGGCCAGGGGGACGTCGGCATCGCCAACCTCAACGCGCCGGGCAACATCGTGATCTCGGGCGAGGCGAAGGCGCTGGAGCGCGCGGCCGCGAAGGCGAAGGAGCTGGGGGCGAAGCGCGCGATCCCGCTGAAGGTCGCGGGCGCCTACCACTCGGTCGTGATGAAGGGCGCGCAGGAGAAGATGAAGGCCGAGCTGGCGGCCGTGAAGATCTCGCGGCCGCGGATCCCGGTCTACGCGAACGTGAACGCGAAGCCCCTGACGGACCCCGAGGAGATCCGCGCGGCGCTCGCCTCGCAGATCTGCGCGAGCGTCCTCTGGGAGGACTCCATGCGGGCGATGGGGGCGTCGAAGGTCTTCGAGTTCGGCCCCGGCAGGGTGCTGGCCGGCCTGATGCGGAAGATCGACGAGAAGGCCGAGGTCGTCTCGGTGGAGGGGGCGCAGCCGTGAAGATCGACCTGACGGGACGGACGGCGCTGGTGACGGGCGCGAGCCGCGGGATCGGCCGCGAGATCGCCCTGGCGCTGGCGGGCGCGGGCGCGAACGTCGCCTGCGTGGCGACGAACGAGGAGCTGCTGAAGTCGCTGGCCGCGGAGATCGGCGAGCGCGCGCTGCCGCTCAAGGCCGACGTCTCGAAGACGGAGGACGTCGAGCGCGTCGTCGACGAGACGGCGAAGAAGTTCGGCGGGCTCGACATCCTGGTGAACAACGCGGGGATCACGCGCGACAACCTCCTGCTGCGGATGAAGGAGGACGAGTGGGACCAGGTGCTCGGGGTGAACCTGCGCGGCCCGTTCCTGCTGATGAAGGCGGCGATGCGCCACATCATGCGCTCGAAGGCCGGGCGGGTGATCAACATCGCGAGCGTCTCGGGGATCATGGGCAACCCGGGCCAGGCGAATTACAGCGCGTCGAAGGGCGGCCTGATCTCCCTGACGAAGACGGCCGCGCGGGAGTACGGCGTGCGCAACGTCTGCGTGAACGCGGTGGCCCCGGGCTTCATCAAGACCGACATGGCCGCGAAGGTCGACCCGAAGGTGATCGAGAGCGCCCTGCTGGGCATCCCCCTCAAGCGCCTCGGCGAGGCCAAGGAGATCGCGGGGGCCGTGCTCTTCCTGGCGAGCGACCTCGGAAGCTACATCACCGGCCAGGTGCTGGCCGTCGACGGCGGCATGGCGATGTGAGGTCCCGTCCCCCATTTTTTGCCTCGTCGCGGCATCCTTTATGTAAGCGGTGGGGTATACTCCGGTCCGAGGAATCCGGATGCGCCCGCGCTTGATCGTCGTCGCCGCCCTCCTGCTCGCCGCGCTCTCCGGGACCGCCCAGCAGCCCGTCCGCAACGACTACACCGACGGCGTGGACCGGCTGGAGCGCGGCAACCTCGACGGCGCCATCGATTGTTTCACCCGCGCCCTCAAGACCAACCCGCGCAACGTCGCCGCCCTCGGCTGGCGCGCCCGCGCCTGGCGCAAGAAGGGCAACCTCGAGGAGGCCCTCGCCGACCTCAACCGCGCCCTCCTCATCGACGCCAAATTCTCCTGGGCCTGGCGCGAGCGCGGCGTCCTCCTCCTGACCCGCTCCCAGTGGGACGCGGCCATCGCGGACTTCGACCGCGCCGCCGATCTCGATTCCAAGGACCACCTGGCCTTCTTCAACCGCGGCCTCGCCCGCTCCGCCAAGGGCGAGCTGGAGGCCGCCGTCGCCGACTTCACCAGGACCCTCGAGCGCAGCCCGGACTTCGCCGCCGCCTTCGCCAACCGCGGCAGCGTCCTCCTCCAGCTCGGCGAGTTCGAGCGCTCCGCCGCCGACTTCGACCGCGCCATCGTCCTCGACCCCAAGTACAACTGGGCCCTCCGCGAGCGCGCCAAGGCCAACATGGGCCGCAAGCGCTACGCCGACGCCCTGCGCGACTACGACGAGGTCCTCCGCAACGAGCCCGAGGATCCCGCCAGCCACCACGCGCGCGCCGGCGCCCTCGTCGCCCTCGGCGAGTTCGACCAGGCCGTCGAGGCCCTCACCGCCGCCCTCAAGCTCGACCCCTACTTCATCCCCGCCTACTCCGCCCGCGCCGACGCCCTGCGCCGCAAGGGCGATCCCGCGCGCGGCCTCGCCGACTTCGACAAGGCCCTCGGCCTCGAGCCGCGCAACGCCGACGTCCATCTCGCCCGCGAGGCCTTCCGCCTCGCCCAGGGCGAGCCCGACGAGGCCATCCGCGATTACGAGCGCTCCATCAAGAAGGATCCGCTCTACCCCGTCATCCACGTCCGCTCCGCGCGCCTCCGCCACCAGAAGCGCGACTTCTCCGGCGCCCTCCGCGACGTCAACAACGCGCTCTATCTCACCCCCAAGGCCGCCCCCCTCTTCGCCCTGCGCGGCAACATCCGCCGCGACAGCGGCGACCCCGACACCGCCCGCTCCGACTACGCGAAGGCGCTGAACCTCGACCGCCGCCTGCCCGAAGCCCACGCCGCCCTCGCCGCGCTCCGGCGCGCCAAGGACGGCGTCGACGGCGCCCTCGCCCACTGGACGGAAACCATCACCCTCGACCCCACCTTCGCGCTCGCCTACGTGGAGCGCGCCCGCCTCCGCCGCGAGAAGGGCGACGAGGCCGGGACGGCCGCCGACTTCACCCGCGCCCTGGACCTCGGCGCCACCGACCCCGAGCTGCTCGGCGCGCGCGCGGAGCTCCGCCGCGGCCGCTCCGAGTGGGCGGGGGCGATCGAGGACTACACCGCCCTCCTGCGCCAGACCCCGGACGCGGCCCTGCTCTACGGCCGCCGCGGCCTCTGCCACGCCCGGGCCGGCGAGGCCGCCCGCGCCATCTCCGACTTCGGCCGCGCCCTCGACCTGGACCCCTCCCTCGCCTGGGCCTGGCAGGAGCGCGCCCGCCTCCACGCGGCCGCCAAGAACTGGAAGCTCGCCGCCGCCGACGCGGCCCAGGCCGTCAAGCTCCTCCCCGATTCCGTCGAGGACTGGCGGCTGCTCGCGCGCGCCTCGGCCGGCAACGAAGCCCAGGCTCTCGCCGCCCTCGCGAAGGCCATCGAGCTGGACCCCAAGCACGCCCCCACGATCCTCGAGCGCGCCGCGCTCCGGAGGAAGTCGGGCGAGCTCCCCGGCGCCCTCGACGACTATTCGCGCGTCCTCGAGCTCGAGCCGAAGGCGGCGGCCGCCTGGTCCGCGCGCGGCGCGGTCCTCCGCTCGCTCGGCCGGGGCCCCGAGGCGCTCGCCGACCTCGACAAGGCCCTCGCCCTCGCCCCCGACGACCGCGACGCCCGCGTCCACCGCGCCGAGCTGCGCCGCGAGGCGGGCGACGCCCGCGGCGCCGCCGAGGACTACACCGCGCTGCTCAAGATCGACCCCCGCAATCCCTGGCTGGTCGCCGCCCGCGCGCCGCTGCGCTGGCTCAGCGGCGACGCCGCCGGCACGGTCGAGGATTGCGACGTCCTCCTGGAGGTCACGCCCGAGGACCGCGAGCTGCTGCTGCTGCGCGGCGACGCCCGCCTCGAGCTGAAGGATTGGGACGCGGCCGCCAAGGACTTCGCCCGCGCCGCGCGGCTCGAGCCCTCCGACCTCCTCCCCGCGCTGCGCCTCGAGGCCGCCTTCCGCGGCAAGGGCGACGCGCGCGGGGCCCTCGCCGCCCTCAACGACTTCCTCGCCGCGAATCCCGGCCACGCGGCGGCTCTCGCGCGCCGCGCCGCGCTCCACCGCGACGCCGGCGACGCGGCCGCCGCGCTGGCCGACCTCAACGCCGCCGTCGACAAGGGCCCCCTCCTGCCCTCGGTCCTGGAGGCCCGGGCGGGCCTGCTCGCCGCCGCCGGCCGGCTCCACGACGCGCGGACCGACCTCGACCAGGCCCTCGCCCTCTCCCCCGACGAGCCCCGCCTCCACCTCCGCCGCGCCGAGATCCGCTTCCGGATGGCCGACGTCCCCGGCGCGACCGGCGACGCCCTCCGGGCCGCGGCCCTGCCGGACGGCCTGGCGCTCCTGGGCACCCTGCGCCTGGCGGCCGGCGACGCGGACGGGGCGCTCGCCGAGTTCGACAAGCTGGCCGCGCTGGAGCCGCGCCGCGGCCGGGCCTTCGCGGGCCGCGCCCGCGCGCGCGACAAGAAGGGCCAGGCCGACCTCGCCCTCGCCGACCGCAACCGCGCGCTGGAGATCGGCCGGCCGGACGAGCGCGCCGACGCCGTCCAGGGGCTTCCCGAGGACCGCCTTCGCGCGCTCCTGGCCGACGCCGACCCGCGGGTCCGCGCCCAGGCCGCCCTGGGCCTCGGCTGGGCGGGCAACGCCGAGGCGCTCAAGGACGTCGCGCCCCTCCTCAAGAGCGACGCGGACCCCCTCGCCCGCGCCGCCGCCGGCTGGGCCGTCGCGCGCCTGAAAGGCGAAGCGCACGCCGCCGAGATCGCCGCCCTCCTGAAGAGCCCCCTGCCCGCCGCCCGCGCCTACGCGGCGGAGGCCGTCGGCGCCCTGCGCCACAAGCCCTCCGCCGACGAGCTCGCCGCGCTGCTGAAGGATCCGCATCCCGACGTCCGGGGCCGCGCGGTGCAGGCGCTGCGGCTCCTGGGGGCGCGGGAGTTCGCGAAAGACGTCGAGGCCCTTCGCGAGGACAAGGGCGTCGCGGAGGTCGCGGACGACGAGGCCAGGGCCTGGACGCGGGTGGAGATCCGCGAGCTGGTCGAGCGGGCGCTGAAGGCCTTCGCCCCGGCCGAGAACGGCTCCTCCTCGGGGCCTCGTTAAGTAGCCGACGCCACCCCCTTTCGGTAAGATACGCGCCCATGTCCGACGACCGACGTTCGCAGCTCAACCGCCTCCGCAAGAAGGCCCTGGAGGGGGGAGGCGCCGAGAGGGCCGCGCGCCAGCACGCCGCCGGCAAGCTGACCGCCCGCGAGCGGATCGCCATGCTGGTGGACGAGGGCTCGTTCGACGAGACCGACATGTTCGTCGAGCACGCGGCGACGCACTTCGGGATGGCGTCGAAGAAGTTCCCCGGCGACGGCGTGGTGACGGGATTCGCGCGGGTCGACGGCCGCCCCATCGGCCTGTTCTCGCAGGACTTCACCGTGCTGGGCGGCTCGCTGGGCCTGGCCCACGCCCGCAAGATCTGCAAGATCCAGGACCAGTGCCTGAAGCTCGGCATCCCGGTGATCGGCCTGAACGACTCCGGCGGCGCGCGCATCCAGGAGGGCGTGGAGTCCCTCGGCGGCTACGCGGACATCTTCCTGCGGAACGTGCTCTCGAGCGGGGTGGTGCCCCAGCTCTCGGCGATCCTGGGGCCCTGCGCGGGCGGGGCGGTGTACTCGCCGGCGATCACGGACTTCGTCTTCATGGTCGAAGGCGTGAGCTACATGTTCGTGACGGGCCCGAACGTCATCAAGGAGGTCACGCACGAGAAGGTCTCGTTCGAGGACCTGGGCGGGGCGGCCGTCCACAACGAGCGCAGCGGCGTGGCCCACTTTTCCGCGCGCAATGAGGCCGAGTGCTTCCGGCAGATCCGGCAGCTGCTCTCCCACATCCCCCAGAACAACCTCGAGGAGCCGCCCACCGTGCCGACGGGCGACGACCCGACCCGCCGCGACCGCGCCCTCGACTCCATCATCCCCGAGAACTCCAGCAAGCCCTACGACATGCGCGAGGTCATCGCGAAGGTCGTCGACAACGCCGCCTTCCTGGAAGTCCACGCCGGCTACGCCCGCAACCTGCTGGTCGGCTTCGCGCGGCTGAACGGCCGCTCGGTGGGCATCGTGGCCAACCAGCCCGCCCACCTGGCCGGCTGCCTCGACATCGACAGCTCGATCAAGGGCGCCCGCTTCATCCGCTTCTGCGACGCGTTCAACATCCCGCTGATCACGTTCGAGGACGTCCCGGGCTTCCTCCCGGGCGTCGGCCAGGAGCACGGCGGGATCATCCGCAGCGGCGCGAAGCTGCTCTACGCCTACTGCGAGGCGACGGTCCCGAAAATCACGGTGATCACCCGCAAGGCCTACGGCGGGGCCTACGACGTGATGAACTCCAAGCACATCCGCGGCGACATGAACTTCGCCTGGCCGACGGCGGAGATCGCGGTCATGGGCCCGGAGGGCGCCGTGAACATCGTGTTCAAGGAGGAGATCGAGAAGGCCCGCGACCCCAAGAAGGTCCGCGAGCAGCTGATCGCCGACTACAAGACCAAGTTCGCCAACCCCTACATCGCCGCCCAGAAGGGCTACGTGGACGACGTCATCGAGCCGGCCGACACCCGCTCGCGCCTCATCAAGGCCCTCGAGATCCTCAAGACCAAGCGCGACCGGAATCCGCCGCGGAAGCACGGGAACATCCCGCTCTGACGTCCCATGCCTCAGGGTTTCCCGTATAATTCGCAGGCGAGCCCAGGGAGGAACAGGTGAACGAATACGTCGTGCAGTCCGGCCCGCTCCGGGGCTTCGACGGCATCTTCGACAACCGCTTCGACAAGCTCAAGCACGTCGCCGACTTCCACACGATCCAGATCACCGGGAAGCCGACGACCCAGCGCATCCACATCGCCAAGCTGTCGCGCTCCTCGGAGCGCGAGCTCGCCTTCGTCTCCGCCTTTTTCGCCTCCGTCGCCGCCGGCCAGGGCGCCGTCTTCACGATGCGGGACGTCGCCTCCTCCCGCGCCTCCGAGCTCGTCAAGAAGCTCAACCGCCAGGACGAGCTCCGCCTCGGGGGCGAGCCCCAGCTCGTCTACCACTACCATAAGTACGGCACCGCCGAGGACGACCTCGTCCTCGTCTCCCTCGCCAATTTCACCACCGACTTCCAGTTCCTCACCGGCTGCGTCCCGCCCGTCGAAGGCATCATGGCCTTCTATCTCACGGCCTCGCCCTACGACCTCTTCGACATCCACTGGCGGCGCTCCTGCCGCGACGCCGAGAAGGCCAAGGACGACCGGATCCGGCGCGACGTCCTCTCGATCGCCAATCAGGCCCAGGTCACCTTCTTCATGGACACCGACGGCTCTTACTCCGTGATCCTGCACCCGAAGGTGACCGACGTGGAGGCGATCGAGGCCAAGATCACCGCGGCCGGAGAGAAGGCCGGCATGAAGATCACCTTCGCCCCCGGCCTCTTCAGCTGAGCCTCCGCCGTCTCTCCTGGATTCCGGATTCTGGATTCTGGTTTCCCCGTTCTCGTTTTTCTTTGTGCCCGCCGCCCCTTTGTGGTGGAATTTCCCCACGTGTTTCGCAAGATCCTGATCGCCAATCGCGGGGAAATCGCCTTCCGCGTCATCCGCGCCTGCAAGGAGATGGGGATCCGCTCCGTGGCGGTCTTCAGCGAGGCCGACCGCTGGGCCAACTACATCGCCCAGGCCGACGAGGCCTATCCCATCGGCCCCGCCCCCTCCCGTGACAGCTACCTCCGCATGGACAAGATCCTGGAGGTCGCCCGCAAGTCCGGCGCCCAGGCCATCCACCCCGGCTACGGATTCCTCTCCGAAAACGCCGCCTTCTCCCAGGCCTGCCGCAAGGAACGGATCAAGTTCATCGGCCCCAGCCCCGACGCCATGCGCGCCCTCGGCAACAAGATCGCCGCCCGGCGCCAGGCCCAGAAGCTCAAGGTCCCCGTCGTCCCCGGCATCTCCGGCCAGGTCGACGAGGCCCAGGTCCTCGCCTTCGGCAAGGAGCACGGCTTCCCCATCCTCCTCAAGGCCTCCGGCGGCGGCGGCGGCAAGGGCCTCCGCGTCGTCCGCGAGCCCAAGGACGTCGCCCGCGCCCTCCGCGAGGCCGCCAGCGAGGCCCAGGCCGCCTTCGGCAACTCCGAGGTCTTCGTCGAGAAGTACATCGCCCGGCCCCGCCACGTCGAAATACAGGTCCTCGGCGACTCCCGGGGCCGCGTCATCCACCTCGGCGAGCGCGAATGCTCCGTCCAGCGCCGTCACCAGAAGCTCGTCGAGGAGTCGCCGTCGACGGCCGTCGACGCCGCCCTCCGCGAGAAGATGGGGGCCACCGCCGTCCGGATCGCCAAGAGCGTCGGCTACGAAAACGCCGGCACCTGCGAGTTCCTCCTCGACGACGCCGGCAAGTTCTACTTCCTCGAGGTCAACTCGCGCCTCCAGGTCGAGCACCCGGTCACCGAGATGGTCACGGGCCTCGACCTCGTCCGGACCCAGATCGCCGTCGCCGCCGGCGAGGCCCTCCCGCTCAAGCAGGAGGACGTCGTTCACCGCGGCCACGCCATCGAGGTCCGGGTCTGCGCGGAGGATCCGTTCGCGAACTTCGCGCCCGCGACGGGCGAGGTCTCCGCCGTCCGCTTCCCGCACGGCCCGTTCACGCGCGTGGACAGCGACCTGGTCCGCCGGACGCCGATCACCGTCTACTACGACTCCCTGATCGCCAAGATCATCACCTGGGGCGGGACGCGGCTGGAGGCCGTCGACCGCATGCTCCGGGCCCTCCGCGAGACCAAGATCGTGGGGGTGCAAACCACGATCCCCTTCCACCTGCAGCTCTTCCAGGACCGGCGCTTCCGGGCCGGGAAGATCCACACGAAGTTCGTGGACGAGGAGTTCGACTTCAAGGACGCCAAAGCCCAGCACCACGAGGAGGCGGCGGTCCTGGCCGCGGCCATCGAGTTCTTCCGCCGGGAGCGCATGACCCCGGTCTACGCCAGCCCCCGCCCGATCTCCGCCTGGAAGCAGGCCTGGCGGGAGGACCGGTGAAGCTCTTCGCCCACTCCAACGGCCACGACTTCGAGTTCGACATCCAGGCCGAGGGCGACCGCCTCCTGGTCCGCTACAACGGCAAGGAAGTGCCGGTCACGTTCGACGACATCCCCTGGGCCATCCGCACGGCCTTCGTGGGGGACCGCCGGATCGACTTCGGCTGGGAGCGCCGCGAGGAAGACACGATCATCCTCATCGACGGCATCGAGTACGACGTGGTGGTGCGCGACCCCAAGAGCGAGCTGCTGGCGAAGGTCGTCTCCGGCGCCGGCGGCCCCCAGAGCGCGACCTCCGTGCGCGCGCCGATCCCCGGCCTCATCTCGAAAGTCCTCGCCCGTCCCGGCGAGCCCGTCAAGAAAGACCAGACCATCCTCTGCCTCGACGCCATGAAGCTCGAGAACGAGATCGCCTCCCCCCGCGACGGCGTCCTCAAGGCGGTCGAGGTCCAGCCCGGCCAGCCCGTCGAGAAGGGCGCGGTCCTCTTCGTCATCGAATAGGTCCAGGAGACAGGTCCAGGAAGTCCCGGACCCGTCTCTCGCGTCTCGGCGCTTGGCGCTCGTGTCTCGTCTCTCGTATCTGCTATACTTCCCTCATGGCCGCTTGCCCGCAATGCGGACGCACCCTCGCCACCGGCGCCAAGAAGTGCGTCTATTGCGCCCAGGGAACCTCGGTCCAGCGGCGCCAGGAGCTCAAGATCCCCCGGGACGCCATGGCCAAGCGGAAGAAGGGCCTGCCCTGGGGCTGGATCATCCTCGTCGTGGTCGTCCTGGTCGCCGTCGCCCTCTACTACCGCCCCGAGTTCCACGACCGCATCAACAACTTCGTGAAGACCCTCTGGGGCCCCAGCCCCGAATGACCGACGTCTCGAGGCCCGGTGAGGCCCCGTATACCCGCGGCATCCATCCCTCGATGTATGTCGAGCGGCCCTGGACCATGCGGCAGTACGCGGGCTACGCCACCGCCGAGGAGACCAACAGGCGCTATCGCTTCCTTCTCGACAAGGGCCAGACCGGCCTGTCGGTCGCGTTCGATCTGCCGACGCAGATGGGCTACGATCCCGGACATCCCCTCGCCGCCGGCGAGATCGGCAAGGCCGGCGTCTCCATCGCCTCGATCGAGGACCACCTCGCGCTCTTCCGCGACATCCCCCTCGACCAGGCCACCGTGTCGATGACCATCAACGCCACCGCGCTCGTGCTGCTCGCGCTCCACGTCGCCGCCGGCGAGGCCCAGGGCGTCGCCCCCGAAAAGCTCGGCGGCACCGTGCAGAACGACATCCTGAAAGAGTTCGTCGCCCGCGGCTGCTACATCTACCCGCCCGGGCCGTCGATGAAGATCGCCACGGACGTCATCGAGCACGCCTGCCGCCACCTTCCCAAGTGGAACTTCATCAGCGTGTCCGGCTACCACATCCGCGAGGCCGGCTCGACGGCCGCCCAGGAGCTCGGGTTCACCCTCGCCAACGGCATCGCCTACATGGAAGCGGCGCGGAAGCGCGGGGTGGACGTCGACACCCTCGGCCGCCGCGTCAGCTTCTTCTTCAACGCGCACAACGACTTCCTCGAAGAGATCGCCAAGTACCGCGCCGCGCGCAGGCTCTGGGCGCGGATCATGAAGGAGCGCTTCAAGGCCTCGGACCCGAAGGCGCTGGCCTGCCGCTTCCACGTCCAGACCGCCGGCTCGATGCTCACGGCCCAGCAGCCGCACAACAACGTCGTGCGCGTCGCGCTGCAGGCCATGGCCGCCGCGCTCGGCGGCGCCCAGTCCCTGCACACCAACGCCATGGACGAGGCCCTCGCCCTGCCCACCGAGGCGTCCGCGCGCGTCGCCCTCCGCACCCAGCAGATCCTCGCCGAGGAGACCGGCCTCCGCGACGTCGCCGACCCCTTCGGCGGCGCGTGGGCCGTCGAAGACGCCACCGACCGCCTCGAGGCCGAGGCGGCGAAGCTGATCGAGGAGATCGACCGCCGCGGCGGGGCCGTCGCGGCCATCGACTTCGAGCGCCGCGAGATCGAGCGCAGCGCGCTGGCCTGGCAGCGGGACGTCGAGGACGGCAAGCGCGTCGTGGTGGGCGTGAACCGCTACGCCGAGCCGGACGAGCGGCGGGACCTGCGCACGCTGCGCGTCGATCCGGGCACGCGGGAGGCGCGGGTCCGCGCCCTCGAGGCCCTGATCCAGCGGCGCGACGCCGCGCCGGCCGCGCGGGCGCTCGACGCCCTCCGCCGCGCCGACGAGGCGGGCGCCAATCTCTTCCCCGCCACGCTCGACTGCGTCCGGGCCCGGGTCACGCTGGGCGAGATCTGCGGCGCGCTGGAGGCGCGGCACGGCCGCTACGCGCCGGAGGTCCGCGCGTGAAGGCCCTGGCTCCGCTGGCGGCGGCCCTCGTGGCGGGCGCCGGCGTCTACGGCGCGCTCGCGGCGGCGGACCGGAAGCTGCCGCCGCCGCCGGACCCCTGGCTGGAGGCCTGGCTCCAGGCCGGCCTCAAGGCGCAGTTCCGCGTCGAGACGGACGATCCCGCGAAATCGCTGCTGTTCTACGACGCCCGGGGCCTCTTCAACCTGCCCGGCCTCGACGACCTGCCCATCCGGCTCTATCAGGTGGCCGCGACGACCGCGCAGGTCGTGCTGCTGCCGAACGAGCGCGCCCTTCTGCAGGACCTGCCGGAGGGACGTCACTTCGACTTCCGGCTCAAGCCGAAGGGAGGCACCGCCCACGTCTGCCGGGCTGGGCGGCGGATCCTCTTCGTCTCCAGCCAGCCGAACAACGTTCCGCTCGTCGGCCCCGTCCGGGTGCCCCGGAAGTCGGTCGAAACGGTGTTCCAGGCCTTCGAGGGCGCTGCGCGATGAAGATCGGAAAGATCGACCACCTGGGGCTGGCCTGCCGGTCGGCGGACGCGGCCGAGAAGCTCTACGCGGGCGCCCTGGGGCTGCCGGTGACCCACCGCGAGACCCTCGAGGCCATGAAGCTCAAGGTGGTCAAGCTCAAGACCGGGGAGTCGGTCCTCGAGCTCCTGGAGCCGCTGCCCGGGGAGGACGTCGTGTCCAAGTTCCTGGCCTCCCGGGGGGAGGGCATCCACCACGTCTGCTTCGAGGTGGAGGACGTCGCCGCCGCCACGGCCGAGCTGAAGGCCAAGGGCTACAGCCCGGTCTGGCCGGAGCCCCGGCCGGGGGCGGAGGGCCGGATCGTCAACTTCCTGCGTCCCAAGGAGACGTTTGGGGTGCTGATCGAGCTGTCCCAGAAGCCGGTAGCCTGAGGATCCCCCCTGGGGGGGCTCGCTGTCTACCGGCTCCTGGCTTCTGGGGTACAGGGTTATCTCTTGAAATGCCGATAAGGGGTCCATATACTACCGCCCCATTGCCGGGGCGGACATTCGTCGCCCCTTCCCTACGGAGGATCTATGGCGAGCACGGCCGAGATCGAGTCGAAAGTCATCGAAATCGTCAGTAAGCAGCTGGGGGTCGCGAAGGAGAAGATCTCCCGCACCTCCTCGTTCGTCAACGACCTGGGAGCCGACTCCCTCGACACGGTCGAGCTGGTCATGGAGATCGAGGACGCGTTCGACCTCTCCATCCCCGAGGACGCGGCCGAGAAGATCCAGACGGTCGGCGACGCCATCTCCTACATCGAGAAGAATGCTGGCGACAAGAAGTAGGGTCGTCATCACCGGCCTCGGCGCCATCACCCCGGTCGGCAACGACGTCCCGAGCCTCTGGAGCTCCCTCCTCGCCGGCAAGAGCGGGGCGGCGAAGATCACCAAGTTCGACACCACCGGCCACTCCGTCACGTTCGGCGCGGAGGTGAAGGGCTTCAACGTCGACGACTTCGTCGACCCCAAGGAAGCCAAGCGGATGGACCCCTTCGTCCAGTTCGCCGTGGCGGCCGCCAAGCAGGCGGTGAAGGACGCGGGCATCGACTTCGAGAAGGTCGACCGCTGGCGCTGCGGCGCGATCGTCGCGAGCGGCATCGGCGGCCTGCACGAGCTCCAGGAGCAGCACAAGAAGTACCTCGAGAAGGGGCCCACCCGGACCAGCCCCTTCTTCGTCCCCAAGCTCATGCTCAACGCGGCCGCGGGCCACATCGCCATCCAGTTCGGCCTCGGCGGCCCCAACTGGGGCATCGCCTCCGCCTGCGCCTCCGCCAACCACGCGATGGGCACCGCCCTCCGCGCCATCCAGCACGGCGACGCCGACCTCATCGTCACCGGAGGCTCCGAGGCCGCCCTGACCTACCTGTCCAGCTCCGGCTTCGCCAACATGGGCGCCCTCTCCAGCCGCAACGACGCCCCCGAGAAGGCGTCCCGCCCTTTCGACAAGAACCGCGACGGCTTCGTCCTCGGCGAAGGCGCCGGCATCCTCGTCTTCGAGAAGCTGGAGCACGCCCAGGCCCGCGGCGCCCGCATCTACGCCGAGGTCCTCGGCATCGGCAACACCGACGACGCCTACCACATCACCGCGCCCGACCCCGACGGCACCGGCGGCGCCCGCGCCATGGACCTCGCCCTCAAGGACGCCGGCCTCCAGCCCGAGCAGATCTCCTACATCAACGCGCACGGGACGTCGACGCCCCTCAACGACAAGATCGAGACCGCCGCCATCCGGAAGACCTTCGGCGCGGCGGCCAAGAAGGTCCCAATCAGCTCCACGAAGTCCATGACCGGCCACCTCCTCGGCGCCGCGGCGGCCGTCGAAATCATCGCCTGCATCCTCTCCGTCCGCGACGGCGTCGTGCACCCGACCATCAACTACGAGACGCCCGACCCCGACTGCGACCTCGACTACGTGCCGAACGAAAAGCGGAAGGTCGACGTCCGCTACTGCATGTCCAACTCCCTCGGCTTCGGCGGCCACAACTCGGCCATCATCATCGGCCGCCTGTAGAATCTCGGGGCCCTCGACATCCTTCGTGATTCGAGATTCCAGATTCGAGATTCCCTAGAAATTGTGAATCGCCCGGCGTAAACTTCTCCCCAGAGAGAGGGCCGGCCCAGGGCGGGCCGGGGGCGATGCGAGCGACCGCGGGCGACGTCTGGAAACGCTTCTCCTCTCTCCTCTTCACCGCCGTCGGCCCCGACCGCTACGACCTCTGGACGCGCCACGTCCGCCCCGCCGAGCTTGACGAGGAAAACTGGCTGCTCCACGTCGAGAGCACGTACGCGCGGGACAAGATCGACACCCTCTTCCGCGCCGCGGCCGTCGACGCCGCCGCCACCGCCACCAACCGCCGCGTCCGCCTCCGCTTCGCCGTCGATCCCGCCAGCTTCCTCCGCGCGCCCGACGACCGCCTGCGCGACGCCGAGGCCGGCGACGCCTTCTCCACCTTCGCGATCGGGCCCGGCAACCGCTCCGCCCTCGCCGCAGCCCGCTCCTTCGCCGCCGGCCGCGGCGCCCTCCTCGCCCTCGTGGCGCCCTCCGGCCTCGGCAAGACCCACCTCCTGCGGGCGGTCGAGCGCGAGCTCCGCCTCCGCCCGGGGGCCGTCGTGCTGTTCTTCACCGCCGTCCAGTTCCGCCGCCACGTCGCGTTCTCCGGCCTCCGCGCCCGCCTCGACGCCTTCGTCGCCATGTGCGGCGGCGCGCGCGCGTTCCTGCTCGACGACCTCCATCTCCTCTGCGGCTTCGACGCCGCGCAGGCCGCCTTCGTGGAGGTGCTCGACCTCCTCGCGGCCCACGGCTCGCGCGTCGCGCTGACCGCCGAGGCGCCGCCCCGGAGGATCGCGGGGCTCTCCCCCGCCCTGCGGCGCCGGCTGCGCCCGGACGCGGAGGCGTTCCTGGACCGGCCGGACGTCGCGACCTCCCGGGCGGTCCTCGCCGCGAATTTCCCGCGGCTCCCCGCGGCGGCCCTGGAGGTCATCGCGGCGGAGGTCCGCTCCAGCCACAAGGACCAGGCGCAGTGCGCGGCGAAGCTGCTGGAGCGGGGCGCGCCGACGCCGTCGGCCGCGCGGGCGGTGGCGGCGGAGTTCCTCAGCCACTGGAGCCAGGGGCTGACGTACGCGGACATCGCGCGGGCGGTGGCGGAAAGCTTCGGCGTGGCGATGACGGCCATCTACGCGGACGAGCGCTCGCGGACGGCGGCCGACGCCCGCCAGGCCTGCTTCTACCTGTCCCGCAAGCTGCTCGGCCGGCCCTACGCGGCCATCGGCGACCACTTCGGCGGCCGCGACCACGCGACCGTCCTGCACGCCTGCCACAAGCTCGAGGTCGCCCGCGGCGACGTCCGCCTCGAGCGCGTCGAACGCTCCCTGTCCCGCTGATTTCGGTAGTGGACGGCGGCCGTCGATCTACAAGAAGGCATGCTGACTCTGCTTCTTCTCGCCTCCCAGATCCGCTGGGAGACCTCGCTCGACGCGGCGCGGGCCCGGGCCGCCCGCGAGGGCAAGCCGGTGCTCTTCCACCAGCTGGTGGGCGACCTCGACAAAGAGGGCTGCTGAGCGGCGGGCGACGTCCTGAGAACCGTGACGTTCTCAAATCCCGAGGTGGCCGCCTTCGTCAACGCGAACTTCGTCGCCGCCTGGCACAACCGCGCGCCGGGCTTCAAGGACCTCGACTACAAGGCCGAGAACGACATCTTCACGCGCTCGGTCGACGCCTACCCCACCATGAACATCTGCACGTTCTTCCTCGCGCCCGACGGCCGCGTCTTCCATTACGTCGCGGGCCACCAGGGGCCGACGCGCTTCCTCGAGACCCTCCGGCTGGCGGCGCGCGTGCGCGCGGAGGCCTTCGACGCGAAGATGGGGCTCCGGCCCGACGGCCTCCGCGCGGTCCAGGCGATCCACGCCGAGCGGGCGGCGGCCCTGAAGGCCAAGGGCTTCGAGCCCGAAACCGGCACCCTCTCCTACCGCGGGCTGACGCACACGCACGGGAAGGAATGCGCGTGGGCCCTGGAGGAACTGCGCAAGTATCTTCGGAATCTCCACGAGCGTCAGTCCAAGCTGCCCGCGCTCGCGACGATCGACGAGATTCGCTACGCCTACGACTACGGGAATTCGTTCTCGGAGGAAGCCCCGGGCGCGGCTCCGCTGAAAGGGAGGGCGCTTTCCTTCTCCCTGAAGTGAAAGTGACCCCTCGCCGCCCCCGTGCGGGGCGCTACTTCTGCCCGACGCGCCACTTGTTCGAGAAGACCCACTTGTAATAGTCGCGGCGCTTGAGCTTCGAGGCCGCGGCTTCGTCGATCACGCAGACGGCGTGCGGGTGGAACTGCAGCACCGACGCGACGATCTCCGCCGTGACCGGACCTTCGACGAACTCGCGCACGACCGCGGCCTTGCTTTCGCCCGACACCATCATGAGCAGGCGCCGCGCGTCCATGATCGTCCCGACGCCCATCGTGATCGCGAAGGGCGACACCGGGTCCTTCCCGGGCTTGCGGTACTGCGCCAGCGTCTCGTCCGTCAGCGTCTTCGGCCGCGTCCGGGAGCCGAGCGACGACCCCGGCTCGTTGAACGCGATGTGGCCGTTGCTGCCCACGCCGAGGATCTGGAGGTCGATGCCCCCCGCCTTCGCGATCGCCTTCTCGTAGTCCTCGGCGGCCTTCTCCAGGTCCTTCACGTCGCCGCGCAGGAGCTTGACGTTGGCCGCGTCGATCTTGAGGTGGTTCAGGAGGTTCTCGCTGAGGTTGCGGTGGAAGCTCTCGGGGTGGTCCGGGCCCACGCCGTAGAGCTCGTCGAGGTTGAAGAAGCGGACTTTCTTGAAGGACGTTTTCGACTGCCGCAGCCGCTCGTACAGCCCGAGCGGCGTCCTTCCCGTCGCCAGCCCCAGCACCAGGTCGGGCTTCTTGGCGACGGCCTCCTTCACGATCGTCGCGCAGCGTTCGCTGACGGCGTCGTAGTCGCGCTCAATGATGATTTCCATAGAGAAGCTCGCCCCGCAAAAAAGTGTTCTTCACGTTCAGCATCCCGTCCAGCAGGATCACGTCCGCGTCCGCGCCCGGCCGCAGCGCGCCCTTCGTCTTCAGCCCCAGGAGGCGCGCGGGCGCCGCCGAGGCCAGGGCGACGGCCTCCGCCGGCGCGAGCCCCAGATCCTCCACCAGGCAGCGAACGCCGTAGAGGATCGAGCGGGCGCTGCCCGCCAGCGTCCCGGTCCCCTTCACCGTCACCGTCCCCGCCTTGATCTCGTAGAGCGCGCCGTCGGCCTCGTGGTCGCCGTCGGGCATCCCCATCGCCGCCACCGCGTCGCTGACGAGCACCGCCCGGCCCTTCGGCTTCGAGCGCAGCAGCAGCCGCGCCGCGTCGGCGTGGATATGGATCCGGTCGTAGATGAATCCGCAGGACACCGCGTCGGTCACCAGCGCCGCGTTCAGCGCCGACGGGTCCCGGTGGTGCAGCGGCGGCATCGCGTTGAAGCAGTGCGTCACGTGCGAGACGCCCGCCGCCACCCCCATCGCGAACTGCGTGGCGCTGGCCATCGTGTGCCCCGCGCTCATGATCACGCGCTTCCGACGTCCTTCGCGGATCGTCTCGAGCGCGCCCGGCAGCTCCGGCGCCAGCGTCATCTTGCGCAGGAGGCCCTGGGCCGCCTTGAAGTAGTCGCGGAACTCGCCGGGCGTGGGATGTCGCAGGTGCTCCTCGCGATGCGCTCCGCGCTTCGCCTTGGACAGGAAGGGGCCTTCGAGATGCAGGCCCAGGATCTCGGCGCCCCCCTTGAGCTTCGACGCCGCCACGACCGAGGCGATGCCCTTCAGGATCACGGCCTTCGGAAGGCTGATCAGCGTGGGCAGGAAGGACGTCACGCCCTCGGCGAGCAGGCCGCGGCTGACCGCGTTGATCCGGTCGGGAGGAGCCTCGCTGAACCAGTGGCCGAAGCCGCCGTTGAGCTGCGTGTCGATCAGCCCGGGCGCCGCGATCAGCCCGCGGCCGGGAACGACCCGCGCGCCCGACGCCTTGATCTTCGGCGCGATCTTGCGGATCTTGCCGCCCTGGATCAGGAGGTCGCCCCGCTTGAGGACTTCCCCGTCGGCGAAAATCTCCGCCCCGGAGATGAGCAGCGGCTTGGACATGAGGGACCGACTATACAGGGAGCGCCTGGAGCGGTCAAATAGTCGAACTCCCGGACGTCCTGAGACGTCTAAGAAGGCGATGCTCGCGCTTCTCCTCGCCCTCCAGGACGCCTGGTGGGATCCCGGCTGGAAGCTCCGGCGCGCCCTCAGCGTCCGCAACGGGACCGACGCCGCCTTCGCGGAGGGACGGCCGGTGGAGCTGGAGATCGACCCCGACTTCCTGGGCCTCCGCGACAAGGCGCGCCCCGGGCTCGCCGACCTCGCGGTGGTGCGCGGAGGACGCCGGATCCCCCACGTGCTGCGGCCGTCGATCGACGGGCGCCGC
>DASVNH010000271.1:0-18083 GCA_036383955.1 Planctomycetota bacterium | reverse complement strand
CTCCTCCCCCGCCTTCATCCTGATCGCCCTCTTCGAGTCCCCCCAGGGAACCCTCGCCCGGATCTTCTCCTTCCTCCCCTTCACCGCCCCCACCACCATGATGTTCCGCTACGTGGTCGACCCCAAGGGCACCCCGCTCTGGGAGATGCTCCTCTCGGCGGGCCTCCTCGCCGGCACCGCCTGGCTCGCCCTCGTCGCCTCCGCCCGCCTCTTCCGGGTCGGCCTCCTCCTCTACGGGAAGCGCCCCAGCCCCCGCGAGATCTGGCGCTGGCTCTTCCAACGCTGATGGCGAAAGCGTTCGCGCTCCCCCCGGACGCCGAGGTCACCGCCTGCGCGCGCGTGCTCGAAGGCGCCCTCATCCTCCACGTCCTCCGCGACGGCGAAGACGGCTGGCAGTTCCTCTGCGGCGAAGGCCACGACGGGACGTCGGATCCGGCGAAGCGGGTGCCGCTGGCCGACGTCCTGAAGCTCGCCCCGGAGGTCGTCGACCTCGCCGACCTCGCCCCGCACGAAGGCGCCCAGCGGCACTCGCACAAGCATGCCTGGGTCCGCTACGACGGCTACGAGGACGTCATCCTCGAGAACGTCGAGGAGCACGGCTGGCACGCGGTCGTGGTCCCCGACGACGAGGAAGGGCCCGGCTTCGCCTACTCCATCGGACAGGAGCCGGAGATCGTCCTCTTCGGGCTGGAGCCGGAGGTCATGCACAAGATCCTCGCCGCCTGCGCCGACGCGGCGGAGATCAAGCCCGGCGTCCTGGAGGGCTTCCAGGTCGTCTTCCGGCCCGTCGCGAAGGAACGCTACAAGGACTACCTGGGCTACGCGATGTGGTACCACGAAGGGGACGACTTCCCCGCGCTGCAGTGCGTCTGGGCCGACGGCGACGGCAAGTTCCCCTGGGACCGCGGCTTCCCGAAGGACCTCCTCCCCCTTCAACCACTGCTCGGATAAACGGCGCGACGTCCCCGGCTTCCCGCGTGTTCAACGGGCGATGCTGACGCTGCTCCTGCTCTGCGCGCTGAACGATCCCCCCAACATCGTGGTGCTCCTGGCCGACGACCTGGGCTGGGCCGACGTGGGCTGGCATCGAAGTGAGATCCCGACGCCGCGTCTCGACGGCCTCGCCGAGGCGGGCGCCAAACTCGAGGCCTTCTACGTCCAGCCCGTCTGCTCGCCCACGCGGGCGGCGCTGCTCACGGGCCGCTACCCGATGCGCCACGGCCTGCAGGTCGGCGTCGTCCGGCCCTGGGCCCGCTACGGGCTGCCGCTCGAGGAGCGCACGCTCCCGGACGCGCTGCGCGAGGCCGGCTACGCCACGTCGATCTGCGGCAAGTGGCACCTCGGCCACCACGAGCCCGCCTACCTGCCGACCCGCCGCGGCTTCGACCACCAGTACGGGCATTACAACGGCGCGATCGACTACTTCACCCACGACCGCGACGGCGGCTTCGACTGGCACCGGAACGACGCCGCCTGCCGCGACGACGGCTACTCGACCCACCTGATCGCGAAAGAGGCGGCCCAGGTCGTCCGGACCCACGCCGGCAAAAAGCCGTTCTTCCTCTATGTCGCGTTCAACGCCGTGCACGCCCCTCACCAGGCGCCGGAAAGGTACATGGAGCCGTTCGCCGCCATGAAAGGCGAGCGCCGGAAGTACGCCGGGATGCTCGCCGCCCTGGACGAGGCGGTCGGCACGATCGTGGACGCGGTCGACCAGGCGGGCGTCCGCGAAAACACGCTCTTCCTTTTCTCCAGCGACAACGGGGGCCCGACGCCCGTCGCGAACAACGGCCCCCTCCGCGCGGGCAAGGGCACGCTCTACGAAGGCGGCGTGCGCGTCCCCGCCTTCGCCTCCTGGAAAGGCAGGATCCCGGCGGGGTCGGTCGTCGATCAGCCCCTCCACATGGTCGACTGGTACCCCACGCTGCTGAAGCTCGCCGGCGCGAAGCTGGAGCAGAAACTGCCGGTCGACGGCCGGGACGCCTGGACGACGATCGCCCAAGGCGCGCCGTCGCCGCACGACGACCTCCTCCTGAACACGGAGCCGGAGGCCGGAGCGCTCCGGGCGGGAGACTGGAAGCTGGTCGTCAAGGGGACGTCGGCCGAGCTCTACGACCTGAAGGACGACCCCTTCGAGAAGCGCGACCGCGCGGCCGAGAAGCCGGAGAAGGTGAAGGAGCTGCGGGAGCGGCTCGACGGCTACGCGCGGCAGGCGGTGGCGCCCAAGAGCGCCCCCAAGCCGAAGAACTTCGCCAGTCCGAAAGTGTGGGGCGAGTAGTTCACGGGGAAATCCCAAGCCCCAAATCCAAAATCCCAACGGCCTTCACTCCAGAACGACCTTGAGATTTGGCGGTTGGGAGTCGGGTGTTCCGCCGCGGAGCGGCGGCTACTTCCGCAGCCGCAGCGACTCGAGCAGCTCGACGACCCGCAGCGGCGCCTCTTCGGTCCGCCACGTGAACGCCATCAGGTCTTTCGACGCGTCCGTCTGCGGCGGCGCGAAGACGCGGACCTGGAAGTACTTCCCCAGCTTGTCCAGGCGGACCTGGCTGATGTCGGCGAAGTTCACCGTGAACGCCGGATCCTTCTCCTTGATCGGAGCGATCCGGAGGCCCTCGGAACGCACGCCCCAGTCCTTGATCTCCGACGCCTTGTAGCTGTCCTTGGGGTTCGTGCAGGACACGGAATCGGCGGTCGGCAGCAGCTCCTTCAGCTTCTGCAGCGCGACTTCCCGGGGAATGTCGGCCGCGTTCTCCTTCGAGACGGGCCTCTCCTCACGCCGGCGGCAGGCGCCCAGCGCCGCCACGCACAGCAGCACGACCGCGATCTTTCTCATTCTCTTCCCCTCGGTTCCGGTTCCGGGTCCGGGTCCGGTTACTTGGGCCGTCGGATCTCGTCGCCCTTCCGGATCTCGATCCGGTCCCGGCTCAGCTGGATCGCCCCGTCGGGATACGTCTCGTCCGCCGACGCGACCCGCACCACCGTCGAGCGCGCCACTTCCTTGCCGTCGCGCACGATCACGATCTCCTCGCCCGGGCCCGCCGCGAAGCCCGGATCGAGCTTCACGAAGACCCCGTAGAGCCGGTGCACCAGCTGCACCTTGCCCAGCCGCTCCGCGTCGCCGATCGGATCCACCAGCTCCAGGCGGAGGCCGCCGACGTCCACCGGCTTCCCCGGCGCCAGCGTCACGTCGCCCAGCGCCTTGTCGCCCTGGCTCACGCGGATGACCGCCCTGGCGTTCTCGGTGCCCGCGACGTCCGGCTCCGCCGGCTTCGCCGGGCGGCCCGCGGCGTCGAGCGTCGTCTCTCCCTTCGGCTCCACCTTCACGTCCTGCCGGTGGAAGTCGATCGACATCGGCCGGGTCGAGTACACGTGGAACGTCCCGACGGCCAGCTTCTGGAAGCGGGCGATGCCTTCGATGTCCGCGATCGTGCGGCGGACCACGGGCTTGGGATCCTCGACCTGGCCCATCTTGTCGACTTTGATTTTCGCGAGGGCCTGGACCTGGGGCGAGCCGATGCGGGCGAGGTCGCGGATCCGGCCCGGCGCGAAGCGGGCGAGCTCGTCCGGCATCGCGGCGAGCGCCGCCTGCTGGACGTCGTCGTTCTCGCTCCAGATCCGCGCGAACGCGACCGGATCCTTCAGCTCGGCCGGCAGCCGCAGGACATGGACCATCGCCCCGGGGACCGCGTTCACGACCGTCAGCGAGCCCGACTCTTCGGACGTCGCCTGGATCGCCAGCAGCGTCGCGAGCAACATCATGGCCTTATCTCCTGCGGACCTCGTCCAACTTCCGGAGCTGCCCCTTCACCTTGCGGCACTCCATGCCGCCGAACTTGTACGTCTCGTCGGCCTTGATCGGCTTGATCGCCGTCAGCTCGCCGATCATCTCGCCGCCCCGGTAGACGTCCAAGGCGTCCCCCGGCGCCACCGCGGCGTTCTCGTCGAGCTTCAGATATATACCGTATTGATCGCTGACCAGCTGAAGGATCCCCACGCGCGGGGGCGGCCTGACGTACTCCGGCGCCCGGGCCGGCGGCCCCGCCAGGACCACCTTCGCGGCCAGCTTCTCCCCTCCCCGCTCCAGGGCCAGATCCACCTCCGCCCCCGCCCCCGCCGCGCCCAGCGCCGCCTCGAGCGCGTCCGCGGTGGCCGTCGACGTCCCCCCCACCGCCGTGATCACGTCGCCGAACCTCAGCGCGGCCTCCGCCGGCGAGCCCTTCGCGATCTCGTCCACCCGCACGCCCCGGCCCGCCTGCTCCGAGACCCGCGCGCCCAGGAACGCCGGCTTCTTCACTCCCGCCGCCCGCAGGGCGTCGAGCTTGCGCGCGACGTCCCTCGCCCGCTCCGGCAGGCTGGGATACGCCCGTCCCGCGGCGGCCGTCGAGCCCTGGATCTCGCCGCCCGGGTCGACGCCTTCCCGGACCGCCCGGTCGAGCCACTCCGCCGCCTCGTACGGCCGGCCGAGCTTCGCGTGGGCCGCCGCCAGCGCCGCCGCCGCGCGGCCGCGCGTCGACGCCGTGCCGTCCGTCGCCGCGTAGACCTCCGGGAGGGAGGTCGCGACGTCCTCCGGCCGCTGCGACTCCTTCAGGCGCCGCTCGGCCTCCTCGCCGAAGGCCTTGCGGGCCAGGGCGTCGATCCACTCCCGGTACAGCTCGCGGATCCGGCCGGGCAGCGCGTCCAGCTGCGCGCGCTCCGCGGGCGAGACGGCGTTGTCGCCGAGGGCCTTCGTGTACGCGCGGACCGCGGGGAGGACGTCCTTGTCCGCCTCGTAGACCTGCCCGCAAAGCCGGTAGATGTTCCCCGTCAGCTCCAGCTTGTCGCTCACCGTCCGCGTCGCGTTGAACGCGCAGAGCAGCGGGTCGCCGGGGGGCGGGACGTACTTGAGCACGACCACCCCCGCCGTGACCCGCATCGACTTCTTCGCCGCGTCCAGGCGCCCCGCCGGCTTGCCGTCGAGGACGACGTCGAAATGGCCCAGCGGCGGGCGGACGTCCGCCGTCACCGTGACCATCTTCGCCATCTCCACCCGCACGACGGTCTCGCGGTTGGAGTGGACCGAGAGCTCCTCGGACACGTAGTCCCGAGAGCCGGAGGACGTCGCGAGCACGTGGTAGCGCCGGACCACGGGCACCTTGGGGAACGTGGCGCGGCCGGCGTCGTCGGCGGACGTCGAAAACTCCGCTTTCGCGGTCCGCTCGGCGGGCGCGGGGGCGGGCTTGCCCAGCTCCTTGAGCCGCGGCGCGGCGAGGGAGGCGTCGGCGGGGTCGAGCGCGGCGAGGGCGGAGGCGACGGCCTCCGGATTCTCGCTCCAGAGCTGGACGACGTTCTTGGGCGACTTCGCGCCCGGCGGGACGGAGATCAGGAGGACCGACGCCCTGGGCTGCGCCTCGTTGACGGTGAAGAAGCCGTTCTGGGCGGTCAGCTCGACTTTCACCTCGTAGGAGGCGGCCTTGAGGGGGACCGGCCGGGTGAGGATGTCGTAGCCGTCGAGCCGCAGCTCCACCTGGACGAGGTCGCCTTTCACCATGTCGCGGTAGATCACGCAGGGCGTGACCGTGGCCGTGTCTTTTTCGTTGAGGAAGACGCGGGCGCGCGGCGGGTCGGAGACGAGGGTGAAGGCGGGCTCGCGCGTCGACTTCACGAGCGCGGCCGAGACTTTCGCGGGCCTCTCGGTCGACAGGAGGACCTTCTCCCGGTGCGAGACGTAGCCGTCGAGAAAGATCTCGATCGCGTACTCCCCCGCCGGGACCTCGCGGTCGCTCAGGACGATCGGGAGGGCGTACTCGCGGCCGCCCAGGAGCAGGCGCGCGCCGATCGGCTCGGCCCGGGCGTCGAGGAGGATCTTCGGCGTGGGCGGCGGAGGCGGGGGCGCGACCTCCCCGGCTTCGAGCGAGGCGAAGGCGAAGACCGCGGTCTTGGGCACCAGCTGGACGACCCGCGAGGCTGTCTTGTAGCCGTCCTTCGAGAAGTGCAGCGTCAGCGCCGTGCCCTTCGTCTCCGAGGACAGGATCGTCCCGGGCGTCTTCCAGGACTTGTCGATGAAGTCGGCCGTCACCGTCGCCCCGGGCGGCGAGGACTCCAGCGTCACCGCGGCGTAGTCGGCGGCGGGCTCGACGACCGGCAGCTTCGGCTCCGGCTTCAGGAAAAGGACGGCGCCCGCGCCGGCGACGGCCACGGCCACGGCCGCGGCGGCGGCGATCGCGAAGCCGGCCTTCTTGCCGCCGGGGTGGCGCCGCGCGGTCTCCACCTTGGACGAGGCCGAGAGGTGGACGGTCGCGCCGGAGTCGGGGATGTCGCCCTGCAGCCAGCGGGCCAGGTCGGAGGCCAGCGCGGCGGCCGTCGGGTAGCGCTGCGCGGGATCCTTGGCCATCGCCCGGAGGATGATGGACTCGAGGTTGAGGTCGACGTCCGGGTTCACCCGGGAGGGCGCGAGGATGTCGCCCCGCGTGACCTTCATGAGGACCTGCACGGGGGTGGCGGCCTCGAAGGGAGCGCGGCGGGTGGCGAGCGACCAGAGGGTGGCCCCGAGGGAATAGACGTCGCTCTTGAAGTCGAGCGTCCTCCCCTCCGCCTGCTCGGGGGACATGAAGGCGGGGGTGCCCATGACCTGGCCTTCGGCGGTGAGCGAGCTGTCGCCCTTCGAGGAGCGGGCGAGGCCGAAGTCCATGACGAAGACGCGGCGGGTGGTTTCGGACGCCGACGTCCCGCTGCGCTCGGCGGTCACCATGATGTTGTGCGGCTTGATGTCGCGGTGGATGATCTCGCGGGCGTGGGCGTAATCGACGGCCAGGGCGGCGTCGCGGACGACCATCGCGGCTTCGCGGGGGCTGAGCTGGGCCTTGTTGGTCGTCTGGCCGTCGACGAACTGCATCGTGATGTACGGCTTGCCCTCGTGGCGGCCGACTTCGTAGATGGCGGTGATGTTGGGGTGGCTGAGGTTGGCGGCGATGCGGGCTTCGCGGAGGAAGCGCTCGACGGCCTCCTCGGTGTCGGCGTGGAGGAACTTCAGCGCGACCACCCGCTGGAGGTCGGCCTGCCAGGCCTTGTAGACGACGCCGAAGCCGCCCCGGCCGAGCTCCTGGAGGAGGGCGAACTTGCCGAAGAGGAGCGAGGCCCCGCACTTCTTGCAGCCGTATTTCTGCCCTTCCTTCCAGGGGGGCATGAGGTAGCGCGCCGCGCAGGTCGGGCACTGCAGGGTCAGGGACTCTTCTTTCTTGGTCGAGTCGTCCATGGGATCCGCCGATTATACGCCGACCTCGGGGAGGGAGAAGAGGAGTTTCGCCCGGCGGGCGCCCGAGTTTTGCGGCCCGGCGCGCCAGTTTTATTAATCGCGTCGCGGGCGAGAATCGAACCGGAGGACCTGCAATCCGTTCTGGACCTCATGGCGCGATGGAGCTTGAGCTTGCTGCTCCTGGGAGGGCTCCCTTCAGGCGAGGAAGAGCGCGGCGCTTTCGTTCTACGCTGGGCGATCCCCGGAGAGTACGCGCGAAGGCCCCATCTGGCCGAGCCGGTTCGTGTCGTCGGGCTTTTGACGAGGACCCCGGTACGCGTCGAACCCCGATCCTTGTTCGGCTTCGAGGCCGCGGAGATCGATGGGGAATTCGGCTGCGGAGAGGGGGATGAAAGCGACCCCTGGGGAGATCGCTGCCTCGAATCCGCGGAGCCCGCGGCGTTCCCTCCCCCCGGCTGGCGCGCGCTTTTAGCCCGCTGACCCGTGTATCAAAGACATGAGAACTCTGCTGCTGCTCGCTCTTTGCGCCAGCCCCGCCGACGAGTGGGTCCGCTCGGCGAAGAGCGGCGCCTGGTCCGATCCCGCCACCTGGGCGGGCGGGGCCGCGCCGAAGGGCGGCGACCGCGTCCAGGTCCGGACGGGGCACACGGTTGTCTTCGACATCGCGACGGAAGCGCCGTTCCGCGTCGTCCACGTGGCCGGCACGCTCCGCTTCGCCCACGACAAGGACACCCGGCTGGACGTCGGTGTCCTCAAAGTCCACCCGGGCGAGGCCTGCACCGACGACGGCTTCGAGTGCGACACCCGCCCCGCCCCCCTCGAGCCCGGCGCCGCCATGCCGACGCTGGAGGTCGGACGTCCCGGGCAGCCCATCGAGCGCTCGGCGAAGATCCGCCTCCACTACTTCGAGGGCATGGATAAAGAAACCACTCCCTCCGTCGTCTCCTGCGGCGGCCGCATGGAGTTCCACGGCCTGCCGATGAACCGCACCTGGGTGAAGCTCGGCGCGACGTCCAAAGCCGGCGCCGCCGAGGTCGCGCTCGCGGAGGCCGTCGAGGGCTGGAAAGCCGGCGACTTCGTCATCGTGACGGCCACCCAGCGCAACTCCAACGAGGGAGGCAGCCTGCGTCCCGGGCCCCGGGCGCGGAAGGTCTACACCGAGGAACGGAAGATCGCGTCGATCGACGGCCTGAAGCTGACGCTCGACAAGCCCCTCGAATACGAGCATCGCGGCGAGGGCGAGTACCGCGGCGAGGTCGCGAACCTCTCGCGCAACGTGGTCGTCGAGTCGGCGGACCCCGCCGGCGTGCGCGGCCACACGATGTACCACAAGCACTCGGCCGGCTCGATCGCCTACGCGGAGTTCCGGCACCTCGGCAAGGAGAACGTGCTCGGCAAGTACAGCCTGCACTTCCACCTCGCGGGGACGTCGATGCGCGGCGCGTCGGTCGTCGGCGCCTCCATCTGGGACAGCCACAACCGCTGGATCACGATCCACGGCACGAACTACCTGGTCGTGCGCGACTGCGTGGGCTACAAGAGCGTCGGCCACGGCTTCTTCCTCGAGGACGGCACCGAGGCCTACAACGTGCTCGACCGCAACCTGGCGGTGCAGGCCTACTTCGGCAAGCGGCTGCCCAAGCAGGTGCTGCCCTTCGACCCCAACGACGGCGCCGGCTTCTGGTGGGCCAACTGCCTCAACTCGTTCACGCGCAACGTGGCCGTCGAGAACGACCGCTACGGCTACCGCTTCGAGGCGACGCCCGGCGGCAAGCTGAACCTGACGATGCCGGTGCTGCAGCCCGACGGGACGCACAAGGCCGTCGACATCCGCGCGCTCCCGTTCGTGCGTTTCGACGACAACGAAGCGCGGGGCGGCGGCTTGTACGGCGTCCGGCTCGGGGAGTGCGTGAAGGACCGCGTCGGCCCCGACGCCGCGCATCCCTTCATCATCCGCCGGCTGAAGATCTGGGACATCCACTACGCCTTTCGCCCCGAGATCCCCGTGGTGCTGGCGGAGGACGTCGACATCTGGCGCGCCGTCTACGGCATCTACCACCCCGACTTCGACCGCCACGTGTACCGGAGGCTGTCGATCCGCGACACGGTGGCCGAGCCGTTCAACCGCGGGCACGACGACGACAACGTGCAGCACGGGCCGCTGACGGTCGACGGCCTGACGCTCGAAAACTGCCACGGCACGCTGATCCAGGTGAGCCAGCACGGCAAGGGCGAGTCGCACTTCCGCGGCGTGACGTTCAAGGACAACACGCGCTCGGTGCCGTCGTACGTCGACATCACCGCGAACGGCCAGCCGAAGGACGCGCCGCCCGACGACCAGATCCCCTACTACTTCCACGACTGGTTCGGTCCCGGGCGCACGGCGAAGCTGCTCACCGCCGGCATGGCCGAGCGCGCCGCCGACGGCCTGAGCTACGCCGCGGGGCCGAAGCCGTTCGCCGGGCCGTCGATGCGGATCGCCGAGACGAAGGACGTCCCCTTCCCCGAGTTGCTGAAGCCGGTCGACGACCTGCCGCCGTCGACGGTGATCACGTTCGCCTCGGGCAAGATCGTCCGCGGCACGACGATCGACAACGGCGAGGTGAAGAGCGTCACGGTGAACGGCAAGCCCGCCCGCGCCCTCGCTCCGAACTTCCTCGCGTGGGAGGCGGAGGTCGAGCCCGGCCCGCTCAGCGCCCACGCGGAAGACGCGGCCGGCAACGTGGAGAAGACCCCGCACCGGCGATAAGCAAAGGACAAATCCTCCCGGGATATTTGTCCTGGCTGCGGTCGTTACATTGTCTCCAAGGACACACCAGCCTTCAGGTGTCTAAATGGAAGAGGACAAATATCCCGGGAGGATTTATCCAGGTTGGAGCGGGAGATTAGAGATGCTGGGAGCGCTGATCGCGCTCGCCCTGGCGGGCGGGCCGGATGAGAAGGGGCTGTATTTCGGGGCGCCGGGCGGGACCGTCACGGTCCCCGAGCTGGCGCTCGCGGACGGACCGGTCACCGTCGAATTCCGCTTCAAGACCCTCGAGAAGCTCAAAGGCACGTTCCGCGTCGTCAGCCAGGCCGGCCGCTTCCACGTCGCCCTCGGCGCGTCCGGCAAGGTCGACTTCGGGCTGATCGGCGACATCCCCAAGACCGTCAGCGCCCGCGCCGCCTGGAAGGACGGCAAGTGGACGCATGTCGCGTGCGTCTGGGACGGCGCCGAGGCCGCGATCTACGTCGACGGCAAGAAAGCGGCCGGCGAGAAGATCGAGGGCTTCGGGAAGCTCGCGACCTCCAAAGCCCCCCTCGTCATCGGCCACGCCGCCGACCCCAAGATCAAGTCCAAGGACTTCTTCGAGGGCTTCCTCTCGGACGTCGCGGTCTGGAACGCGGCCGTCTCGACGCCCGCCACGCTCAGCGGCAAGGAGCCCAACCTCGCAGGCTTCTGGGCGCTGCGCGGCAAGGCCGACGGCCTCTCCCCCTCCCTCGAGCGCGCCGGGTGGTGCCGGACGTCGTGGTGGTTCGACGAAAAGCCCGACCGCCCCTACCTCCACCTCTTCGGCTACGACGCGGGCCTGGCGGGCGCGACGCGCGCGATCCTCGTCGACAACGAGAGCAAGGGGGACGTCGGCGTCCTCTGGCAGGACAAGACCGACGTCAAAGTCACCTGGGTCGACCCGGGCCTCGGCGAGCCGCGGACGTCGACGCTCAAAAGCCTCCCCGGCGCCGCGCTCGTCTGCGGCGCCGCCGACGCGAAGGGCAACGTGTACTACCTCATGGTCGAGTCGACGGCCGGCGACCGCGTGAAGGCCTCGATGTTCCTGGCCGCGGCCGACGGCAAGCCGCTCAAGGAGGTTCCGGTCGACACCACCCAGGGCGGGTGGAACATCTACAACTACGGCGGCCGCTGGGTCGGCTCCATGACGATCGCCAAGGACTCCGGCTGCCTGATCATTCCCCGCACGATGCACATGGGCGGCGACGGCCTCCGCCACCAGGGAGCGATCGCGGTCACGTTTCCGCCGGACCTGTCGAAGTTCCAGAACCACGGCCAGACGAGCGGCCACAGCTTCGGCAACCTGCTGACGCAGACGCGGCAGGGCGAGTTCCTCGGCCTCGACCTCGGCGACAACTACCCCCGCGGCGTGCACCTGCACCGGATCTCGAACGGCGCGCGGACGTCGCGGGTCCTCTACACCTACAAGACCGCGCACGGGACGTCGGCCCGCAACGGCTCCCCGCCCTACCCCGAGATCAGCGGCAACGGGAAGAGCTACTTCAAGTGGTCGAACGACAACGGCACCTACACCGAGCTCGGCGGCGTGGCCGAGGGGAAGATGTCGTACTCCGTGATCTTCGCCACCGACCGCTCGCCCGAAGGCAAGGTGCTCGACAACAGTCGCATCGGGATCGCCAACGAGCCCCGGGACGTCGCGATGCTCCGCGTCATCAAGAACTTCGAAAAAGCCCCGGGCGGCTCGGAGGTCAGCGACGCGATCATGGCGGGCCCGGTGCCGGGCGCGAAGCCGGAGACGGGGGGCTTCTTCGACTTCGGGGGCCGCTGGCAGGCGCAGCGCGTGACCGGCGTGCTCTGGCTGACGAACTACCCGAGCGGCGAGGCGGCCCACGCCCCGCAGCTTTTTCCGCGCAAGGATGGGACGATCACGGTGCTCTGGGAAAAGACGGGCGGGACCGACGCCGGCCTGCACGCCCTGACAGTCGAGGAGAGCGGCAAGAAGCTCGGCGAGGTGATGCGCCTGGCCCCGACCACCCTCGCCCGCGAAACGCTGCCGATCCGCGTCGGCGACCGCCTCTTCACGCTGACCAAAGACGGCCTGGCCTTCATCAACGACTGAGCGCTAGCCGATCAGCGACAGGACGCCCGCCGTCCCTTCCTCGCTCAGCGTCACCACCGTGCGGGGGCCCGCGCGGCGCTCCGCCAGCAACTGCAGGAACGGATCCAGGGCGAAGGCCTCGCCGGGCTCTTCCAGGCGCATCGGGTCGAGCCCGGCGGCGGAAAAGGCCAGGCGCGAGGAGAGGCCCGAGAGGCAGAACCAGGAGCCGAGAACCGGGCCCGACACCCCGAGCGAACGAAGGGCGTCGACGGCCCGCCCGCGGCCCGCGGACCGCACGGCGGCGCGCTCGAGACGCGGCCCCGCCCCTTCCCGCCGGACCAGGCAGGCCCCCGCGCCGCGCAGCATCGTGAAGGATTCCGACGTCCGCCGCCGGTGCGGGTGATAGACGGCGCCGTAGGCGTCGCGCGTCAGGAGCGTCGGGCCGCTGATCACCACCACCAGGCCGGCGTCGACGACGCCGTCCTCGACGTCCTCCCGCGCGGCCATCACGGCCTGGATCCCCGCCACGCGGGACCCGATGAAGGTCTGCACCACGCCCTTCAGGCCGAACGTGAGCGAGAGGTGGGTGGCCGTGTTGTTCGCGACCGACTCGGCGAAGTACGCCGGGCTCGCGAACCGCGGCCCCTCCTTGTACGACTGGTCGATGAACTTCGCGCAGAACTCCAGCGAGCCCTGGTGCTGGCCGATGTACACGCCCAGGCGGTCGGAGACGGGCACGCCCTTGAGGACCTCCGCCGCCACCGCGACCGCCATCTTCGCCTCGTCCGCCGCCCGGCGCAGGCTGTGCTTCGCCGGCAGCCGCGCGTCGAGGTCCGGGACGTGGCCCGTCAGGACCGAGAACGGTCCGAGGATCATCCGACGTCCTCCCAGCGCCGCGCGAGCAGGACCGCGTTGGCGCCGCCGAAGCCGAGGGAGGTGTTCATCGCCAGCGTGGGCGCGCCGGCCGGGTCGCGCACCAGCGTGAGCGGGCAGGCCGGGTCCTGCTCGCTCAGGTTCGCCTGCACGGGGCGGAAGCCCCGCTCCAGAGCCCAGACGCAGAAGGCCTGCTCCACCGCGCCGGCGGCCCCGAGCGTGTGCCCCACCAGCGCCTTCGTCGAGCTCGTCGGAATCTTCCGGTCGCCCAGCGCCGCCAGGATCCCCTTCGACTCCGCCGCGTCGTTGGCGGGCGTCGCCGTCCCGTGCGCGTTGATGTAGTCGATCTCCCCCTCCACCCCCTCGACCGCCTGCCTGATCGCGCGCGTCAGCCCGCGCCCCTCCGGATCCGGATGCGTGGCGTGATGGCTGTCGACCGACTCCCCGTAGCCGACCAGCTCCGCGAGGATCCTCGACTTCCTCCGTCGCGCGCTCTCGAGGCTTTCCAGGAGCAGCACCGCGGCGCCGTCGCCGATGAAGAAGCCCGAGCGGTTCTTGTCGAACGGCGCGCAGACCTTGGACGTCAGCGCCCCCAGCGAATCGAAGCCCAGGTGGATGAAGCGCCCCAGCGTGTCGTAGCCGCCCGCCAGGCCCGCCTCGCACGCGCCCCGCCGGATCCGCCGGTACAGGCGGCCGATCGCGCTCACGCCCGTCGCGCAGGCGTTCGAGACGCAGAGGGGCTCGATCGACATCCCCAGCAGCTCCGCCAGCGTCGCGAACTGCCCGCCGGACGTCGCCTGCAGCAGCCGCCGCGGCCGGGCCTTCGACGTCCCCCGCTTCAGCCCCTCCGCGTACCACTGCTCGCCCTGCCAGATGCCCTCGAGCGTCGTGCCGAGCAGCGCGGGCATGCCCTCGACGCGCAGGTCCCCGAGCGCTTCGGACGTCGCCCAGAGCAGCAGGCGGGTGTCGACGTCCAGCCGCGCCAGCGCGCGCGCGGGAAAGCGCTCCAGCAGGAGGCCCTCGAGCCGGGCCTCGTCGCACTGGCCGCCCGTCGACGTCTTGAAGCCCGCGGTGTCGAAGCGCGTGATCGGCGCCTGGGCGGAGCGGCCGGCTTTCAGCGCGGGGATATGGTCGTCGGGCCCGAAGCCGAGCGCCGTGGCGCAGCCCAGACCGGTGACGACGACCCGGGTCACGCGCCGTCGCTCCAGGCGGGGGTGAAGTTGAACCAGACTTTGAGGTTCTCGCTGACGACGCGTTCGACGACCTTCGCGACTTTCGCGAGGGCCTCGCGCTCGGCGGTTTCGGGATCGCCTCCGCCGACCTCGATGGGGTCGCAGAGGACGGCGTCGTACTCCCGCGCTTTGGTCCAGGTGCAGAAGGCCGGGAAGATGGGCACGCCGGCCATGCGGGCGAGGCGGATGGGGCCGACGGCGAAGCGGCTGGGGCGGCCGAAGAACGGGACCTCGACGCCGCGGCTGTCCCAGGGCTTGTCGACGAGCACGGCGAGGACCTGGCCGCTCCGGACGCCGCGGATGATCTCCATCATGACCATGGGATCGTCTTCGACGTAGGTCTGGTCGACCCCCGCGCGCTTCGCGACCTTCTTGTCCATTTCGTCGCCCGCCATGTTCTTGTACATGACCGAGCGGACCGGAATTCCCTTCTTCGAGACGACGTAGCCGCCGCCGAACCAGTTGCCGATGTGGGCGGAGGCGAGGATGGCGCCGCGGCCCGACGCGAGCGTCCTCTTCAGCTGATCCCAGGCCCCGCTCATGTTGAAGCGGAACAGGCCGTCGATCTGCCGCTTCCCCGCCATCAGCGAGAGGTCGATGAACCAGCGGCCGCGGTTCTGGAAGATGTCGTGGGCCGTCGACACCACCTCGCGGTCCAGCGCCGGGCCCTGCAGGGCCGGCTTGAGCTTCGAGAGGACGTGGCGGACGTTGCCCTCGATGGAGCGGCGCTGGTTGGGGCTGCTGTGGTAGGCGATCTCGGTGACGCCGTAGACCATGCCGTAGCTGATGAAGAGCGGGAGGTTCTCGAGCATCCACTCGCCGAAGCCGTAGACGGGCCGGATGTTCAGCCAGTGACGGCTGTACTTCCAGAGCTCGCCGCGCTTCACGCCTTCGCGCCCTGGGCCTTCAGGTAGTCGACGAGCGTGTTGATCGACTGGAGGACCTTCTGGCCGACCTCCTTGTCCGGGATCTGCACGCCGAAGGTCTTCTCGATGTTGACGACGATCTCGAGGACGTCGATGGAATCCAGCCCCAGCCCCTTCTCGGGATCGAAGAGCGGGCGGTCGTCGGTGAGCTCCGACACGGGCACCTTGAGGCGCGCGCATTGGACGATGAGCGCCTTGACCCGATCCTTGAGGGCCTGGTCCCCGGTGGACATGGGGGCAGAGAATACCCGAAGTCCAGGCACAGGTACAGCGACAGGAGATGAGGGGACGTGCGGGAAAAATTGAAGAATCGCCGAAGGCCGCGTCATTTAGGTTGCGGTTCCGATCCCCGGGCGACACAATCCAGCCCGCTTTAGGAAGGAAGGCCGCATGGCGCTCGCCGGAATTCTGCAGATCAGCAACATCAAGGGCATGCCGCTGCCGAAGGGCTACCGGGAAACCACCGGCTGGGACGACGGCATCGCGGTGCACGGCTTCGAGCATCTCATCGAATCGATGCTCGATCCCAAGACGGGCCGGCCGATCAAGGAAGTCATCCCCGGCAAGGCCCCGGCGGTCCGCCATTCCGCGCTCATCATCCGCAAGAAAGTGTCGCCGGCCACCCCGGACCTCTACGCGGCCTGGAAGGCCGAGACGGTTCTCGACGGGTGGGAGCTCGCCTTCTTTCACAACCCCCTGAGCGGTCCCGAGCACGACTACTTCCGTGTCAAGCTCACGGGCGCCAAGATCAAGTCGATCAAGCTCATCAAGCCCACCATGGCCAACCCGGCGCTGGCCGGCAGCGGCCACGAGTACGAGGAGATCGCCTTCACCTACAAGGAGATCACCTGGACCTCGCCGTCCAAGGCCATCGGCCTGAACAAGGGCACCAGCCCGCAGACCACCCACAACACGGACGGCGTCTTCGGCCCGGCGGCCGTCGACGAGTACCTTCAGAAGGCGATCACCGCCGCGATGGCCTCCGTGGAGGGGCTGGTCAAGGCCAAGGTCGAAGCCGAGCTCACCAGGCGGGGCGTGCTGACGCCCAAGAAAGAGAAGTAAGGGAGAAGACGATGGCTAGCAACGCGTTTCTGCTCGTCCCGGGCTGGAAGGGCACCTCGTTCATCAAGGGCCGCGAGAACCAGACTCCGGTCATCGCGATCGAACACGAGATCTCCGACGGCAAGCACGGGCCCCTGAAGATCACGAAGTTCCTCGACCAGACCTCGCCGCTCATCCACCAGGCCCAGTCCAAGTGCGAGGTCCTCCCCTCCGTCGGACTGCACCTCTACCACATGCCCGCCAGCGGCGACGAAAAGAACTACTGCACGATCACGCTCAGCGAGGTCCAGGTCGTCGCGATCCGCACCGTCCAGCCCCTCGTGCTCGACCCCGCCTACAACAACATCCACGAGTGGGAAGAAGTCAGTTTCGTCTACAACGGCATGGACGTGAAGTACAGCCCGCCCCGGCCCGATACCCTCGAAACCGGCTGGTCCGCTTCCAACACCAGCCTCGTCCCCGCCCCCCTCGCCGAGGACTGGTGGCAGGACTGGGCCAAGGTCCGGAGCACCCAGCTGCTCCAGCGCGGCATGGAAGAGGCCAAGGCCCGCGCCGTCAAGGAATGGGAAGAGCTCAAGGCCGCCGGCGAACAGCCGAAGTAAGGAGACGAACGATGAACGACCTCAGCCGCCGTCACGCCCTCCTCGCCGCCGCCGCGGCCGCCGTCACGACCGGCGCCTCGACGCCCGCCCAGGCCGCCTCCGACGCCCCGGACCTCCGGGCCGCCCGCGAGGCCGCGCTGCGCTTCGCCGTCGACCGCCTCGACTCCCCCGTGCTGCGCGCCCGGGTCTTCCTCTGCCGCTCCTGGGACCGCCAGGCCTTCTTCTACGTCGACGAACGCACCCGCGGCTTCGCCGCCCTGAGCCCCGAGGCCTTCGCCCTCGCCGCCGCCGCCCAGGCCGCCGACCGCCCCCTCGCCTTCCAGTACCGCGGCTATGCCCCCGAACACGCGGGCGCCGGCCGTTTCGACGAAGTCCGGCTCGCGCTGGATCCGCGCGACCTCCCCGGCCAGCCCCTGCTCTGAGGAAACGATGACGCTCCTGCTGCTCGCGCTCCTGACCCAGGACCCGCTGGAAACCCGCTCGCGCGGCGTTCTCCGCGTCGCCGTCTCGCCCGACGGCAAGCTCATCGCCACGTCCGGCCAGGACTACCTGATCAACCTGTGGGACGTCGCGGGCAAGAAGCAGGTCGGCACGCTCACGGGCCACGACGGCGACGTCAACGGCATGGCCTTCTCCCCCGACGGCAAGACGCTCGTGGCCGGCGACCTCTACAAGCACGTGCGCGTGTGGGACGTCGCGGGCAGGAAGCAGCTGAAGACGTACGACGTCGCGGGCCCCGTCACGTCGATGGGGATGGGACCGGACGGCCGGGCCTACTTCGGATGTCGGGACGGCATGATCTACGCCGTCGCGGCCGAGGGCGGCGAGCCGGTGACCTTCCGGCACGAGAACGAGATCAACGGCGTGGCGGTGACGCCCGACGGGAAGAAGGTCGTCGGGGTCGACGGCGGCGGCGTGGTGATCGTCTACGCGACGGCGACGGCCGAGATCGTCAAGCGGGTCGAGCACGGCGACAAGGTCATGTCGACGGCGATCTCGCCCGACGGCAAGACCTTCGCGACGGGCGGCGGCAACGGCAGCGTGAAGCTCTGGGACCTGGAGAAGGTGGAGGCCGTCGCCGGCTTCTCCTGCCCCGGCCTCGACGTGAACGCGGTGGCCTTCACGCCGGACGGCAAGTCGCTGGTCCTGGGCACCTTCGACGGCCTCTTCAAGGTCGTCGACGCGAAGACGGGCGCCGAGCGCGACTCCCAGAAGTCGCAGGATTCGGCCGTGAGCCACCTGGCGGTCAGCCCCGACGGCAAGTGGGCCGTCACCTCCTCGATGGAGGGGATCGTCAAGCTCTGGACGCTGAAGAAGTAGCGTTGACG
>DASVNH010000270.1:0-4040 GCA_036383955.1 Planctomycetota bacterium | reverse complement strand
CGCCGCCAGGCACGTCACCGTCCTCGCGTCGTCGCCCAGCGAGCCGACGCGACGTCCGTCGCGATAGACGTCGACGCCCCCCGCCCGCGCCACGTAGAGGCAGTCCCCGTCCCACGCCAGGGCGAAGATCGTCAGCAGGATCACGCCAGGATCTCCGGCACGACGTCCCCCGCGTCGAGGATCCGCACCGGACGTCCTTCCGGCGTCCGGACCTCGGCCCGCGGATCGATCCCGAGCAGGTGATAGACGGTGGCGAGCAGGTCCTCGGGCGCGACGGGGCGCGACGCGGGCAGCTCGCCGTGCGGGTCGGTCTCGCCCACGACGGCGCCGCGCTTGACGCCGCCGCCCGCGAGCAGGGCGCAGCTCGCGCGCGGCCAGTGATCGCGCCCGCCCTTCGAGTTGAGCTTGGGCGTGCGGCCGAACTCGCCCATCACGACGACCAGCGTGCTCTCGAGCAGGCCGCGCTCCTCGAGATCCTCCAGCAGGGCCGACACCGCCTGGTCGAGATCGGGCAGCTTGCCGCGGTAGATCATCTTCCCCTGGTTGAACGTCCCGGCGAGATGCCGGAACTGGTCGACGTGCGTGTCCCAGCCGTCGTCGTTCACCGTGACGAAGCGCGCGCCCGCCTCGACGAGCCGCCGCGCGAGCAGGCAGGACTGGCCGATCTTCGAGGGGCCGTAGCGCTCGCGCGCCTTCGGCGCCTCCCGCTCGAGGTCGAACGCGGCCCGGGCTTCCTTGGACGTCGTCAGCGCGAAGGCCTGCTCCACCTGCGCGTCGCGGCCCGGGAGCTCGAGGCCCGACAGGCGGTCGACCGCGGCGAGCATGGAGCGGCGGCGGTCGAGGCGCGCGTCGGGCACCGTCGGCGCGAGCGGGGCGCCCGCCACGGAGAAGGGCTCGAAGGCGCCCTCGAGGAAGCCCGCCCCGCCGTACTGGGGCGGCCCGGGCACGGCGATGTAGGCGGGCAGCACGCTCCGCGCCGCCGCGCGCGCGACCACCGAGCCCGCCGACGGATAGACGAGCGCGGGGCTGGGACGCCGCCCCGTCAGCATGTAGCAGCTCGCCCGGTCGTGGTTGCCCTCGGGCGACGTGAGCGAGCGCAGGATCGTCGTCCGATCGAGGATCTTCGCGAGCCGCGGGAGGTGCTCGCAGACGCGGACGCCGTCGAGCGGCGTGCGCGCCTCCCGGAACGCGCCGCGGATCTCGGCCGGGGCGTCGGGCTTGAGGTCGAAGAGCTCCAGGTGGCTCGGCCCGCCGTCCAGCCAGACCAGCACGCAGCTCTTAGCGGCCGCGCGGCCCTTCGCCCAGGCCAGCGCGTCGGCCAGCCCGAGCCCGAAGACCGAGCCCGCCAGGAACGCCCGCCGCGTATGCATCAGTGGTTCGTCCCGAATTCCTTCGAATTGAGGAGGGCCCACAGCAGGTCCTCCCAGTACTCGTCGCCCTCCCCCGTCCAGAGCGCCCGCTCCTCCGGCGTGGGACGTCGCGACAGCGTCCGCAGGTAGAGGTCCTCGACGTCCCCCGCGCGGCCCGCGGGGCCGTTCATGAGCGCGAGGGTCCGCGCGAGCGTGCCGCTCGCGGGCAGCGCCGGCGGTTCCGTGCCGAGGACGCGGCCGACGGCCCGGGCCAGCACGCGGCTGTCGAGCGGCCGCGGCGCGCGGGTGTCGTAGAACGGCCCGCCCCGGCCGGCGCCTCGCGCGTAGGCGGCCGACTTCATCACGAGCGCGGCCAGGCGCGGCAGCGAGGCGTCCTTCCGGAACTCCGCGGCGAGCAGCTCCAGGAGCTCCGGATGCGTCGCGGGATTGCTCGCGCGCAGGTCGTCGGCCGGCTCCACCAGCCCGCGTCCCAGCAGCAGGGCCCAGACGCGGTTCGCGGCGGCGCGGGCGAAGTCGGGGCGTTCGACCACCCAGCGCGCGAGATCCTCGCGGCGGTCCTCCGACGCGCCGAACGGCGGGAGCACGGGACGGCCCTCGAGCTCGATCTCGCCGCGCGGCTCCAGGGCGACGCGGCCGTCGCGCACGCGGACCCGCGCGAAATACGCGGCCATGCCGTGGTAGTCGAGGCGCGAGAAGCGCTCGAAGGGATGGTTGTGGCACTGGGCGCAGCCCCAGCGCGCGCCGAGGAAAGCCCGGCCCACCGTCTCGGCGAGCGCGCGCGGATCGTCCGTCCGCAGATAGAGATGCGGCTCGGCGACGAGCAGGCCGCGGACCGTCTCGCTCCAGGGCCGGCGGATCGCGCCGCGGACGTAGTCGCGGAACGCCGGCGCCTTGGCGTCCAGGACGTCGGCCCAGAGCTCGCCCCAGCGGACGTCGAACGCGGGCGCCGCGACCAGCCGGTCGACGAGCGCGTCGCGGTCGCCGTCGAAGGCGCGGATCTCGTCCGGCGAAGGCAGGCGGCCGTGGGCGTCGAGCGTCGCGCGCCGGAGGAAGGCGGCGTCGTCGCAGGGGGGCGCGGCGCGGAGGCCGAAGGCGTCGAGCTTGGCGTTGATCGGGTCGTCGATCGGGCCGCGGCGCCCGCGGTTCTCGGTGGGCGGGCCGAAGGGGCGGCCCACGCGCACGGCGGCGACGCGCCCGCCGTAGCGGATCATGAGGGAGGTCTCGCCGGGAGCCTTGACGGTCCCGTCGTCGGCGGCGATCGCGTCGTCGTTGGACGTCAGGAGCGCCAGGGCCGTCACGTCGCGCGACGACCCGTCGGAATAGCGGGCGAGCACGCGGCCGGGAGCGGCCTCGAGGCCCTCCAGCTCGCGGGCGGGGCCGGAGCGGGCCGGCGCGCCGGCCGCGATCCAGTCCCGCAGGACGCGGTGGCTCTCGGAGCCCTCCTCCAGCGCGCGGCCGCCGCCGTGCTTCAGCTTCTTCAGCGGCTTGCGGAGGAGGAGGCTTTCGTCGGGCCGCGCGAGATCGACGCGACGGCCGCGGAGCTCGCGCGCGATGGCGCGGTGGTCGGCGTCGGGATCGAAGCCCAGGAGGGAAAGGCGGAACCCGCCCTGCCCCGTCGACGCGCCGTGGCAGGACCCCGCGTTGCAGCCCAGCTTCGTCAGGCGCGGGAGGACGTCGTGCGTGAAGTCCGCGGCTTGAAGAAGCAGGACGAGGATCACGGCTTGTGCTTCTCCAGCTGGGCCTTCATCACGGCCTTGCCGAGGTCGTTGCCGTACTCGAGCTTCAGCACGCGCTCCAGCACGGCCGCGTACTGCTTCTTCAGCTCGGGCTTGCCCTCGATGTACGCCTCGATGTCCTTCACGGCGGCGTCGAGGTCCTCCTGGGACGCCTTCATCTGGATCAGGCGCCGGCAATGGTTCACGAGCGCCGGGTCTTCGGCGCCGGCCTGGCGCATCGACGGCCCCGGCGCCGGGCGTTCGGCGCGGATCTTGAACGCCTCGACCTGTTCGCGGAGCGCCAGGACCTCCTCCCGCAGGCGGACGATCTCGGCCTTGAGCTCGTCCGGCGTCCCCGCGGGCGCGGGGGCGGCCGTCTTCAGGACGGCGTCGACGGCCTCGCGGATCCGGGGGGCGTCGGTCTCGTTGGGCTGGACGATGGCGAAGTTGGCGGCGACCCGGCCGTCGCGGGCGACGAGGATCGTGAGCGCGACATCCCGGTTGAGGCCGTAGGCGCCGGGCCCCTCGGGGCCGTCGACCGAGATGCCGAGCGGGGATTTGAGGTTGAGCGACTTCACGACGTTCGGCAGGTGGCGCTCGGCGCCGTCGCGGTCCTGGGCGAGCGAGACGAAGAGGGTGCGCAGCCCGCGGACGCGCTTGATCTGCCCGGTCTCGTCGAGCGCGCGCATGAGCGCGGCGGCCGGCCGCGAGAGCTCGTGGATGAAGACGATCAGGAGCGGGCCGTCGGCGGCGACGTCGACGTCCTTCCGCGCGGCGACGTCGAAGACGACGAACGGCGCGGCCTTCTCGCCGGGCCGCGGGCCGGAGAGCTTTTCGTCCTGGGCGACGAGAAGGGCGAGGATCAACGCGGACATGGCGGCACCTCCGAGAGTCCTGAACGGAGCGGCCCACAGAATATTGTGCGACACCTATTAACCCTTCGACTCCGCTTCGC
>DASVNH010000269.1:0-35013 GCA_036383955.1 Planctomycetota bacterium | reverse complement strand
CGCCTTGTATCTCCGGTTCGGACGTCCCACGGGAGGTGTCGCGTGAACAGACTCTCGCTCCTGGTCCTGGTCCTCGCGGGTTGCGCCGGCGCTCCGCCCGAGACGCTTCCCGGCGACGCCGAGCGCTACCGCCCGGCGCCGGTCGTCGAGCGGGCTGCGGAGCCGCCGGTCGAGGCGCTCACGCTGGAGCGGGCTCTGGACCTCGCGGACCGCCTGCATCCGGACCTGGCGCAAGCCCAGGCGCGGGCCGACGCGGCGGACGGCCGCGCGCTGCAGGCCGGCCTGTTTCCGAATCCCAGCCTCATCGGGCGGATGGAATCGGCTCCGTTCGAAGAGCGGACGACCCGCGACGCCGACTACCTGGCCGGACTGAGCCAGCGCCTGCCGGTCGGCGGCCGGCTGGGCGCGGCGCGGGAGGTCGAGCGGCTCGAAGCCGAGCGGCTTCGCAAGGAGCGCGAGGTGAAGCGCTTCGAGGTCCATTCGCGCGCGCGGGGCGCGTTCGCGACGGCGCTTTTCGCGGCGGAAGTCGCCAAGGTCCAGGCCGAGCTGGTCGGGTTCGCGCGTCGGGCCGTCGAGGTGGCCCGCGTCCGGCGCCAGGCGGGGGACGTGGCCGCGCACGACGTCGCCCGGATCGAGATGGAGGAGGCGCGGGCGCGCCTCGACGAGGACAAGGCGAAAGGTCTTCGCGAGCTCGCGCTCGTGGGCCTGGCCGCGGCGCTGGGCGATCCGGGGCTGCGCGTGCGGTCCGTCAGCGGCGCGCTGGAGGCCGCGTTCGAGCTGCCCGCCCTGGAGAGCGTGCTCGCGGACCTGGAGGGCGGCCCCCAAGCCGCGCTGGCCCGGGCGGACGTCGAGGCGGCCCGCTCCCGCGTCGATCTCGCGAAGGTCGAGCGCGTTCCGGACGTCACGCTGGACCTGCTCTACCGCCGGATCGGCGCGTCCGACACCGACGCGTTCGACGTGGGAGTGTCGATCCCGCTGCCGCTCTTCGACCGCAACCAGGGGCGATTGAAAGAAGCCCGGGCCGAAAGCCGGCAGGCCGAGGCGCGGGCCCGCGCCACGCGCGGGGACGCGGCGCGCCGGGTCCGCGAAGCGCACGTCCGCCTCGGCGAAGCGGTCGGGCACGCCCGCCTGGTCCGCGACGAGATCCTCCCGCGCGCCGAGACGGTGCGCCAGGCGGCGGAAGCCCGGCATGAGCAGGGCGACTTGAGCCTGGCCGACGTCCTTCCGATCCGGAGGGACTATGCCGCCGCGCGGCTGGCCCATCTCGACGCCCTGCGCGAAGTGATGGACGCCTGGGGAGAGCTGCGGCTCTTCCTGAGACCCTGAGAATCGCGCGGCGCTCCCCGTGTTTCATAGTCACTAATGCGCTTTAGCGAGCCGATCGGACGTCGCGGTTTCCTCCGGTTGGGAGCGGCGGGGCTCTCGCTGACCGCGGGGCTCGCCGCGCGCGCCGCGTCCGTCCCGCGCGGCCCCGGCTTCGGCCGCGCCAAATCCTGCGTCGTCTTCTTCGCCTGGGGCGGCATGAGCCACCTCGACACCTTCGATCTGAAGCCCGGGGCGCCCATCGACATCCGGGGCGAATTCCAGGAGATCCCCACGACGGTCCCGGGCATCCGCATCGGCGAGCATCTGCCGCGGCTCGCCCGGCAGGCGCATCGGATGGCGATCGTGCGGAGCGTCACCCACGGCGCGACCGGCCACCGGCCCGCCGCGTACTGGGCGCTCACCGGCCACGCGCCCCCCACGCCCAACGAGAATTGGGAAGCCACGCGCCGCGATTGGCCGTCGCTCGGCGCCCAGGTCGCGAAGGCCTTCAACGGCCGCGTCCCCGCGCCGTTCCCCGGGACGATCCATCTGCCGTACGGCATGGCGGACGGCGGCCGCTCGAACGGCCAGGACGCCGGCTTTCTCGGACTGGGCTTCGACCCCGTCGTCTTCCGCCCCTCCTCCGGCGCGCCCTACGACGGCAAGTCGCCCGAGGCGGGGACGATCGAGCTGGGCGCCCGAGCGGATGCCGGGCGCTGGACGTCGCGCCGAGCTCTCCTGTCCCGTCTGGAGGCTGCGGCTCCGGCGACGCCCGCCGGCCGCGAGACCGAGACGGTCGAGCGCTGGCGCGAGAAGTCCTTCGACCTCCTTCTGGACGCGAAGGCGGCGGGCGCGTTCGACCTCGAAGGCGAGCCGAAGCGCCTGCGGGAGTCTTACGGCGACCACGTCTGCGGCCAGAGCGCGCTCCTGGCGAGAAAACTGACGGAGGCGGGCGTGCCCCTCGTCACGGTGCTCGCCGCCGCCGGGGATCTCAATGGTTCCATCGGAGCCCACTGGGACACCCACGGGGACAACTTTCGGCGCCTCAAGAGCCAGATGCTTCCGCCTCTCGATCAGGCCTCCGCGGCGCTGCTCGACGACCTGGCGGAGCGCGGCCGGCTGGACGAGACCCTGGTCGTCTGGCTGACGGAGTTCGGCCGCACGCCCAGAATCAGCGCGGCCGCGGGTCGCGACCACTATCCCACCTGTTACTCGGTGGCCTTCGCGGGGGGCGGCATCCAGGGCGGCCGGATCTACGGACGCTCCGACGCGTCCGGTGCCGAGCCGGTCGAGAATCCCTGCGGCCCGGCCGACCTTCAGGCCACGATCTTCCACGCCCTCGGCATCGACCCGGCGTTCGAGGTGCACGATATCGAAGGGCGCCCCCTCCAGATCTGCGACGGCCGGCCGCTGCCGCTTTTCTAAGGGACAAAAGCGATTGCGCGTCCGTCCCGCCTTCCGGCGACATATGAAAAAGAAGAGGCCTCCGCTCCGTAAGGTAGTGAAACTACGATGAACACGGTCTGGCTCCTGATCCTGGCGCTCGCCGCGGCGGGCGACGATGACTCCGCGGCCGCGCGGACCGCGGCGCTGAAGACCTTCAAGGAGAAGATCGACCCCTTCATCAAGTCGTACTGCATCCGCTGCCACGGCGAGAGAAGGCCGAAGGCCGGCCTGACCTTCATGTACGCGGTCAAGAGCCCCGCGACCCCCACGTTCCGCCCTCTCTGGAAGAAGGCCTTCCTCAGCGTCAAGGCGCACGACATGCCGCCCGCCGACGAGGAAAAGCGGCCGACCGACGCGGAGCGCCAGGTTTTCGTCGACTGGATCGCCGGCCTCAAGTACCTCAGTCCCAAGGATCCCGGGGAGTTCGTCATCCGCCGCCTGAGCAAGGTCGAGTACGGCCACACCCTCCGCGACCTCCTGGGCGTCGACCCCCGGATCGCGGCCGACCTGCCGGAAGAGGTCTTCGGCGCCGGCTTCAACAATTCCGTCTCGCCGCTTCTCATGGAGAAGTATCTCGCGGTCGCCAACGAGGCGCTGAACCAGGCGTCGCCCGACGCCGTCCGACGCCTCGTCGGCGACGGCGCCCGCTCCCTCGCGCGGAAGGCCTATCGACGTCCCCCGACCGCCGCCGAGGTGGAGGTCCTGACGCGCGTCTTCGCGCTCGCGAAGGAGAAGGGGAGGTCCGACGCCGAGGCGCTGCGCTTCATGCTGAAGGCGGCCCTGGTCTCGCCGCAGTTCCTGTTCATCACGCCCGGCGCCGAGGCGGACGCGACGAAGGACGTCGTGCCCCTCGACGATCATCAGCTGGCCTCGCGGCTCTCGTACTTCCTCTGGGCGGCCCCGCCCGACGCGGAGCTGTCGGCGGAAGCCGACGCGGGGACCCTGCGGACGTCGCTCGCCGCCCAGACGCGGCGCCTGCTCGCTGACCCGCGCTCGCGCGCGCTCTTCGACGGCTTCGGGGCGCAGTGGCTCGGCCTGGACAAGCTGGCGGCCAAGACCTTCGATCCCCAGAAATTCCCGGAGATGACGCCGGCCCTGCGCGCGGCCATGGTCGACGAGGCGCGGCTGTTCTTCGAGAGCCTCGTGCGCGAGAACCGGCCGCTGACGGCCTTCATCGACGCCGACTACACCTTCGTCAACGAGGCCCTCGCCGGGATCTACGGGCTCCAGGCGAGCGGCCCGGAGATGCGGAGGGTGTCGTTGAGCGACGCCCGCCGCGGCGGCATCCTGGCGATGCCGGGCGTGCTGGCGACGACCTCTCTCCCGAACCGCACGAGCCCGGTCAACCGCGGCGTCTGGGTCCTGGAGCAGGTGCTCGGGGAGCACGTGCCGCCGGCGCCGGCCGACGTCCCCGCGCTCGAGAAGCAGGACGCGAAGCAGGTCGCGGAGCTCACGCTGCGGCAGCGCACCGAGCTGCACCGCAAGGATCCGGCCTGCGCGAACTGCCACAGGATCCTCGACCCCATCGGCTTCGGCCTGGAAAACTTCGACGCGATCGGGCGCTGGCGCGACCGGGACGACTCCGGCGGGGCGATCGACGCCTCGGGCGAGCTGCCCGGGCGGTCGTTCAAGTCGCCCGGGGAGCTGAAGAAGATCATCGCGGGGCGCGCCGACGCCCTCAGCCGCAACCTGACGGGCCGCCTCCTGGCCTACGCGCTCTGCCGCCAGCTGGAGGGCTACGACGAGATCGTCGTCGACCAGCTGGTCGCGGCGGTGGAGAAGGACGGCTACCGGACGCAATCTTTGGTCGTCGCCGTGGTCACGAGCTATCCTTTCACTCATAGGCGTGTGAGGGAGATCAGACATGCGAAGTGAGATCAGCCGGCGGACTCTCCTGCGCGGCGCCGGCGCCGCGCTCGCCCTGCCGTGGCTCGAGACGATGGCCGCGGCGCAGGACAAGAAGCCGCCCGTCCGCCTCGCTTTCATGTACATGCCTCACGGCTGCATCATGGAGCGCTTCTGGCCGTCGGATCAGGCGGCGTTCAGGACGTCGCCGCCCCAGATCATCGAATCGCTGAAGCCGGTCCTCGACCAGTGCCTGATGGTGAAGGGGATCAGCGGCATTCCCATCCAGCCGCTCGGCGGGGCGCCCCACGCGCTGGAGCTCTCGACCTGGCTCACCGCGACCCTGCCGGACACGGAGCGGCGCCATGTCGTCAACATCGCGATCTCCGCCGACCAGATCGCGGCGAATTCGATCGGCGCCTTCACCGTGCTGCCGTCGCTGGAGCTGGCGACGGTTCCGCAGACCTGGAAGGAGAACCAGGAAGGGCTTCACGAGATCTACTACTCGCATTGCAGCTACCGCGGGCCGACCCAGCCGGTGCCGGCGGAGACGAACCCGCGGAGCGTCTTCAAGCGGCTGTTCCAGACGAAGGCGGCGTCCGGCGCGGGGCCGGCCGACGACCTGGACCGGAGCCTGCTCGACCTCGTCCTGGGCGGCGCCAAGGACCTGCGCGGGAAACTGAGCCGCGGCGACCAGCACAAGCTCGACGAGTATCTCGACGGCGTCCGCGCGCTGGAGCGCCGCATCTACGCGCTGGAAGTGAAGCGGACCGAGGCCGCCCAGGAGGCGACCGGCGTGAAACCGAGCGCGCCGGTGGAGGTCGTCTTCCCGGAGGGCGGCAAGCGCAGCGAGTACATGGACGTGATGTGCGATCTCACCGTGCTGGCGTTCCAGGCCGACATCACCCGCGTGAGCACGTACATCGGTTCGACGCCCAACGGCGTCTCCTATCCGGAGCTGGGCTTCAGCGACCAGCACCACTCCCAGACGCACCACAACAACAACGTGACCATGGTCGACAAGGTCGCCAAGATCAACGCCTTCAACGTCGCGCGCTTCGCCCGCATGGTCGGGCGCATGCGCGAGATCAAGGAAGGCGCGGGGACCCTGCTGGACAACTGCATCATGATGTGGGGCACGGGCCTCGAGGACGGCAACAAACACACTCGCGCGAACCTGCCGTTCGTGATCGCGGGCGGCGGCGGCGGCAAGCTGAAGACCGGCCGCTACCTGGAGCTCAAGGGCAACCAGGGCGACCTGCTCGGCACGCTGCTGACCTGCGCCGGCGTGACGCTGGACCGGCCCGTCGGCCTCGGCACCAAGCTGCTGACCGAGATGATGAACGGCTGAGCTTTAGCGGCTCCCGGCCGCCTCGGCGGCGGCGTTGAGGGCGATGCAGACGCCGGCGGCGACGCCCAGCCACGCGACGATCGAGACGAGCGGGGGAGGCGCGGCCTCCTCGGCGAGGTACGGGTGAGGCACCTCGATCTGGTCGGGGCTGAAGCGCAAGCCGACGTCGACCGCTTCGCAGCCGCAGTCGTTCTCGCCCGCCCGCGTGTCGTAGACGAGCAGCGTCGCGGGCGCCCTCCCGGCCGAGCGGCGCAAGGCGTCGCGCTGCGAGCCCGACAGGACCAGCGTCCGGCGCTCCCGCAGCGATCGGGCCTGATCCGGACTGAGGGAGAGCACCGTGGCCGGCCCTCCCGCGAAGCGGCCGTTTTCGAGAGGCATGCCGTCGCGGACGAGGAGGAGCAGGGTCGCCAGGGCGATTTCGTTCACAGGGATGTCATCGACGCGCGGGGGGCGAAGACTGAAGCCGCCGCGGGGATTCGCGTCGCAAGCGGGATCCGGCGGGCACTCCCTTTCGCGTACCCTTGAGGGATCGCGACGGGGAAACTATAAAGGTATACCTTTTAGAGGAATCGCGTGCTGCTTCTGCTCCTCGTCCTGCAGGATGTCGACTTCGGCTACGACGTCCGCCCCATCCTCTCCGACAACTGCTTCACGTGCCACGGCGCCGACGAGAAGCGCCGCGGCGGCGACCTGCGCCTCGACCAGAAAGAGGGCGCCTTCGCCGAGCATGACGGACGTCGGGCCGTCGTGCCGGGCAGCCTCGCGAAGAGCGAGATGTGGCGCCGGCTCACCACCTCCGACCCCAAGGATCGCATGCCCCCGGCGAAGACCGGGAAGTCGCTGTCGCCGAAGCAGCTCGACATCCTCCGCCGCTGGATCGAAAGCGGGGCGAAGTGGGGCGAGCATTGGGGCTTCGTGCCGCCGGTGTCGCCCAAGATCGCCGGCCGCGACGGCCTGGATCCGCTCGATCTCTTCGTGCGCGAGCGCCTGGACAAAGAGGGGCTCGCGCCCAGCCCGGAGGCCGACCGGGTCACGCTGCTGCGCCGCCTGAGCCTCGACCTCACGGGCCTGCCGCCGACGCCCGCGGACGTGGACGCCTTCGTGGCGGACGGCGACTACGGGAAGCAGGTCGAGCGGCTGCTCGCCTCGCCGCACTACGGCGAGCGCTGGGCGCGGCACTGGCTGGACGCCGCCCGCTACGCCGACTCCGACGGCTACGAGAAAGACAAGGCCCGCGAGGTCTGGTTCTACCGCGACTGGGTCATCAACGCCTTCAATCGCGATCTGCCCTACGACCGCTTCGTCATCGAGCAGGTCGCCGGCGACCAGATTCCCGACGGCGGCCAGGACGCGATCGTCGCCACCGGCTTCCTCCGCAACTCGATGATCAACGAGGAGGGCGGCGTCGATCCGGAGCAGTTCCGGATGGAGGCGATGTTCGACCGCATGGACGCCCTGGGCCGCGCCGTCCTCGGCCTGACCATCCAATGCGCCCAGTGCCACACGCACAAGTACGACCCCATCCAGCACGAGGATTACTACCGGCTCTTCGCCTTCCTCAACGACGCGCACGAGGCGGCCGTCACCGTCTACACCCCCGAGCAGCAGATGAAGCGCGCCGAGCTGCTCCGCAAGATCCGCGACGTCGAGGCGGGCCTGCGCGAGCGGACGCCCGACTGGCGCGAGAAGCGCCTCGCGTGGGAAGCCGCGATGAAGGCGACGCCGTCCTGGACCGCGCTTCAGCCGGAGGTCGACGATATCTCCACCGGCGGCCAGAAATACGTGCCCATGGGCGACGACTCGTTCCTCGCGGCGGGCTACGCGCCCACCAAGCACAAGGTCAAGCTCACGGCGTTCGTGGAGGACGTCGTCCGCGCCTTCCGCCTCGAACTCCTCAACGACCCGAACCTCCCGCACGGCGGGCCCGGCCGCTCCCTCGAAGGCACCGGCGCCCTCACCGAGTTCGAAGTCGAGGCCGACGGGGTCAAGGTGAAGTTCGCGAGCGCGACGTCCGACCTCGATCTCCCCGAGGCGCCGCTCAAGGACTACTACAGCGACAAGAGCAACAAGAAGCGCGTCACCGGGCCCGTCGCCTTCGCCATCGACGGCAAGGACGAGACCGCCTGGGGCATCGACGCGGGCCCGGGACGTCGCAACGCCCCCCGCGTCGCCGTCTTCGTCCTCGAGAAACCCCTCGAGCCCGGCGCCCGCCTCGTCGTGTACCTCAAGCAGAACCACGGCGGCTGGAACAGCGACGACAACCAGAACTGCAACCTGGGGCGCATGAGGGTGTCGACGACCTCCGCCGAGAACGCCGTCGCCGATCCGCTGCCGCCGGCGGTCCGCGCGGCGCTCGACGCCCCGGAACGTTCGCCGGCGCAGGACGCGGCGCTCTTCTCGGCCTGGCGCGTCACGGTCCCGGAGTGGAAGGACGCGAACGCGGAGATCGAGGCGCTCTGGGCGACGCACCCCGAGGGGACGTCGCAGCTCGCCCTGCGGTCGCGCGACACGGCGCGGATGACGCGCCTGCTGGACCGCGGCGACTTCCTCAAGCCGATGCGGGCCGTCGAGCCGGGCGTCCCCGGCTTCCTGCATCCGCTGCCGAAGGACGCCCCGCGCACGCGCCTGAGCTTCGCGAAGTGGCTGGTGGCCCGCGAATCGCCGACGACCGCGCGCGCCTTCGTGAACCGCGTGTGGCAGGCCTACTTCGGCACGGGCCTCGTGGCGACGAGCGAGGACTTCGGCTCGCAGGGCCTGGTGCCCTCGCATCCGGCGCTGCTCGACTGGCTGTCGGTGCGCTTCATGGACGGCGGCTGGAAGGTGAAGGACCTGCACCGGATCATCGTGATGTCGAAGACGTACCGGCAGTCGTCCGTCGCCGCGGCCGACCAGCTTTCGAAGGACCCGGCGAACCGCTGGCTCTCGCGCGGGCCGCGGCTGCGCGTCGAGGGCGAGATCGTCCGCGACATCGCGCTCGCCGCGAGCGGCCTGCTGAATCCGAAAGTCGGCGGCCCCAGCGTGTTCCCGCCGGCCCCCGGCTTCCTCTTCCAGCCGCCCGTGAGCTACGGGCCGAAGGTCTGGCGCGAGGAGAAGGGCGAGCAGCGCTACCGCCGGGCGCTCTACACGTTCCGCTACCGCTCGGTCCCGTATCCGGCGCTCGAGGTCTTCGACACCCCCAACGGCGACGCCTCGTGCGTGCGCCGGTCGCGCTCCAACACGCCGCTGCAGGCCCTCACCACGCTGAACGAGCCGCTTTTCCTGGAGTGCGCCCGCGCCCTCGGCGCCCAAGGCATGAACATCGGCGTCGAAGGCGCGTTCCGGCTCTGCGTGGGACGTCGGCCCACCCCCGACGAGGCGAAGACGCTGGGCGACTTCCTCCGCCGCCAGACCGAGCGGATGACGCCGGAGCGGGCGAAGGAGCTGGCGGGCGTCGAAGGCGCCACGCCGGAGCAGGGGGCCTGGACGGCCCTGGCGCGGGTGCTGCTGAACCTGGACGAAACGATCACGAAGGAATGACGATGGAACGCTCGCGTCGCTGGTTCCTGAAGGAGTGCGGCGTCGGCATGGGCGCGCTGGCGTTCCACGCGCAGCTCGCGCGGGCCGACGACCCCATGGCGCCGAAGCGCTCGCATCACCCGGCGAAGGCGAAGAACGTGATCTATCTCTTCCAGGCGGGCGCGCCGAGCCACCTGGAGCTCTTCGATCAGAAGCCCATGCTCGCGAAGTTCAACGGGCAGCTGCCGCCGCCCGACCTCATCAAGGGCTACCGCGCGGCGTTCATCAACCCGAACTCCAAGCTGCTCGGGCCCAAGTTCAAGTTCGCGAAGCACGGGGAGTCGGGCGCCGAGCTGTCCGAGCTGCTCCCGCACCTCGCGACGGTCGCCGACGACATCGCCATCGTGAAGTCGATGACCACCGACGCGTTCAACCACGCGCCCGGCCAGATCATGATGAACACCGGCGCCCAGCAGTTCGGGCGGCCGAGCATGGGCGCCTGGGTCACCTACGGCCTGGGCAGCGAGTCGCGCAACCTGCCCGGCTTCATCGTGTTCAGCTCCGGCAAGAAGGGCCCCAGCGGCGGCAACTCCAACTGGGGCTGCGGGTTCCTGCCGACGTCCTACCAGGGCGTGCAGTTCCGCGGCGGCGGCGATCCGGTGCTGTACCTGTCGAATCCGCCGGGCGTCGACGCCGAGCTGCAGCGCGACTCGCTGGACGTCGTGCGCGCCATGAACGAGAAGCGCCTGGCGGCGACGGGCGACCCCGAGATCTCGACGCGGATCAACGCCTTCGAGATGGCGTTCCGGATGCAGTCGAGCGCGCCCGAGCTCATGGACCTGTCCAAGGAGCCGCGGGAGGTCCTGGAGATGTACGGGGCGACGCCGGGGAAGTCGAGCTACGCCAACAACTGCCTGCTCGCCCGGCGCATGGTCGAGCGCGGGGTGCGTTTCGTGCAGATCTTCCACGAGGCCTGGGACCAGCACGGCAACCTGGTGGGCGATCTCAAGCGGAACTGCCGGGACACGGACCAGGCGAGCACGGCCCTGGTGAAGGACCTGAAGCGGCTGGGCCTGCTCGACGAGACGCTGGTGATCTGGGGCGGCGAGTTCGGCCGCACGCCGATGGTGCAGGGCGGCGACGACGGCCGCGACCACCACCCGAACGCCTTCTCGATGTGGATGGCGGGCGGCGGCGTGAAGCCCGGGATCACGATCGGCGAGTCCGACGACTTCGGCTTCAACGTGACGGCCGACAAGGTGCACGTGCACGACCTGCACGCGACGATCCTGCATCTGATGGGCTTCGACCACACGAAGCTGACCTACCGCTTCCAGGGCCGCGACTTCCGTCTGACCGACGTCCACGGGAAGCTGGTCAAGAAGCTGCTCGCCTGAGCCGCGGAGTGAAACTTTTCACTCCTTCCTCCCATTCTCCCCGGACGGCGGGGTAGAATGTCTCGGGGATAGCCTGAGACGTAGCCGAGGAAGTCGATGAGGAAGGCGGCCGGAGTCCTGTCGCTGGCGATCGTCGGCGGCATCGCGGCCTATCTCTATTGGGCCTATCCCCGGCTCCCCGCGGCCGTGCCCGTGCGCTACAGCATGGCGAACATGCCCATCGCCTTCGGCACGCGGGAGCTTTTCGTGGGCGTGCCCGCCGTCCTCACCGTCGCGCTCTTCGCCCTCTTCCTCGCCGCGGCCCGGACCTGGCCGAAGACGGCCTGGTTCACGGTCCTCGCGCTCGGCGTGGTCCTCTTCTTCGTGCACGTCCGCGTGCAGGCCGTCCTGGCCTCCTTCCTGCCGATCCCTGAAAACGTCGCCGTCGTGGCCTCCGTCATCGCGGTCGCGCTGCTCGTCGCGGCGACGTTCGCCTTCCGCAAGCCCGCCCCCGCGAAGCGCGTCCAGCCGTTTTGAACGGTTACGCCGCCGCCCCTCCGGCGTCCAAAGGATGAGATGAGGAAAGTCCCGCTGATCCTGACGCTGGCGCTGGCCGCCGGCACCGGGGCCTATCTTCTCTGGGCGTTTCCGCGGCTCCCGGCCACGGTGCCCATGAAATGGGATATGGCGAACAAGCCGGTCGCCTTCGGTTCGCGGGAGGCCTTCGTGGGCATTCCTGCCGTCATCACTGTGTTATTCGCCGTGCTCTTTCCGGCGGCGACGTGGTGGCAACCGAAGGCGGCCTGGCTCGGGCCGGTCGCCCTGGGCACCCTGCTTTTCATCGTCCACGTCTCGATCCAAGCCGTCCTCAACGTCTTCCTGCCCGTGCCGGTCAACGTCGGCGTCCTCGTCGCGATCCTCGCGGTCGTGACCTCCAGCTCCCTCCTCGCCTTCGCCTCCGTCAAAGCCGCCCGCGCGCGGCACGCGTAACGTAGTCGACCGCCCGGGCTATAGCGGCTACGTTGCGAGGTTGGGGATGCTGACGATCCTGCTCTGCTTGGCGCTTCAGGATCCGCCGAAGCCGGTCGTCGCGGCCTTCGAGCGCTTCGACACCCTGGACCCCGTCGAAGGCGGCCGGCTCCTCCTCGGCGAGCTCGGCTGCGCCCACTGCCACGCCGATCCCTCGATCGCCTCCAAGAAGGCCCCCAGCCTGGCGGACGTCGGCGGCCGCCTCAAGCCCGAGTGGATCCGCGCCTGGCTCAAGGATCCCCACGCCGTCAAGCCCGGCACCACCATGCCCAAGGTCGTCGCCGATCCGGAGGCCGTCGAGCCCCTCACGCACTACCTCGCGTCGCTCGGGAAGCCGGTGGCCCTGACGTCCGGCGCCGGGCCCAAGGGCGCCGAGCTCTACGCCCAGTCGGGCTGCCTGGCCTGCCACGGCCCGGCCGAAAGCCTCGGCGCGGAGGGGAAGTGGCGCAACGCGGCGGCGCTGGCGGCGTTCCTGCACGACCCCCTCAAGTGGCGCCCCTCCGGCCGCATGCCGAAGCTGAACCTGACGCCCCAGGAGGCGATGGCCGTCGCCGTCCGCCTCGCCGGCGCGCCCCCCTGCGAGCCGGACGAGCCCGGCGGCCCCCTCGAGCCCGGCGTCGCGTGGGAGGCCTACAAGGGCGACTTCAACAAGCTGCCCGACTTCGACGCCCTCCAGCCCGTCGCGAAGGGCGTGGCGGCCGCCTTCGACGTCGGCGTCGCGAAGCTCGACGACCACTTCGCGCTGCGGTTCCGGGCGTTTCTCGACGTCCCGAAGGACGGCCTCTACACGTTCTACACGGCGTCGGACGACGGCAGCCGCCTCGCGCTCGGCCGGACGGTGATCGTCGACAACGACGGCGTCCACGGGGGCACGGAGGTCGCCGGCACGCGCGCCCTGAAGAAAGGCAAGTACGCGCTGACCGTGACGTACTTCGAAGGCGCCGGCGGGGAAGAGCTCGCCGTGTCCTGGGAAGGGCCCGGCTTCGGCAAGCGGAAGATCGACGGGAAGGCGCTGTCCCACGGGGCGTTCTCGGTGAAGGACGCGGAGGCCGTCGACGCCTTCAAGCCCGACCCCGCGCTCGTCGCGAAGGGCCGCGAGCTCTTCCAGTCGCTGCGCTGCGCGTCCTGCCACGCGGCCGAGCCGAACCTGAAGTCGCCGCCCTCGCGGCCGCTCGCCACGCTGAAGGGCGCGCGCTGCACGGTCGTGAAGTACCCGCTCGACGACCGCCAGGCGAAGGCGGTCGAGGCGGGGATGAAGGAGAAAAAGGACGTCGATCCCCTCCTCGTCTTCAACTGCTACGCCTGCCACGAGCGCGGCAAGCGGGGCGGCCCGGCGATCGACGCGGCCTTCGTCGGTCAGGACCAGACGATCGGCGACGAGGGCCGCCTTCCGCCGCACCTGAACGGGGTGGGGGCGAAGCTGCGGCCCGAGTGGCTCAAGACGGTGCTCGCGCAGGGAACCAAGGTCCGGCCCTACGTCTTCACGCGCATGCCGGTGTTCGGGCCGGAGGCGATGCCGATCGTCGACCACTTCCTGAAGGCGGACGTCGCCGCACCCGAGACCGCCGGCGCCCGCGACAAGGACCTCATCAAGGCGGGTCGCCAGCTGACGGGGACCAAGGGGATGTCGTGCGTCTCCTGCCACCAGTTCCAGGGCCACAAGTCGCAGGGCATCCCGGGGATGGATCTCGTGGTGATGGTCACGCGCCTGCGCCGCGACTGGTTCGACCGCTACCTGCGGGAGCCGTCGTCGCTGCGCCCCGGCACGCGCATGCCGACGTTCTGGCCGGAAGGGAAGAGCGTGCGGAAGGACATCCTGGACGGGGACACGGCGAAGCAGATCGACGCCCTCTGGATGTACCTCGGCGAGGGCGGCAAGGCGCAGATTCCGGTCGGGATCGGGCCGCAGCCCATCCTGCTGGCGGCGACCGACGAGCCGGTGATCTACAGGAACTTCATCCAGGGCGCCGGGCCGCGCGCGATCGGCGTGGGCTATCCCGAGCACGTGAACCTCGCCTGGGACGCGAACCAGATGACGCTCAAGCTGATCTGGAAAGGCGACTTCATCGACGCCTCGAAGCACTGGGTCGATCGCGGCTCGGGCTTCCAGGGACCGGCGGGAGACGATGTCGTGACCCTGCCCGACGGGCCGCCCTTCTCGACGTCCGAGACCTGGCCCAAGGAGTCGGGGAAAGCCGCGGGCTACCAGTTCGGCGGCTACGAGCTCGACAAGAAGGGCCGACCGACTTTCCTGTACACGTTCAAGGAGCTCAAGGTCCGCGACGCCTTCGAGCCCGCGCCGGGCAAGCTGACGCGGACGCTGACGATCGAGGGGACGTCCACCCCGCTCTGGTTCCGCGACCGGGAGTCGAAGCTCCCCGTAAAGTTCGAAAACGGCAAAGCCCTGATTTCGGTGAGCTACGCATGGTGATCGCCCTCCTCCTGCTGCTCCAGGAAGACGAGTACTACAAGCTCACGAAGATCCCGCTGCCGCCGGAGGCGTACCTCGAGGGCGGCGGCATCGAGAGGATGCCGGACGGGTCGCTCATGGTGTCGTCGCGCCGCGGCGAGATCTGGCGGATCGACCCGTCGATGAAGGCGACGCGCTGGGCGCACGGCCTGCACGAGGTGCTGGGCCTGGCGGAGCGCGAGGGCTGGCTCTACGCGACGCAGCGCGGCGAGATCACGCGGATCAAGGACGCGGACGGGGACGGGAAGGCGGACGTCTTCCAGACGGTCTCGGACGGCTGGGAGATCAGCGGCGACTACCACGAGTACGCCTTCGGCTCGAAGTTCGACAAGGACGGCAACCTCTGGGTGGTGCTCTGCCTGACGGGCTCGTTCACGAGCAACGTGCCGTTCCGCGGCTGGGCGGTGCGGGTGACGCCCGACGGCAAGATGATCCCGACCTGCTCGGGCATCCGCTCGCCCGGCGGCATCGGGATCGGCGTCGACGGGGAAGTGTTCTACTGCGACAACCAGGGCCCGTGGAACGGCACGAGCGCGATGAAGCACCTGAAGGTCGGCTCCTTCCAGGGCCACCCGGACGGGAACAAGTGGTACGCGAAGGCGCCGGAGATGGGCCCCAAGCCCGCCGAGCCCAAGAGCGGCAGCCGCTTCCACATCGAGGCCGCGCGCATCCCCGAATACGTCCCGCCGCCCGTGCTGCTCCCGCACGGCAAGCTCGGCAACTCCGCGAGCGGCGTCTGCATGGACAATTCCGACGGCAAGTTCGGCCCCTTCAAGGGCCAGATGTTCGTCTCCGACCAGAGCTTCAGCGTCGTCAACCGGATCTTCCTCGAGAAGATCAACGGCCGCTACCAGGGCGCCGCGATCCCCTTCCGCGCCGGCTTCGGCTCCGGCAACGTGCCGATGCTCTTCACGCCCGACGGCCGGATGTACGTGGCCGGCACCAACCGCGGCTGGGGCTCGCGCGGCACCGCGCCTTATGCCTTGGAGCGCGTCGACTGGACCGGCCAGGTCCCCTTCGAGATCCACGAGATGCGGATCAAGCCCGACGGCTTCGAGCTCACGTTCACGAAGCCCGCCGACCGCGCGACGCTCGAGGCTCCGAAGTCGTATTCGCTGAAGACCTACACTTACATTTTCCAGTCCGCCTACGGCAGCCCGGAGGTCGACCACACGACGCCCACGGTCGTCTCCGCGACCGCCGCCGCCGACGGCCTGTCGGTGCGCCTCAAGATCGACGGCCTCCAGATCGGCCACATCCACGACCTGCAGCTTCCCGGCGTGAAGTCCGCCGCCGACCCGAAGAAGGGCCTGCTGCACCCGAGCGCCTATTACACGCTCTGGTCGCTGCCTAAGGACTGAATCTCGAATCTCGAATCTGGAATCTCGAAGGGCCCCTTACGGGGACTGACGTAGCACGGGGAAGACGTAAGCCCAATCCTGATTCGACATCGCGTCCAACTCCCGCTGAAGCGCTTTGTCCTGGTCGAGATCGATCTTCCGGGACTCCTCGCCGCGACGTCCGAGACGGAGCGTGTAGGAGCGCAAGGTTTCGTTCCAGACGCGCAGATCGGCCCGAAAGACCTCAACCCACTGACGGGTGTCGTTTCCCGTTTCCCCCCACGTCATCAGGCCGAGGATATCCAGCCGGCCGGAGGCGATGACATGGATTCGCATGCCCGTGAGTCCGTCGAACCAACGCCAGTTCGACAATCCGCGATCTTTCCAGTGCCATTGGAGCAGGTACTCCAAGTCTGAGCTCAGGGACGCCTCAAGGTCGGGGTTCTGAGCCTGAAGGTACGCGCGGGCATCGCGTCCGAGCGCGGCTTCCAGTCGAGCCAAATCGAGGGTCATGGTCGACCAGTGTCCCAGTCCGCGGACCAGAGTCAAGGCCCCTCGCGCTACGACATTCCCCCGGGCGCGCCGTTGGGCCCCCCGTCCGAGATTCGAGATTCGAGATTCTAGATTCTCCATCCGCTATACTCGCCCCCTTGAGAGTTCTCTTCTTCACGCAGAAGAAAGACGCGCCCAGCACCCGCTGGCGCATCCTGCAGTTCATCCCGCACTTCAAGAAGGCCGGCATCGAGTGCGACGTCGAGGAGTGGCCCTCGACCCTCCTCGCCCGGCTCGGCGCGGCGAAGAAGGCGGCCGGCTACGACGTCGTGGTCCACCAGAAGCGGCTGCTGACCAAGCTGGTCGCCAACCGCCTCCGGCGCAACGCGAAGGCGCTGGTGTTCGAATTCGACGACCTCCTCATGCTGAAAAAAGACGACGAGGGGGCCATCAAGGACTCGCCGACCCGCGAGCGCCGCTTCAAGCGCATCGTCCGCCTGGCCGACGCCATCGTCACCACCAACGAGCACCTCGCCGAGCTCGCGCGGCGCGCCACGACCGAGCCCGACCGCGTCATGGTCGTGCCGACCGTGATCGACCTCCAGCGCTGGGAGCCGCGCAAGCCGAGCGACGAGACCGAGCGCGTCACCATCGGCTGGATGGGCACGCCCAGCAACCTGCATTCGCTCGACATCGTCCGCGCGCCCCTGCAGCGCCTCTGCCGCCGCTTCGAGCACGTCCAGATCAAGATCGTCTGCGAAGAGACGCTGCCCATGGAAGGCGTGCGCTGGGTCCACAAGCGCTTCTCGCCGCTGGAGGAAGTCGACGACATCCGCACCTTCGACATCGCCGTCGCGCCGCTCGTCGAGGACAGCTGGACGCGGGGGAAGGTGTCGACGAAGATCCTCGCCTATTTCGCGGCGGGGCTGCCGGTCGTGGCGTCGGACGTCAACGCCAACCGCCTCTACATCAAGCCCGGCGAGAACGGCTTCCTGGTGGGCACGCTCGGGCAGTGGGAGGAGCGGCTGACGGCGCTGATCGGGGATCCGGCGCTGCGCCGCGAGATCGGCGGCAAGGCCCGCGCGAGCGCCGAGCGCGACTACTCGATCGCGGCCGCCGTCCCGCGCTACCTGGAGCTCTTCAAGCGGCTCCAGAAGTAGCCCGGGCTTATTGCTCTTCCAAGTACCTCAGCAGCGTGCGCACCATCACGCCCGTGCCGCCCGTCGGGCGGTAGAGCTTGTCGGACTCCACCAGCGCGGGGCCGGCGATGTCGAGGTGGGCCCAGGCGATGCCCGGCTCGACGAACTCCTGCAGAAAGAGCGCGGCGGTGATCGCGCCGCCCCAGCGCCCGCCCGAGTTCTTCATGTCCGCGATGTGGCTGCGGATGATCTCGAAGTAGTCGTCCTCGAGCGGCAGCGGCCAGAGCTTCTCGCCCTGCTTGCGCGCCGATTCCATCAGCCGGTTCCGCAGCTTCTCGTCCTTCGTGAAGCAGGCCGAGACGTCCGGCCCCAGCGCCACGACGCACGCGCCCGTCAGCGTCGCCATGTCGATGATCTCGTCGGGCTTGAGCCGCGAGGCGTAGGAGAGGGCGTCCGCGAGGATCAGCCGGCCCTCCGCGTCCGTGTTGATGATCTCCATCGTCTTGCCGTTCATGGCGCGGAGGACGTCGCCCGTCTTGTAGGCCGACCCGTCGGGCATGTTCTCCGTCGCCGCGAAGATCCCGTGCACGTTCACCCGCGGCTTGAGCGCCGCGAGCGCCGAGAACACGCCGATCACGGCCGCCGCGCCGGACATGTCGTCCTTCATCCAGAGCATGCCGTCCGCCGGCTTGATGCAGAGGCCGCCGGAATCGAACGTGATCCCCTTGCCGACGATCGCGATCGTGCGCTTGGCTTTCGGCGAGCGGTAGGTCATGTGGACGAAGCGGGGCGGCTGCGTCGAGCCGCGCGCGACGCCCTCCAGCCCGCCCATGCCCATCTTCAGGATCTTCTTCTCGTCGAAGACCTGGATCGAGATGCCGTTCTTCGCGACGTCCTTCGCCGCGGCCGCCAGCCGGCGCGGCGTGCATTCGCTGGGCGGTTCGTTCACCAGGTCGCGGGCGAGCAGGGTGGCGGCGCCGTAGATGGCGGCGCGTTCGACGGCCTCCGCGGGGCCGTCGATCCGGATCGTCTTGAGCTTGAGCGGCTTGACGTTCTTGGTCTTGTACTTCTTGTACTCGTAGAGGGCGAGGAGGAAGCCTTCGCCGACGGCCTGGGCGTTTTCCGAGGCGTTGCCCGGGGGGACGTCGACCGAGATGTCGGCGAGATCGAGGGCGCGGACGCGGCCGGCGACGGTCGCGGCGGCCCGGCGGATCTTCTCGGTCGTGAGCTTGTCTTTCTTGCCGAGGCCGACCGCGATCACGCGCTTCGGCTTGCCGGGGTAGGCGACGAGGACCTCGCGGTCCTTGCCGGAGAAGTTGTTGTCCTTCGCGGGCCCGTGGAGGCCGTCGAGCTCCCCCTCGAACACGAAGCGGACCAGGGTCTCTCCCTTGGGGGCGCCGGCGACTAGTTTCATGCTCTCCTCGATTTGAGCTGATCGATGGCCTTCCCGACGTTCTTGAGGCCCTGGCGGAGGACGTCCTCGTCCATCCCGACCGAGAGCCGCAGGAAGCCGCGGGCGCCGAAGTAATCCCCGGGCACGACCAGGGTGGAGTGTTTTTCGCGGAGGAAGGTGGAGAGGGCGGGGGCGTCGACGCCGTGCGGGAGGCGGACGAGGGCGACGGTGCCGCCGGCGGGCTCGACCCACTCGAGGTCGTCGCGTTTCTCGATCCACTCGCGGAGGATGGAGAAGCCGCGCTCGGAGACGCGGCGGCAGCGTTCGACGAGGTCGCCGGCCTTCTTGAGGGCCTGGGCGGCGATCCATTCGCTGGGGGCGGGGAGCTCGCACTCGAGGTAGTCGAGGACTTCCCGGGCGCGCGCGATGAAGCCCTCCTCGCCGACGATCCAGCCGATGCGGAGGCCGCCGAGGCCGTAGACCTTGGAGAGGCTGCCGATCGACACGAGGTTGGGGCCGAGCGCGGCGGCGGGCTTGAGCGGGGTGAAGGCGTTGTCGAGGTAGACCTCGCTGACGACGACGACGGCCCCGTGGTCGCGGGCGAGCTGGCCGATGGAGAGGAGTTTTTCGGGGCTGGTGGCGGCGCCGCTGGGGTTGTGGGTGTTGGTGAGCAGGACGAGCCGCGTGTTCCGGGAGATGATGCGCTCCAGCTCCTCGAGCTCGATCTGCCAGCCGCGGTCGAAGCGGCGTTCCAGCGGGCGGATCTCGGCGCCGCGCTCCTCGGCCGCGCGGAGCAGGGGCTCGTAGACGGGGGTTTCGACGACCGCCTGGTCGCCGGCCTTGAGGGCCGCCGCGCAGGCGATGTAGAGGCCCATGGTGGCGCCGCCGGTGACCAGGACGTTGGAGCGCTTCCGGCCGTACTTCTTGGCGAGGATCTCGCGGAGCTCGAGGATGCCGTCCTCGTCGGCGGGGAAGAGGGGGGCGTCGTTGAGGGAAACGCCCAGCTCGTCCTTCGTCAGCGCCTTGATGTTGGATTTGGCGAGATCGAACTTCACGCGCCCCATGTGGGTGCGCGCCCACTCCAGATAGTCGATGCGGCGGAACGTCATTCGCGGGTGCCGGAGAACTCTTTGACCTCCAGGCGGGGTTGGCGGTAGCCGTCGATGTCGCGGGTGTACGTGTGCAGGATGCCGTAGGCCTCGCAGGGCTTGCCGACGTAGGACAGCCAGTCGTCGCCGCGGCGGATGTGGTCGAAGTGGACCAGCCAGACGCGGAGGCCGCTGGCGAGCTTCACGACGCCGTGGATCGCGCGGTCGCTCTCGAAGATGCCCTGGAGCGAGACTTCCTTGCCGTTCCAGGGCTCGAGATCCTTCGCGTCCTTGGCGGCGCTGGGGCTGCCGGCGGAGGGCGTCGGCAGCGCCGCGGGCTTCATCTCGTTGGGACGCTGGGCCCCGGTGGTGTAGCCGCGGGGCTCTTCTTCGGGGGCCGACGAGCACCCCGCGAGCCCTTCGACGGAGCTCAGGGCAAGCAGAAGTAGCGCGATGGCGCGGCGCATCTGGCGGATCATATCCCTCCCTTCCGAAGCGGGCAACAAATTGTTGTCTCGCCTAACGGGACGTGCTAGAAAAGCCCGTCCATTCAACCCGCGCAACCCCTTCGGAGGCGATTCCATGAAGATCCAGTCGGTCAAAGGCCGGGAAGTCCTCGACTCCCGCGGCAACCCCACCGTGGAGGTGGACGTCGTCGTCGAAGGCGTCCTCGGCCGCGCGGCGGTCCCGTCCGGGGCGTCGACGGGCGAGCGCGAGGCGCTGGAACTGCGCGACGGCGACAAGTCCCGCTACCTCGGCAAGGGGGTGCGGAAGGCCGTCGAGCACGTCGACCAGGTCATCGGCCCGCGCCTGCTCGGGATGGACGCGACGCAGCAGAAGATGATCGACGAAGTCATGATCGCGATGGACGGGACGCCCACGAAGTCGAAGCTCGGCGCGAACGCCCTCCTCGGCGTCTCGATGGCCGTGGCCCGCGCGGCGTCGAACGCGAAGAAGAAGCCGCTCTACGAGTACCTCTCGTTCGGCAAGGGCGTGACCCTGCCCGTGCCGTTCATGAACGTGGTCAACGGCGGGGCCCACGCGGACAACACGATCGACTTCCAGGAGTTCATGATCGTCCCGAAGCGGTTCCCCACCTTCAAGGAGTCGATCCGGGCGGGCGTCGAGACGTTCCACGCGCTCAAGGCCATCCTGAAGAAGAAGGGCTGCTCGACGAACGTGGGCGACGAGGGCGGGTTCGCGCCGAACCTGAAGTCGGTGGACGAGGTGCTCGACACCCTCCTCGAGGCCGTCGACAAGGCGGGCTACAAGGGGAAGATCGACCTCTCGCTGGACGTCGCCGCCAGCGAGCTCTGGGACAAGGAAAAGAAGATCTACGTCTTCCACAAGAGCGACGGCGCGAAGAAGACGAGCGCCGAGATGGTCGAGTTCTACGCGCGCCTGGTGGGCAAGTACCCCATCGTGTCCATCGAGGACGGGATGGGCGAGAACGACTGGGCGGGCTGGAAGCTGCTGACGGACAAGGTCGGCTCCAGGACGCAGCTGGTCGGCGACGACCTCTTCGTCACCAACACCGAGATCCTGCGCAAGGGCATCAAGGAGGGGATCGCCAACGCGATCCTCATCAAGGTCAACCAGATCGGCACGGTCAGCGAGACGGTCGACGCCGTGCTGATGGCCCAGGAGGCGAAGTACGGGACCATGATGTCCCACCGCTCGGGCGAGACGGAGGACACGACGATCGCCGACCTGGCGGTGGCGCTGAACTGCGGCATGATCAAGACCGGCTCGGCCAGCCGCACCGACCGGGTGGCGAAGTACAACCAGCTGCTCCGCATCGAGGAGGAGCTGGGGACCCGCGCGAAGTTCCCCGGAGCCTAGATTCAGCGATTTTCCCAGGGCGGCGCGGAAACTTCCGCGCTCGGACGCCGGCCTTCCGAGGGACGGCTCCCTGGCACGGCTCTTGCTCGTTGGAAGATGCCGGGTCGCGGGAGGGCTCGGAAGGCGGTTGGAAAGCGGGCTCGCGGGGATACCAGATCCTCGCCCCGAATCCCGCCAGGACGCGTAACGTCAGCCCGACCCTCCCCCTCACCGGTGACATGACGTCCTCCGCCGGCCGGCCGGATGTCCGACGAGCGTATCGGACGGGTTATACCGGCCCCGGCGGAGGAGCCGCGAGCGCCCTGGAGGAGAGAAAGCCTCCGGGGCGTTCTTATTTTCCGACGTAGCTCCGGGGCTGGGCGGGCTTGAGGTCGTCGTTCAGCTGGTACAGGATGGGGGCTCCCGTGGGGAGCTCCAGATCGACGATGTCCTTGTCCGACATCCCCTCGAGGTGCTTGATCAGGCCGCGCAGGGAGTTGCCGTGCGCCGCCACGATCACCCGCTTTCCTTCGCGAAGGGCGGGGGCGATCTTCTCGTGCCAGAAGGGGAGGGCCCGGGCGATGGTGTCCTTGAGGGACTCGGTCTTGGGCATCTCGCCGGGGCCGTAGCGGGCGTCGCCGCCCGGCCAGCTCGGATCCCAGGCGGGAAGGGGCGGCGGGGCGATGTCGAAGCTCCGGCGCCAGATCTTCACCTGGTCGTCGCCGTGCTTCGCGGCCGTCTCCGCCTTGTTCAGGCCCTGCAGGGCCCCGTAGTGCCGCTCGTTCAGGCGCCAGCTCCGCTGGACCGGGATCCAGTGGAGGTCCAGCCCGTCCAGCGCGAAGTGCAGCGTGGAAATCGCCCGACGCAGCAGGGACGTGTAGGCCTGGTCGAAGCCGAGGCCGGCCGTCTTCAGGAGCTTGCCCGCGGCGTGGGCCTCCTGGACGCCCTTCTCGCTGAGGGGGACGTCGACCCACCCGGTGAAGCGGTTCTCCTTGTTCCAGGAGCTCTCGCCGTGGCGCATCAGCACGAGTTGTTTCATCGCGGGGGAATCTAGCACAACCTCAGGTGGAGGTACAGATTCAGCGGGCTTCGGGCGGGGCGTCGGGTTCCGGGTTCCGGCGGTCGGGTTCCGGTTTCGACAGGGGATTCTTCAGGAAGCGCTTCTGGCAGGTCGCGCAGAGGTCGAAGCTGAACTTGCGGTAGACCTCGTCCTGGGCGTCGTCGGGGGAGAGGGTCTTCAGCTTCTCGATGAGGCGCTTCATCTCGTCGGCCGCGTCCACCAGATCCTCTTCGACCAGCTCCAGCGGGTCGTAGGCGGACTTGACCTCGATCGTGACCTCGTAGCGCACGGGGGCGTCGAGCAGGAGGCCCTGGCCGCAGCGATCGCAGGTCAGCCGGTCCATGCGGACGGGGTTACGCGGGGGGCGCCGCGCCGCCGGGGTTGCCCGCGGCGAGAAGGGTGAAGAACTCGACGACGTCCTTCTCGAGGCCGTCGAGCTCGTTGAGGAGCTGAACCATGTCGACGGGGCGGCTGCGCATGAGCCGGCGGGTCGTGTCCTTGGTGCGGGTGATCTGCCCCTGGATCTGGTCGATCTCGCCCGCCTCCTTCATGACGAACTCCTGGATGCGGTCGACGACGTCCAGGAAGTGGGCCTGCTCGCGGGGGTGAACGCGCGTGCGGATGCCCGACCGAAGGCGCTCAAGGGCGCTCTTGATGTCCTGCTTGTGCTGGATGCTTCTGGCGAGAAAATCGTTCGACATGACGCCTCCGCTCCCCCTCGCCCTCGATGATCCGACGATGCTAGTTCAATATTTGCGTGAAGTCAAACGCTAATTCCGGTGGAACCTCAGGCGGTCGCGCGAAACCTTGATGGTGACCGAGTCGCCCTCGTTGATCCGGCCCTCGACGAGGAGGTCGGAGAGGGCGCCCTCGACTTCCTTTTCCACGGTGCGGCGCAGCTCGCGCGCGCCGTACTCGGGACGGAAGCCGCGCTCGGCCAGCCAGCGCGGGACGCGGTCCTCGTAGCGCACGTCGAGGGGCACGTGCTCCGCGTGGCGGCGGACCTCCTCGAGGAAGTTGCGCGCGATCTTCTCGCACTCGGGGAGGCCGATGGGCCGGAAGAACACGATGTCGGTGAGGCGGTTGACGAACTCGGGCCGGAAGTTCGCCTTGATGGCGCGGGAGAACTCGTCGGCGAGCTCGGCGCGGCCGGGGCCTTCCTGGCCGAAGCCGATGCGGTGCCGCAGGGCCTCCGCCTCCTCGCAGCCCACGTTCGAGGTGAAGATCAGCACCGTATGGCCGAAGGGAAGGCGGCCGCCCTTGTTGTCGGTGACGAAGCCCTCGTCCATGGCCTGGAGGAGGAGGTCGCGGACCTTGCCGTCCGACTTCTCGATCTCGTCGAAGAGGACGGTCATCGGCTCGCTCGAGCGCCCGACGCCGTTGAGGACGCCCGGCTGGTCGTGGCCGACGTAGCCGGGCGGGGCGCCGATCAGCTTGGCGTATTCGTGGGGCAGGGCGTACTCGGAGCAGTCCACCCGCAGCATCCGCGCGGGATCCTCGAAGAGGCAGAGCGTCAGCGCCTTCGCCAGCTCCGTCTTGCCCACGCCGGTCTGGCCGACGAAGAAGAGCGCCGCGATCGGGCGCTCCGGGTCCCGCAGCCCCGTCATGGCCTTCTTGATGGCCCGGGACACGCAGGCGATCGCCGGCTCCTGGCCCACCACGCGGCGGCGGAGGACGTCCTCCATGTTCCGCAGGCGCCGGAAGTCCTTGGCCGGTCCGGCGGCGGGCGGGGCGTCCAGCAGGTGGATCTCGCGGTGCTCGGCTCCGGCGGCGATGGTGACCTTGCGGATGTCGAGCCCCGGATTCACTTCCACGCAGATCCCGTAGAGGGCCTCCTCGTGGTCGAGGTGGCGGGCGGCGAGGTCGACGACGCAGGCGTTGACGACCAGGCCGATGTAGCCGCGGCGGTCGGAGATGCGGGCGGTGCTGAGGAGGCGGCCGATTTCCTCGGGGGAGAAGCGGCGCACTTTGATGAAATGATCCAGCGGCTCGAAGTACTTCAGGACCACGCCCGGCTCGAGGTGCATCATCTCAGGCCACGCCTCCGGAAAAGGTCAGGGGGACTCGTCCACGCCCACGGCTTTCTTCATCAGTCCCCAATACCCCGCCAGGACGAAGGTGGCGACGGCCGCCGCCACCGCGATCAGAACCGGCCTCAAGACCAGCTTGGAGCCGCGGAAATCCTTCGGCGTCCGGAAATAGTTGATCATCGTCAGCAGCAGGCCAAGCGGCGCCGTCGCGTAGAGGCAGTAGGCCGCGAACCACCCCACCGGAATGCCGTTGACCACCTTCATCAGCATGATGCCCAGCGGGCCGATCGCCGTGATGAACGTCGAGAAGCTGAGCGCCGCGACGGCGGCCTCCCGCTCCCGGAAGATCATCGCCTCGTCGCGGAACTTCAGCTGCTCGTGCTTGAAGGCTTCCTGCTTATTCATACCCTTAAGACAATCTTACCACACGTGGACCGCGATTCGAGGCGGCGGTGCGCCTCCCGGACGTCCGCCAGGGGTAAGACGACGTCCACCACCGGCCGGATCCGTTTTTTGAACAGCAGGCCCAGGACGTCGCGCAGCTCCCGGTCGCTCCCCATGGTGGAGCCGATGATCTCGAGCTGCCGGTAGAACACGTGCCGGAGGTCCTCGACCGGATCGTGGCCGGACGTCGCCCCGCAGGTCAGCAGGCGTCCGCCCCGCCGCAGGCATTGAAGGCTCCGCGCCCAGGTGTCCTTGCCCACGTAGTCGACGACCACGTCCACCCCGCGCTTGCCCGTCAGCTCCCGGATCCGGGCGACGACGTCCTCCCGGGCGGAGTTGAGGACCACGTCCGCCCCCAGGGCCGCGACCCGGGCGGCCTTGGCGTCGGTGGAGGCCGTCGCGATCACCCGCGCGCCCGCCAGCTTGGCGAGCTGGACGCAGGCGGTGCCGACGCCGGCGGCGGCGCCCCAGAGGAGGAGGTCCTCGCCGGCGCGGAGGCGGCCGCGGGTGATGAGCATGCGCCAGGCGGTGAGATAGACGAGGGGGGCGGCGGCGGCCTCCTCGAACGACAGGTCGTCGGGGATCGGGATCAGGCTCGCGCGCGGCGCGACCACCAGGCCGGCCTGGGCGCCGTCGCGATGCTCCCCGTAGACGGCGTAGTCGCGGCACATGGACTTGTCGCCGGCGGCGCAGAACTCGCAAGTGCCGCAGCTGAGGGCCGGGTTCAGCAGGGCCCGCTCGCCGGTCTCGCGCACGACGCCCGCCGCGTCGCTTCCCAGCGTGATGGGGTACGTCGCGATCGGCAGGCCCCGCCGCACCCAGAGGTCCAGGTGATTCACCGAGGCGGCCTTCACCTCGAGGGTGAGCCAGCCGGGCGGCGCCGCCGGATCCGGCGCGTCCTCGACGCGCAGGGCCTCGAGCCCGCCCGGGGTCGCGACGCGGACGGCTTTCATGGAACGAGAATCACGCATTACGAATCAAGAATCAAGAGGCGGGCCGGATTCGGCCGTGATTCGTGATTCCTGATTCCTGATTCGCCCCTATAATCACCGCTCATGAGCGCGCCGCTTCCCGCCGTGAGGGCCTTCCTCATCGCCGACGCCGTCCTCCAGGACCGCCTGACCCGGAAGTGGACCATCGTCAACGTCTTCGACCAGATCTTCGCGCCGCAGTTCCCCTGCGTGCATCCCTCCATGGCGCTGTACGTGAAGCTGGCCGACGCCCGCGGCCGCTACACCGTGCGCGTCGAGCTGCGGGACGCCGCCGACGCGCTGCTCTCGAAGATCGAGGGCATCACCGTCGAGGCCGCCGGCCCCGCCCGCTCCGCCGAGTTCGGCGTGACCGCCCAGGGGCTCCCCCTCAAGGAGGCCGGCCGCTGCCAGTTCCAGCTCTTCCTCAACGACGAATACGCGGCCGCGGCGTCCCTCGACATCGTCCAGATCCAGCCGGGGACCCCCGCGTGACCGACCTGCTCCTGGTCAACGGCCTCGTCCGCACGATGGATCCCGGCCGTCCGACCGCCCGCTCGATCGCCTGCGCCGACGGCAAGGTCGAGGCGCTGGACGTCGACGTCCCCGCGAAGCGCGTGATCGACTTGCGGGGCGCGACGGTGGTGCCCGGCTTCGTCGACGCGCACGCGCATCTCCTGATGCTGGGCCGCCGGCGCCGCGAGCTGGACCTGACGGGGGTCGCGGACGAGGCCGCCCTGGCGGCCCGCGTCGCGGCCCGCGCGAAGGAGCTGCCGGAGGGCGCCTGGATCACGGGCTCCGGCTGGGCGCTGCAGGAGCCGCCGGGCGCGGCCGCGCTCGACGCCGCCGCCCCCGCCCATCCCGTCTGGCTGGTCCGCAAGGACGCGCACTCCGGGGTGGCGAACGCGCGGGCGATGGCGCTGGCGGGCGCGTCGCGGGAGCGGGGCCTCTTCCTCGAGAACGACATGGCGCTCGTGGAGCGTCTCGTGCCGGCCGCGTCCCCGGCCGCCGACTTCCTCGCGGCCCAGAAGGAGGCGATCCGCTTCGGCGTGACGGCCGTCCACGACGCGCTCGTCGACGAGGACTACCTGCGCCTCCTGCGCTCGCTCGACGACGGCCGCTCGCTGCGCGTGCGGATTCACGCGATGTTCTGGAACGCGGACCCGGAGCGCCTGATCGCGTTCATGCGCGCCACGCCTCCCGTGTCCGGACCGCGCCTCTCCGTCCGCGCGGTGAAGCTCTTCATGGACGGGTCGCTGGGGTCGTCGACGGCCTGGATGCTGCGCCCCGCGCGCGGGGTGGCGCGGCTCGACGCGGCGGCGGTCGAACGGATCGCCCGGGCCGCCCTCGAGACCGGCTACCAGGTCTGCGCCCACGCGATCGGCGACCGCGCGAACCGGGAGCTGCTCGACGTCTTCGAGCGCGTCGATCCGAAGGGCGACGTCCGCTGGCGCGTCGAGCACGCGCAGCACGTCGATCCCGACGACCTGCCGCGCTTCGGCCGCTGGATCGCCTCGATCCAGCCCTCCCACGCGGTGGCCGATCGCGCGCTCGTCGAGGCGCGGCTGGGTCCGCGCGAGACGGAAGGGTCGTACGCGTGGTCGCGGCTCGGCCGTCTGGCGCTCGGCAGCGACGCGCCGGTCGACGCGCTGGACCCGCGCTGGACCTTTTACTGCGCCGTCACCCGGGAAGGGTGGAGGACGTCGGACTGCCTCGCGCCCGAGGCGGCGCTGCGCGGGATGACGGCCGACGCGGCCTGGGCGGGCTTCATGGACGGCGGCGTCCTGGCCCCCGGGCGGCCGGCGGACCTGGCGGTGCTGTCGCGCGACTGGGTGACGGCGGTGCCCAAGGACGTGCTGTCGAGCGAGATCCTGGCCACGATCATGGACGGCCGCGTGGCGTCGCGCTCGCCGGAGCTGAAGGGCTGACCGGGTTGGTATACTTCGGATAGGCAATGAGGGTCATCCTCGCGGACTCGGATCCGGCGTCGCGGGCCGGATGGAAGACGGGGCTGGGCGCGATCGGCGTCGCCGCGGTCGACATCGTCGAAGCGGTGGACGCCCCGGCGCTCCTCGCGATTCTGTCGGACGGCGCGGAGATTTCCCTGATCGTCGCGTCCTGGCAGCTCCCCGACCTGAACGGCTTCTCCCTGCTGGGCGAGCTCCGGCAGCGCCGCCGCGGCGCCGCCCCGCCGCTCCTGGCGGTGGGCGAGCCGGAGGACCGGGAGGCCATGGAAGTCGCGACGAAGGCCGGCAAGGGCTCCTTCCTCGTCAAGCCGGCGGACGACGCGGAGTTCCGGAAGAAAGCCTCGCGCGTCCTCTTCGGCGTGGAGGCCGTCGAAGGGTCCAAGTCCGACAGCCGTCAGATGCTCCGGGATCTCGTGTCGACGGCCGAGGCCGAGCTCGAGCTGCCGTTCTTCGTGCAGCTGCCGTCGGACGTCATGGAGGATTTCCTCCGGCTCGCGGTGAACGGGAAGTACCCGAAAGGCGCGACGCTGATCAAGGCCGGGAAGACGGTGAAGGCCCTGCACGTGCTCACGCTGGGGCAGGCGGAGATCCAGGAGGTCGGGGCCCCGCCCCGCGTCCTCGACATGGGCGAGTGCTTCGGGGAGCTCGCCTTCCTGACCGAGCAGGCCAACACCACGACGGTGATCACCACGGGGCCGGTGGAGGTGCACTCGCTCGACCGCCTGGGCCTCGCGGAGCTCGTCAAGCGCCACCCCGAGACGTCGAAGTTCCTCAGCAGCCTGGTCGCGCGGCGCACGAAAGTCCAGACGCGGCGGCTCGCCCGCTCGCCGGGCTCCGGCATGGGCGGCAGCCTGAAGTCGATGCCGTTCCCCGACCTCATCCAGATGCTGCACTCGACCCGCAAGACGGGCGTGCTCACGATCGAGGACGGGAAGCGGAAGTCGGGGATCGTGTTCGACGACGGCAACGTGACGCACGCCTGGAGCGAGGACGCCCAGGGCGTCGCCGCCTTCAACCTGATCGCCGGCTGGAAGCAGGGCCTGTTCTACTTCAAGGCGGGCTCGAAGGAGCCCCAGCCGGTCACCATCAAGGACGGCACGCTGCCGCTCCTCATGGAGGCCATGCGGCTCGTCGACGAATCCGGCCGCGGCCTCTGGCCCTGATCAGGGCGCTCGGCGGGACTTCACGAACTCCCGCGCCGTGCGCAGGATTTCCTCGGTCTGGGGCAGCACCGCCCGCTCGCCGACGGGGCCGTAGCTGACCCGGCAGTCCTTGGCGGCGATCCGTTCGACGTCCACCTTCCGCCGCAGCGCGCGGTCGCGATAGATGACGTCCGCGATCGCGGCGCCCGCGCCGCAGGTCCGCCGGTCCTCTTCGACGATCAGCACCAGGCCGCAGTCGTCCGCCGCCGCGCGGATCGCCTTCTCGTCCAGCGGATTGAGCCAGCAGAGGTCGATCATCCGGGCGCGGATGCCGTCGGCCCGCAGCATCTGCATCGCCCGGAAGCAGAGCGGGGCCGTCGTCCCGTACGTCACGATCGCGAGGTCCTTGCCGTCGTCGTAGGTCGTCGACATCCCCGGCCACAGCACGCGGTCGAAGCCGGGGTACTTCCGCTCCATGAACTCGTCGCGGAAGCGGTAGCGCGACTTCGCCTCGTGGAAGAGGACGGGATCGCCGCAAAACACCGCGGCGCGCAGGGCGGCCGCCGCGTCCTCCGCGTTGGAGGGGACGCAGAGGCGGAGGCCCGGATGGTGGAGGATGGCGCCGTTGGCGCTTTCGCTGTGCCAGATCGCGCCGGCCCCGCCGAGATAGCCGCCGTAGGCCATGCGGATGACCATCGGGCAGGTCCAGTGGCCGTCGGAGCGCCAGCTCATCGTGGCGACCATGTCGACGAGCTGCTGCCAGGCCGGGTTGAGGTAGTCGCGGAACTGGACCTCGACGACCGGCAGGAAGCCCTGCAGTGACCAGCCCACCGCGCGGCCGACGATCGAGGCTTCGGCGATGGGGGAGTTCGACACCCGGTCGGGCCCGAAGCGGCGCTGCAGGCCCTTGGTCAGGCCGAAGACGCCGCCCTTGCCCTCGAGCTCCGGATGCGCGGCGAAGTCGGCGCGGGAGAGGTCGGCGACGTCCTCCCCCCACATGACGATGCCGGGGTGGACCTCCATGAGCTCGCCGAGGGCCGTGTTGATCGCGTCGGCCATGACGAGGGTCTTGCCGGCGGACGGGCACGCGACGCCCTTGAAGGCCTCCTCGTACGCGGCCTTCGCGCGGGCGGGCTCGTACTGGTAGACGTTGCCGAGGAGGCGCTTGACGTCCGTCTTCGGCAGCTTGAGGACGTCGTCGGCCGCCTGAAGGATGTCGGCCTCGGCCTCGCGCGTGAGGGCGCGGAGCTCGGCGGCGGAGGCGATGCCGTACTCGACGAGCTCGCGGGCGAAGCGGATGAGGGGGTCGCGCTCGTCGACCTCGTGCGTGATGTCGAGCTTCGGCCGGTACTTGCGCTGGTCGTCGGTGGACGAATGGCTGTAGAGGCGCAGCAATTTGGAGCGGAGCAGGACGGGCCCGCGGCCGGACCGGCAGACTTCGGCGGCCCGGAGAAAGTTGTCGTAGGAGCCGCGGACGTCGAGCCCGTCGTTCTCGATGACCGTCAGGCCCGGCCAGCCGCGGAAGAGGGAGACGACGTCGCCGCCGGGCACGGTTTCGGAGACGGGGACGGAGATGCCGAAGCCGTCGTCCATGAGGTGGAAGAGCAGGGGGGCCTTGGCGTTGATGGCGGCGCGCAGGGACTCGTAGACCTCGCCCTCGGCGGTGGTGCCGTCGCCCACGGAGGTGTAGACGACGCTGTCGCCGGGGAAGCGGCCGTCGTCGATGAGCTTCTTCGTGAGCGCGCAGGCCTCGGCGAGGCCCTCGGCGGGGAGGCACTGGATGCCGACCGGGCTCGCGTAAATCGGGATCGCGTGCTCGTTGGATCCGAAGTGGACGGCCATCTGCCGGCCGCCCGAGGCGGGGTCGGCGGCGGCGGCGACCGCCTGCATGAGCATGTCCTTGGCCGGGACGCCGCGCATGAGGATCAGCGGACGGTCGCGGTAGTAGCCCCAGATCGGGTCGGTGGGGCGCAGCGCGAGCCCGGCGGAGGCGAGGACCGCCTCCTTGCCCGCGCTCGAAGCGGTGAACCAGGCCTGGCCCTGGCGCTGCAGGTAGAGCTCGCGGTCGTCCGTCTTCCGCGAGGTGATCATGACGCGGAAGATCTTCAGCAGGTCGGCGACGCTCAGCGTGGGATGGTAGGCGCGGAGGACGTCGGCCGCCCCGTCCGGCGAGCCGCCCCACGCGCCCGCGACGAAGCGCGCCCAGCCCGGGCGGTCGGCGACCTCGTCCAGGTAGCGGTTGAGGGTTTCGAGCGCCATGCGAGCAATGTAGGTCCAGGTCCAGGTCCAGGTCCAGGAATTCCGGGGACGACGAGAGCCAAGAGCCAAGTGCCAAGCGCCAAGAGACGAGACGCCTAGTATGGATAGCCGAGCGATTGGGGGGGGAAGGAGAGCCGAGAGACGGGAGACGGGAGCGGGCGAAGGATGTCGGACGCGCGGTGAGAATCGGAAGTCCATCGCGGATGGAAGAGGCGGCGGCTGACGGGGGTTTCGCTCGACCTGGCTCGTCACTCGACTTGAAGATCAGCGCGGGGTGATCGCGCCGCCATCGTGAAACCGGCCGGGGGCGCCCGTCGCCGTCCCCCCGAATGTCCTGGACCTGGACCTGTCTCCTGGACCTACTTCAGGGTCACGGCAGGTTCGGCGTAAACCTTCCACGCCGCGTTCATCTCGTCGGGGGTGAGGGACTCGTCGGCGACGAGGAAGCGGTAGCGCGAGACGTAGGGCTTGCCGGGCTCGATCGAGAAGTCGCCCGCCTGCGACGGCGCCCAGTTGAAGAACGGCTCGTCCGGATGGATGCGCATGTTCTGCGGGAAGCGGAAGTTCGAGGGGTGGCAGAGGAAGCCGATCGAGGCCGGCTTGCCGCCGAGCGGCGCCGTCATCACGCACCAGCGGGCCGTCGTCTCGTGGCCGTTCGCCCGCGTCTTGCCTTCGCTGGTGAGGAACGCGACGCCCTCCTTGCCCTCCCACTCCGCGTGGCCGCGGAAGCCCAGCCCCCCGTAGCGGTACTGCTTGATGACCAGCGGCTGGTCCGACGCGCAGGTCTGCGTCGAGACCAGGTCGAAGACGACGCGCTTGTCGGCCGCGTACGCCCGCACCTCCCAGATCTCGTTCAGCGCGGTCTTGGGGCCGTCGGGCCCGTTCAGGTTCACGAAACGCTGCTCGGCGCGGAAGCCGGCGAAGACGGGGCCGCTCGACGTCCCCAGCATCTTCACGAACTCGACCTTGCCCTCCTTGGCCAGCTGGTCCCAGAAGTTGCTCTTGCGGCCCTCGAAGTGGCTGCTCGTCCATGGGAACCAGATGCCGTGGTGGTGCAGGTGCTTGGGACCGAAGTCGTTGGTGATCGTCCGCCCGTCGGGCGTCCGGACCGGATGCAGGTAGCCGCTCCGGCCGTAGACCTTGTCGACGCCCTCCGGCGCCTCGACGAACGCGTAGTTGTAGCTCAGCGCCCGGCCGAGGTGGAGGCTCCGGCCGTCGTCCTTGAGCTCGACCTTGGGGAAGTCCCTGGGGGCGACGGCCTCCGCCTTGAAGTCGCCTCCCGCGAGAAGAACGATCGAGGCGCCCGCGGCCTGCGCGGGCACTTCCGTGCCGTCGGCGCGGACGACCCGGAAGGGCTTGGAGAGGTCGAGCCCCGCGGGCGGGGCCGCCTCCACCTGGAGCAGCCCTTCGACTCGGCTCAGGGCAAGCAGGGCGAGCAGGATGGCTATTTGTGCTCTTCCTTGTAGTGGGTCTTCAGGAGGCTCTCGCCGAAGTTGTCGGCGTGGTCGTGCCAGACGGAGTGGACGTGGTTGCCGTTGCCCTGGGTGTTGTCGTACTCGATGGTGAAGTGCGGGCCCTGGATGCGGTAGTAGTGGCCCTGGTGCCGCTCGAGAGGGCCGGCCCAGGCGAAGACGAGCGTCTCCTTCTTGATCGCGGCGAGGTCGCGGGCGGCGATGTCGCCGCGGAGCCGCTTGGCGTATTCCTCGACGATCTTCCAGACGAGGGCCTGCTGGGCGGGCTTGAGCTGGGCCCAGGCGACGCCGGCGGGCTCCAGGGGGCCGGGCTTCTTGCCGGGGACGAAGAGGATGTCGGCCGGCGCGGCGCCCGGCAGGATGCCCGCCTTGGCCTGGTCGGCGTCGAGGGACTTGGCGAGCTCGCGGCCGAGGTCCTCGTCGGCGCCGAGCACGCGGAGGCCGGTGTGGGGTCCGCTCTTGACCTCGCCGGGATTGGAGCCCATGAAGGCCGGGCCGGCCGCGATGAACTTGCCGTTCACGACGGTGAAGTTGAACGAAAGGTGGTGGCCCTCCATCCGCCAGGCCCAGGTCGGGCCGGGCTTGCCGAAGACGGAGAAGTAGTAGAGCTCGGGGTCGCGCACCATCTTGCCGTTGGGGCCTTCGAGCTCCTTGATGATGGTCTCGAGGCTCATGATCGTCTCGGCTTTCTTGTAGCCGCTCTGGCTGAGGCCCGCGGCGAGCAGGGCGTGGGCCGCCTTCCGCTGCGCCTCGTTCATCTCCTTGATCGGCAGCCCCTTCCGGGGGCGGGGGATGAAGTGCCAGTTCAGCCGCTCGGCGTCGCCGAGCTCGAAGCAGGCCTTCGCCTTCTGCTCGGGCGTCAGCCCGGCGAGGAAGGCGTCGGCCGCCTTGGCCATCTCGGCGCCGGCCGCCGAAAGATCGGCGTCGGTCCGGCCGGCCAGGGCCAGGAGCGCGATCGCGGCGCTGCCCGCGACGAACGACAGGATCTGCACGGCGCGTTTCATAGAAGTCCTCAAGGGTTGATGAACTGACGCGGTCATTTTATCAACACTACGCCTATAATCGCCCCGAATGGCGCTGGTAATCTTTCTCGCCCTCCTTTCCCACGACGAGAAGGTCGTCTCCGCCGACCTCCGCGTCGACGGCGACCGCGTCCAGCTGCGCCTCCACGTGGGCATGGAACGGATCTCCAAGGGCGTCCAGCTCCCGGCCGAGCCCATCGAGCTCACCGAGCTCCAGCTGGAGCGCGCGAAGGCGGACGTCGCCGCCTATGTCCTGTCGCGGACGACGCTGACGGTCGACGGCGCCGGGCCGCGCCTCGAGCTCGTGTCCCTCGAGCCGCGCTTCGAGAAGTTCCTGGCGACGGGGGAGGAGTTCATCGCGTCGGTGGTCGCCACGTTCCAGGCCCCGGTCCGGGCGTCGACGTCCATCGGGTTTTCCTATGACGCGTTCGTCGAGTATCCTGGATCGAAAGTCCTCGTGACCGCGGCCTGGGGAGCGGGGAAGAGGACCTACGTCCGCATGGGGCCGGACCCGCTGGAGATCCGCGGCTCCGACCTGGACCCCACGGCCTGGCAGACCGCGGGCGAATTCCTGCTCTGGGGCATGCACCACATCTTCATCGGCTTCGACCACATCGCCTTCCTGCTGGCGCTGCTGCTGGGGGCGTCGAAGGTCGGGGAGATGGTCAAGATCGTGACCTCGTTCACGGTCGCGCACAGCCTGACGCTGCTCCTGGCGGCGACGGGCGTGATCCGGATGAACCCGAGGATCACGGAGGCGCTGATCGCGGCGTCGATCGTCTACGTGGCGGCCGAGAACTACGTCCTCCGGAACGGGGGCTACCGCTGGATCCTCACGTTCGGGTTCGGCCTCGTGCACGGCCTCGGCTTCTCGGAGGTCCTGCGCGAGCGCCTCGGCGAAGTTCGTTCGATCGCGCTGCCCGTCGTGTCGTTCAATGTCGGAGTGGAGTTCGGACAGCTGGCGATCCTGGCGGTGGCGTTCCCGCTGCTGGCGTGGATCCGGAGGACCGAGGCGTCCCGCGCGTGGACGCTGCGGATCGGCTCCGCCGCGATCCTGCT